>NZ_JBIBKS010000001.1:0-302664 GCF_042959345.1 Streptomyces sp. NPDC007905 | reverse complement strand
CGCGAGGCTCCCCGGCGCTCGCGCCGGGTCGTTCATCCGGCGGGCAGCGTGACCACGAACCGGGCGCCCGGGGCGTGCCCGCAATCGTGGGACACGTCGCCTCCGGCGGAGCGGGCCAGACGCCGCGCGAGCGGCAGCCCGAGGCCCGCTCCGCCATGTCCGTCGCCCGGGTCGGCCCGCCGGCCCGGCCGGAACAGCTCGTCCCGGAACGACTCGGGCACGCCCGGCCCGTCGTCCGTGACCTCCACCCGGATCCCGTTCGCGACCCGCCGGGCGGTGAGCGTGACCGTCGTACGGGCATAACGCACGGCGTTGGCGAGCAGCGGGCTGACGATCCGCTCCAGCAGCGCGGGCTGCACACCCGCCCGCAGCGGCGTCCCGTCGGCGGTGACGGTGACCCGCAGCGGGCCGGGGGCGTCCAGGGAGGCCGCCACCCGGTGCAGGGCGGGCAGCACCTCGGCCGTGCCGGGGGCCGCGGGCACGCCGCCGCGGGCCTCGTCCAGCAGGGTGTCGCAGATCGCGCGCATCGAGCGGGCGGCCTCGGCGACGACCTCGTGGGTCGCCCGGGTCTCCGCCTCCGACCGGGGACGCGAGTGCCACCAGTCGAGTTCCGCGACTATCCTGCTCAGCGGGGTGCGCAGCTCGTGCGACAGCTCACCGGTCAGCTGCCGCTCGTGCCGCAGCACCCCCCGGATCCGGTCCAGCAGCGCGTCGAGCGAGGCGCCGAGCGCGGCCAGTTCGGCGGGCCGGCCCCGGCCGCCGAAGCGCTCCTCGGAGGCCACGGCGCTCCACTGGGTCGCCTCCTGTGTCATCGTGCGCACCGGCCGCAGCGCCCGGCCGACCGCGAGGCGGGTCAGTCCGTAGGTGCAGGCGAGTATCCCCGCGTCCAGCGCGAACGAACCCAGCAGCAACGTCTTCGCCGAACTCCGGTACGGCGACAGGTCCAGCGCGGTGACGATGGTGGCCGTCGTCCCGTGCCCGGCCACCGGCTCGGCGCACAGCCGGACCGGGTGGTGGCCGCCCACGGTGGCGCAGCCACGCCTGCCCGCGGCGGCGAGGGCGCCGACGGCGCGGGTGACGGTGCCCGTGCGGGCCCCGGACGGCGGCTGTTCGAGAAGCCGGTCGCCGGCGTAGATCCACACGTTCATGTCTAGGAGGCGGTCGTTGACGGTCTCCAGGACCCGCACCCGTCCTCCGCGCGTGTCCACGGTGGTGGCCACGGCCGCCGCACGGGTGCGCAGTTCGTCGTCGGCCTCCCGCTGGAGCCGGTGGCGCACCACGGTGTTGAAGACCACCGTGAGGATCACCATCAGCAGGGCGGCCGTGGTCAACGCGACCAGCGAGAGCCGGCCGCGCAGGGTGCGGGGCGCGAGACGGGCGGCGAACGTCGCGGGGGCGGGGAACCTCGTACGGGCGGCACTCATACCCGTCTCATACGGATCTCGCACCGCGTGTGCCCGCATGCGAGCCGGTGACTGTTCCCGCACCGCGTGTGCCCGCATGCGAGCCGGTGACTGTTCCCGCACCGCGTGTGCCCGCATGCGAGCCGGTGACTCTTCCCGCACCGCGTGTGCCCTCATGCGAGCCGGTGGCCGATCCCGCGGGCGGTGCCGATGGTCAGCTCGCTGCCCGTCGCGCGCAGCTTGCGCCGCAACCGGGTCAGGTACTGGTCCAGCGTGTTCTCGCTGACCTGCGCGCCCTCCGGCCAGCCCGCCCGGACCAGCTCGCGGCGGCGCACCAAGCCGCCGCCCGCCGCCGTGAGGGCCGCCAGCAGCCGGAACTCGGTCGGGGTCAGTTCGATCCGGGTGCCGTTCACCACGGCGCTGTGCCGGACAGGGTCCAGGACGAGCCCGCCCGCGGTGGCGGCCGTCGGCGGGGGAGCGGCCCGTCTGAGCGCGGCCCGCAGCCGGGCGGCCAGCTCGGCCAGGTGGAACGGCTTGAGCAGGTAGTCGTCGCCGCCGGCCGAGAAACCCGACAACCGGTCCGCGAGTCCGCCCCGCGCGGTCAGGAAGACGACCGGACCGAGAAAGCCGTTCGCCCGCATCGCCTGACACACGTCCCGGCCGTCCGCGTCGGGCAGCCCGACGTCCAGCACCGCGGCGGCCACGTCGGGTGCCGCGAGCCGCAGCGCCGTGGCGCCGTCGGCGGCGGTCACCGTGTCGAAGTCCTCGTCGTGCAGCCCGCGACGCAGCACGTCACGCAGGGCGTGATCGTCCTCGACGACCAGGATCTTGGGGCGCATGCTTCTCCAACGGCGCATCGGCCGTGTCGCTGGTGGGTGGGGGATCCGGCTCGCCGGAACCCGTGATCAGGCGCGTGGGCAGCCACCAGGCCGCCGCGCACAGCCAGACGCCGAGCCAGCCGACGGCGAAGAGCCAGCCGCCGAGCACGTCCGTGAACCAGTGGACGCCGAGGAAGACCCGGGTCAGGCCCACCCCGGCTCCCCAGCACGCCACCGCCAGGCACAGCGGGACGCGGCCGCGCGGGGCTCGTACGCACATCGCGAGGATCACCAGTCCGGCGGTCAGTGCCGAGGTGGTGGCGTGCCCCGACGGGAACGCCCAGCCCGAGGCGTGCGTCTGCCAGTCCTGGTGGGGCGGACGGGCCCGGCCGACCAGTTCCATGACGCCGTACCGCGCGGCCTCGCCCGTGGCGAGACAGGCGGCGGCGAGCAGTGCCGTCACCAGCCGCTGCCGCCGGGTGCCGCCCACGAGCAGCCCGGCGAGGACGACCATCGCGTACGGGACGACGCCGGTGCCGGTGGCGGTCAGCCCGCGGGCCAGGGCCACCGTCGTCGCCGAGCGGTGGCCGACGGACCAGGTCAGGAGCGAGCGGTCCAGGAAGAACGGGGCACCGTGCCGGCCGGAGACGACCAGCGCCAGCACCGCGAAGGCCGCCCAGGCGCCGAGGGCGGCGCTGCCCGCCAGTTCCGCGATGCCCTTGCGGTTCATGACACCAGCAGTGGACGCAGCCGGGTCGTCGCCAACCGTTCTGCGAGGCCCTGCGGCCGGCGCCGGAGCACGGTCATCACGAAGAAGGCGACCAGGGCCCCGACGAGGGCTCCCGCGAGGACGTCGTGCGGATAGTGGACGCCCACCCAGACCCGGGAGGCCGCCATGGCCACGGCGCACACGGCGGCGACGGCCCCCAGCCGGCGGGAGACGAAGAAGAGGGCGACCGCGGCTGCGGCCGCGATCGCGGCGTGGTTGCTGGGGAACGACCAGTCGCCCGGCGCCGGACAGGCCTCCAGCGTGTGGAACGGCAGTCCGCGACAGGGCCGGTCCTCCCGCACCAGCAGCTTGAGCCCGGCGTCCACGCCGAAGGCCACCAGCACGGCCACCGGAGCCGTCAGGGCCGTCAGGGCCGCCGTGGCGCCGGCCCGCCGGGCCCGCCACCAGCCGGCGACCATGAGCAGCGCGACCACCGCGAGCCCGTACGCGGACCACGCCGTGACGACGCCGTCCAGCGGGCCGGGGGAGCGGTGGGCGAGGTCCACCACCTCCCGGTAGAGCGGTCCGTCGACCGACGAGCCGGTGAGTGCCAGGATCATCCGCGGGCCTCCCTGGCGGCCCTGCGGGAGCGCAGCACCTCGGCGCCGAGCGGGATGAGCGACACGACGACGATCAGCGCGATCACCGGCAGCAGGTACTTGTCGACGTTCGGGATCGACGAGCCCAGCGCGTAGCCGGCGAGGGTGAGGCCGAGGCTCCACACGAGCCCGCCGGCCACCTGCCAGAGGGTGAACGTGCGCATCGGCACGCCGAGCGCGCCCGCCATCGGGTTCAGCACCGTGCGCACCACCGGCACGAAGCGGGCCAGCACGATCGCCTTCGCGTGTCCGTACCGCTCCAGCAGCTCCTCGGCCCGCTGCGCTCCCTCGTGCAGCCGGGCCGACCGGCTGCGCGCGAGCAGCGTCCCGCCCGCCTTGCGGCCCAGCAGATACCCGCACTGCGAGCCCGCGAGGGCACCGACGGCCGACGCGACGAGCAGCGGCCCGAGTGACAGGTGCACACCGCGGTCGGAGGCGCCCGAGCACAGCAGACCCGCGGTGAACAGCAGGGAGTCGCCGGGCAGGAAGAAGCCGATCAGCAGGCCCGTCTCCGCGAACAACACCACGGCGACGCCGAGCACGCCGAAGGCGGCCAGCAGGGAGTGGGCGTCGAGCACGTTGACCGCGAGCTGCGACGACAGATCTGAGGGGGTGGCCATCGCCGCACGCCTTCCTTCGACTACTTCCGACTACACATTTGTAGACGGCTTACTGCACTGCAGACGACCGACGGCCCTGGATCGTTCCCGGACTTTGCCTTTCCATTGCCACTTCATGACCGGCCGACTGCATCCCTGTAGTCATGATGGTCCGCGAAGGTAAGGCATGCCTTCACTAACTGGGAGGGCCGCAGGGCATGTGGGACGACGCGTTTCCGAGTTTCCTGATCGGACTGAGAGAGGGACTCGAAGGCGGACTCATCGTCTCCATACTCGTCGCCACCCTGGTGCGGGCCGAGGCACGCTCGCGGTTGCCGCAGGTGTGGACGGGCGTCCTGGCCGCGATCGCCGTGGCCATGAGCTTCGGCGCGATCCTCACCTTCACCGCCGCCTCCCTGTCACAGACCGCCCAGGAAGCCTTCGGCGGCACCCTCAGCGTGATCGCCGTCGTGTTCGTCACCGCCATGGTGTTCTGGATGCGCCGCTCCGCCCGCAACCTCTCCGGCGAGCTGAAGGAAAAGGTCACCGGAGCCCTCGCCATGGGCACCGGGATGCTGATCCTCACCTCGTTCCTCGCAGTGGGCCGTGAGGGCCTGGAGACGGCCCTGTTCCTGTGGACCACCGCCCGCGCCGCCGGCGAGTCGGCAGGCCCGCTCACCGGCGCCGCCACTGGCCTGGTCCTCGCGGCCGGCCTCTGCTGGGGCCTGTACCGCCGGGTCCTGAAGATCAACCTGACCAAGTTCTTCACCGCCACCGGCGCCGTCCTCATCGTCATCGCGGCCGGTGTCCTCGGCTACGGCCTGCGCGACCTCCAGGAGGGCGGCGTGCTCCCCGGGAAGACCGCCTACGCGGTCGATCTGGCCGCCGGCGTGGACGCCGGGTCCTGGTACAGCACGCTGATCCAGGGCGTGTTCAACCTGACCCCCACCATGACCTGGCTGCAGGTGGTGGCCTACGCCCTCTACCTCGTCGCAGTGATGACCCTGTTCGTGCGAGGGGTCCGCGCCACGGCGCCCAAGCAGGCCGCCGAGCGGCCCGCGCCCGAGCCGAAGGCGGCCCGCCCCCGGCGGCGCCGGCCCGCCTGGGTGATCCCGGCCGCGGTGGTCGCCCTGCCCGCCCTGCTCGCCGGTCTCGTCGTCGCCCTCGCCCGACCCAAGCCCGTGGGCGACCAGACCGTCGCCGTCTCCGAGACCGAGTGCGGCAGGGGCTTCAGCACCCCCAAGCCCGGCCGGCAGACCTTCCAGATGCACAACACCGGCAGCAAGACCTCCGAGGTGTACCTCGTCGACCCGGCGACCAGCGCGGTCTACGGCGAGATCGAGGGCCTGGCCCCCGGCACCACCCGCGACCTGGTCGCCACCGTGGCGGGCGGCAGCTACGCCTGGCGCTGCGTCCCCACCGGCGGCAGGGCCGTCACCTCGAAGGCACTGCGCGTCAACGGCGGGGGAGCGGCCAAGCCGGTCGTCCCCGTCTCGGAGCAGGACCTCACCGCGCCCCTGAAGGCGTACAGGACGTACGTCCAACAGGGACTGGAAACGCTCGTCACCCAGACCCGCACCCTCGAGGACGACATCGAGGGCGGCCACCTCGACAAGGCCCGCACGGACTGGCTGACCGCCCACCGCACCTACGCCTCCCTCGGCGCCGCCTACGGCACCTTCGAGGACTTCGACCGCAAGATCGACGGGCGGCCCGACGGACTGGTGAACGGCGTGCGGGACAAGGACTTCACCGGCTTCCTGCGCGTCGAGTACGGCCTGTGGCACGGCGAGTCGGCCAAGGACCTGAGGGCCCCCGCCCAGCAGCTCACCGACGCGGCCGCGGGCCTGCGGAAGGCCTTCCCCGCCCAGGCCTTCGACCCCGGCGACCTGCCGCTGCGCGCCCACGAGATCCTGGAGAACACCCTCCAGTTCGAGCTGACCGGCGACACCGACCAGGGCAGCGGCACGACCCTCGCCACCGCCGACGCCAACCTCGGCGGTACCCGCGAGCTGCTCACCGTCCTCGAGCCGCTGCTGACCAGCCGCGCACCCGAGCTGCTCCCCAGGGCCGACGCGGACATCGCCCGGCTCCAAAAGCTCCTGGACGCGGCCCACGACGGCACCCACTGGACCCCCGTCGACCAGCTCGACACCGCCGACCGGCAGCGCGTCGACGGCGCCACCGGACAGCTGCTGGAAGACCTCGCCCCGGTCCCGGACCTCCTCGAGATCCGGAAGTCCGCCTGATGAGCACCGAGCCGCACCTGGAAGGGAACCCTTCGATGTCCACTGCCCAGACGCCGGCCTGCCCCGCCGGCCCCGCCCGCCGCTCCTTCGTGCGGACCGCGCTGGGCGCGTCGGCCGCGGGCGCGGTGCTGGCCGGCGGAGGCTTCGCGCTCGGCGCGAGCGGCGGTACGGCCCGGGCCCAGGGTACGGGCGCCGACAGTGGCGCGAAGGTCCCCTTCCACGGCGCCCACCAGGCCGGGATCGTCACGCCCGCCCCGGCCGCTGCCACCTTCGTCTCCTTCGACGTCATCGCCGACGACCGCAAGGGCCTGACCGACCTGCTGCGGACCGTCACCGAGCGGGCCCGTTTCCTCACCTCCGGCGGTACCCCCACCGACCTGGGCGTCGGCGCGCCGCCCTCCGACAGCGGCATCCTCGGCCCCGAGGTCCCCTCGGACTCCCTGACCGTCACCGTCGGCGTCGGCGCCTCCCTCTTCGACGACCGCTACGGCCTCGCCAGGGCCAAGCCCGCCCGGCTCACCCCGATGCGGACGTTCCCGAACGACAACCTCGACGCGGCCGAATGCCACGGCGACCTGTCCCTCCAGCTGTGCGCGGACAGCCAGGACACCGTGCTGCACGCCCTGCGCGACATCGCCCGGCACACCCGGGGCGCCCTGCAGATCAAGTGGCGCATCGACGGCTTCCAGAACGCCCCGCGCCCCACCGGCGCCCAGCGCAACCTGCTCGGCTTCAAGGACGGCATCGCCAACCCCGACGTCGGCTCGGCCCGTGAGACGAACAGACTCATCTGGGTCGGCGACGGACAGGGCGAGCCGGCCTGGGCCACCGGCGGCAGCTACCAGGTGATCCGGATCATCCGGATGCTCGTGGAGTTCTGGGACCGGGTGTCGCTGACCGAGCAGGAGAAGATGTTCGGCCGCCGCAAGGACACCGGCGCCCCGCTCGACGGCGCCAGGGAGACGGACGTCCCCAACTACGTCAAGGATCCGCACGGCACCGCGATCCCGCTGGACGCCCACATCCGCCTGGCCAACCCGCGCACCGCGAAGACCGACAGCTCCCGCATCCTGCGCCGGGGCTACAACTACGACCGGGGCGTGGACAAGGTGGGCAACCTCGACATGGGCCTGGTCTTCTGCTGCTACCAGCAGGACGTCAAGCGCCAGTTCGAGGCCGTGCAGACCCGGTTGATCGACGAGCCCCTGGTCGACTACATCTCCCCGACGGGCGGCGGCTACTTCTTTGCGCTGCCCGGCGTGCGGGACGCGAGGGACTGGCTCGGCCGGGGCCTGCTGTCCGCCTGACGGTGGCCGCGGGCGGCTTTCCCCGCCACCTGTTCGCCGGCCTTACGACGCCTTCGAAGAGGCCGGGGCCGAGGCCATGGTCACCTCAGCGCCCTGGTCGGCGCCCTGCTCACGTCCAGGGCGGTGGCCGCCCCGGCTCTGCCGGACGAGCTTGTCCCGTGCCGCCGGCACCGAGGACGGCCTCCGGTGCGCGGTCGCCCGTGCCACCATGCGGCCGGCTCCCTTCTGGTCACGTCGTCGAACCACTGGCCCGGCATGTCAGCCCCGCACCCCCAACTCCCTGCGCCACTTCGTCAGTTGTTGCACCGGGTCACCGGTGAACGACCAGGGGGTGCGGGTGGCGCGGCGGTCGAGCAGACGGAGTGTGGCCGCGGCGACGTCCGGTGTGCCGGCCAGACACGCCGCGTGGGCCAGGTAGTTCAGGTCCCGCAGTTCGGTCGGGGCCACGTCGCTGTCCGGGCGCGCCCGGACCCAGCGCTCCCAGGTGCGGCGGACGTCGTTGACGGCGCCGTCGTGGTCCCAGTGCGGGCCGAGGCTCACCGCACCGCGCCGGCCCCGAGCGCCGTCCAGGGCGTAGCGGTACTCCTCCACCCGGGCGTACTGCACCAGCACCGGCAGCGGGCAGCCCAGCGGAGCCGCTCCGGCCGCGTCCCGGGCGAAGTCGTACATCAGGCCGTGCGTGCCGTGCCAGCGGGCCGAGTAGTAGTGCAGCACCTGCAGATGGCCCTCCATGCCGTACGGGTCCCGCCGGTGCAACTCCTCCCACCAGCGGGCCAGTTCCCGGCGCCGTACGCCCGTCGGATACAGCCGGACGACCGAGATCAGCGACACCCATGGCGTGGGGTCCTCGGGGCAGGCCTCGGTGGCGTGCAGACAGGCCAGGACCGCGCTGTCGACGCGGTCCGGGTCGATCGGCACACCCCTCCCGGCAGTGATGGCCAGGTGGAAGGCGCGGGCCGTCTCCGTGGCCGCGCGCAGCACCTGTGCGTCCGCGTTGCCGGGCTCGGCGGCCAGCCACGACTCCACCGTCGAACTGCCCGCGCAGGCCTGCGCCAGCAGCCGTACCCGGTGGCCGCGCAGCGTCCAGTCCTCGCCGGTGACCCACAACAGGTCCCTGAGGCCCTGCCAGCGGCCGATGACGATGTCCTGCCGGGCGGCGGTGAGCGGCGCGTCCCCGTAGTCGGGGTCGAAATCGGGCGTGAAACGGTCTCGCGCCATCGGGATCTCCCTCAGAAGTCGGTGGGGAGACCCTCGTGCAGCCGGGACAGCACACCCGCGCCCTCGGGAACGTACCCCGTCTCCACGGTGCGGGTCGCGTCCAGCTTCGCGGGACGGTAGTAGTCGCTGCCCCGCCGCCAGTACCAGAGCATCGGGAGCAGCCCGACGGCGAGTCCTCCGATGCCGATCGCGATCGCGGCGCCGCTCAGCTCGCCCAGCGACTCGACGAAGATCCAGAACATGAACAGGGCGCCGAGCAGCGGCCACAGGCCGCCGAGGACGAAGTTGGCCGCCGACCTCAGCAGCATCTTGCGGTAGGCGACGACCACCGCGAGGCCGGCGAGGCCGTAGTAGACGGCGATCTGCAGACCGATCGCCGAGATCGCGTCGGAGAGGATCTCGCCCACCGAGCCGAGCGCGTTGGAGGCGATGAACATCGCCAGCGCCACCGCGCCGACCACCACGATCGCCACCCAGGGCGTGTTCCAGGTGCGGTGCACCCGGCCCAGCGCGGAGGGCATCGTACGGTCCCGGCCCATCGCGAACAGCGAGCGTGTGACCTGGATCAGCGTGGTCTCCAGCGTGGCGATCGTGGACAGCATCACCGACACGATGAGCAGCTTTCCGCCCCAGCCGGGCCAGATCTCCTCGCCCAGTACGGCGAGCACGTTGGCGTCGTTCTCCTCGATCTGCTTCGAGGTCAGGATGACGTTCACCGCGATGGTGAACACCTCGAACAGCAGGAAGACGATGCCGACCCCGATCAGACCGGCGAGTCCCGTCGTGCGACGGCTGTTGCGGGTCTCCTCGCTGAGGTTGCTGGTCACGTCCCAGCCCCAGTAGTAGAACGCGGCGAGCAGCGCGCCGGACGCGAACCCGCTCACGCCGTCGAAGTGGGAGAAGCCCAGCCAGGACCAGTCGAAGGCGCGGGCGTTGTGCGAGTGGAGGACGGCGAGCACCGCGAACAGCGCCAGGATGCCCAGCTCCACGCCGGACATCAGCAACTGGGCGCGGACGGTGAGCCGTGCCCCGCCGAGCACCACGCCCAGCATGACGAGGAACCACACCGATCCGACCGCAGTGGACAGCGCCGTGTTCTCCGCGAGTTTGTCGTCGAAGAGGGCGAGCGTCATCGACCCGGCGGGCAGCGAACCGGCCACCATGAAGATGGTCGCCGAGATCACCAGCGCCCAGCCGCTGATGAAGCCCAGGAACGGGTGGAGGGTACGGCCCACCCAGGAGTAGCTGGCGCCCGCGTTGACGTCGATCCGGCCGAGGTAACTGAACGCCAGGGCGATGCCCAGCATGGGTATCGCGCAGTACAGCAGGGCGGCCGGGCTGGCCAGTCCCACCGCGCCGACGAGCACGGCGGTGGTCGCGGCGAGCGAGTACGCCGGCGCGCTGCCGGCCACCGCCATCACCACGGTGTCGAACGTGCCGAGGACATTGGCCTGCAGCCCTCTGCCCCTGTTGTTGCTCATGGTCGTGCCGCTTTCCGGTCGTGCACGGCGCACGGGCGTCTGGCCCGACGCGTACGGGTGGGGGGTGGGGACCCGCCTCGGACCCGGAAGAAGGATGGCCTCGGGTCAGGGGCCGGCCAGGAGAAAAGGGGGTGGCGCACGGGTGGTGCAAAGGGGGTGGTGGGCACCGTGCTGCCGAGCGTCGGCGGACGGTCACGGTGTGTGGGTGTGATGATAGCGGCACTCGTTGACCTTTCAAGATGACCAACCGGTAATCGGCGCTGACCTGTTCGGATGCCGGCGGGGTTAGAGACGCGACGCACGGGAAACGCGGTCCGGGACCGAACGGTCGAGTCGAGAAGGAGGCGGCGATGAGCGATCAGCAGGCCGAGCAGACCCCGATGGCGGACGACGTCTACCAGCCCACCGGAACCAATGAGGAGCAGGAGGACGCGGGGCCCCTGGATCTCCAGGACGCGGTCGACGAGCGCACTTACGACGACGTCCTGGACGAGGGCTACTCCCCGCCGGAGCGGCCCCTGGGCGTCACCAAGCACGGCACCACCGCCGCCGAACAGCAGGAGGGAGAAACCCTGGAGGAGCGGCTCGGCCAGGAGGTCCCGGACGTGGACGTGCCGCCCGGCGACGAGATCGGCGACCTGCCCGGGGGCGCGGGCGAACCGGTCGATCCCGAGGCCGGCGCGGACCGCGCGGGCCGCCTGGTCGCCCCGGACGAGGGGGCGCACACCGACACGACCAAGGAGGAGATCGCTGCCGACGTCGGGATCGACGGGGGAGCGGCGGGGGCGGAGGAGGCGGCGATGCACGTGGTGTCGGAGACGGACCTGCCGGAGATCTGAGGGGCCGGCCCGGAGCGGCGGTGGGCGGGTGCCGACGCGGGCCGACCCGGTCGGGGGGCGCGGGGAACGGCACGACCGGCCACCGGCCGGCCCCCCGCCGCACGGGGGCGACTCCCGCGGCGAACGGACCCGCCCGCCCCCTCAGTCGCCCAAGTGGTCGAGCTGGCGCAGCCGGTTCGTCGCGTCCAGGGCCGCCACTTTGTACGACTCCGCCAGCGTCGGGTAGTTGAACACCGCGTCGACCAGATAGTCCACGGTGCCGCCGCAGCCCATCACGGACTGCCCGATGTGGATCAACTCGGTGGCGCCCGAGCCGAAGCAGTGCACACCGAGCAGGGTGCGGTCCCGCGGGGAGACCAGCAGCTTCAGCATGCCGTGGGAGTCCCCGATGATCTGGCCCCGGGCCAGCTCCCGGTAGCGGGCCACGCCCACCTCGAACGGCACGCGGTCCTCGGTGAGTTGATCCTCGGTCCGGCCGACGAAGCTGATCTCCGGGATCGTGTAGATGCCGATCGGCTGCAGCTGGTGCATCCGCCCGACCGGCTCCCCGCACGCGTGGTACGCCGCCGCTCGGCCCTGCTCCATGGAGGTCGCCGCGAGGGCCGGGAAGCCGATGACGTCGCCGACGGCGTAGATGTGCGGCACCTCGGTGCGATAGTGCTCGTCCACCCGGATCCGGCCCCGCGGGTCGGCCGTCAGGCCCGCCCTGGGCAGGTCGAGGTCGGCGGTCAGGCCCTGGCGACCCGCCGAGTACATCACCGTGTCGGCGGGGATCTTCTTGCCGCTCTCCAGCACGGTCAGGGTGCCCCGGGCATGGCGTTCGACGGCCGCGACGGTCTCCCCGAACCGGAAGGTGACGGCGAGGTCCCGCAGGTGGTACTTGAGCGACTCCACCACCTCGACGTCGCACAGGTCCAGCATCCCGGGCCGCTTCTCCACGACCGTCACCTTGCTGCCGAGCGCGGCGAACATCGAGGCGTACTCCATGCCGATCACCCCGGCGCCCACGATCACCATGGAACGCGGCACCCGCTCCAGCGAGAGCACGTTGTCCGAGTCCATGATGGTCCGCCCGTCGAACTCCACGGTGCCGGGCCGGGCCGGCCGGGTGCCGGTGGCGACGACGATGTGCTCGGCGCTCAGCAGCCGCTCGTGACCGGTGGCCTCGTCGCGCAGGGCGACGGTGTGCGGGTCGGCGAACCGGCCCGTGCCCGAGTACACGGCCACGTGGTTGCGGGACAGCTGACTGCGCACGACGTCCACCTCCCGGCCGACCACGTGCCGGGTGCGCGCGGTCAGGTCGGCGACGGTGATGTCCTCCTTCAGCCGGTAGCTCTGCCCGTACAGGTCGCGCTGGGTGAGACCGGTCAGGTACAGCACGGCCTCGCGCAGTGTCTTGGACGGGATGGTGCCGGTGTGCAGGGAGACCCCGCCGAGCATGTCGGGGCGGTCCACGACGGCGACCCGGCGGCCGAGCTTGGCCGCGGCGATGGCGGCCTTCTGCCCGCCGGGTCCGGATCCGATGACGAGCATGTCGAAGTCGGGCATCTTCCGGAGTCTGGCAGCCGCCGGCCGCCCTGCGGAAGGCCCGTGCCGTCCCTGTGCGGGCAGGCATGGGCGCCGGGCGGACGCGCCCCCGCGTGACCAGCGCGCGCGCCCCTGCCCGGCACCTCCCCGTTGGTGTCCTGAAGCCTCCCGGAACGCCCTAAGGCAGCAGCTTTTCGATGGCGGCCTGTCCCTCGGCCTCCATCTTGCGGCGCGCCCAGTCGAGGGTCGCCGGGGTGACGTCCCTGCCCGTCGCCATCACCATGTCCTCCGGGGTGAGATCCCTCGGAGCGGAATGGAGCAGGGCGTCCGGGGTGCAGTGGTCGTCGGACGACCGGGACTCTTCTGGGGTGGATGTCGACATGATGCCTCCTCCTCGGTCCGGATGACCGCATCCGTGCCGGTGCCGCCGAACGGGGCACACTCTCACGATTCCCCGCCTCCGCTCACCCTGCATCCGGAAGGCGCCGGAGGGTCGGGTGCCAAGCGCCTGCCCACCGCGCGGCGATGCACTCACCCGTAAGCTGGAAATCCGCCCATAAGGTGGAAAACGGCAGCACGCCGCACCGGAGAGGCCTGAGTGATGGCCGACATGCCCTTCCAGCAGGAGGTGTCCGGGAGCTCCCGGTACCTGCCGATCGCCGAGCACGGCCTCATCGGTGACCTGCGCAGTATCGCCCTGGTCGGCACCAACGGCACGATCGACTGGTACTGCTGCCCGTCCTTCGACGACCCCAGCGTCTTCGCGGCCATCCTGGACGCCGAGCGCGGGGGCCGCTTCGAGCTGGCCGCCGCCGTGCCGGCGCGCACCAAGCAGTTCTACTTCCCGGACACGAACGTGCTGATCACCCGCTTCTTCACCGAGGAGGGCGTGGGCGAGGTGCAGGACTTCATGCCGGTTACCGGAGACGGGTCGGAAGAGGGGGGCCGGCACCGGCTGATCCGGCGCGTGGTGTGCGTCCGCGGCACCGTGCCCTTCCGCGCGCTGATCGCCCCGCGCTTCAACTACGGCGCCGACCCGCACACCCTGCGCCTGCTGGACGGCCTGGTCGTCTTCGAGTCCCCGCAGCAGTCCCTGGCGCTCACCTCCACCGTCACCGTGGAGTGCGACGCCCGGGACGCGCGGGCCGACTTCAAGCTGAGCGAGGGTGAGACGGCGGTGTTCGCCCTCGACCAGGTCGGCACCGAGGTGGCACCCCGCGGCTGTGCCCGCACGGAGGCCGAACACCAGTTCAACGCGACCGTCTCCTACTGGCGCCGCTGGCTGCACCAGTCCCGCTACCGGGGCCGCTGGCGCGAGATGGTGCACCGCTCCGCCCTCACCCTCAAGCTCCTCACCTACGCTCCCACCGGAGCCATCGTCGCCGCGCCCACCACCAGCCTGCCCGAGCAGCTCGGCGGCGAGCGCAACTGGGACTACCGCTACGTGTGGGTCCGCGACGCCGCCTTCGCCGTCTACGCGCTGCTCAGGCTGGGCTTCAGCGGCGAGGCCCAGGCGTTCATGCAGTTCGTGACCACGCACATCACCCCGGGCTGCGGCGACGGCTCCGGCCCGCTGCAGATCATGTACGGCATCGACGGCCGCACCGACCTGCCCGAACGCGAACTGCCCCACCTCGAGGGACACCTCGGCTCCGCTCCGGTCCGCGTCGGCAACGCCGCCGCCGATCAGCTCCAGCTGGACATCTACGGTGCCCTGATCGACTCCATCTACCTCTACGACAAGTGGGCGCAGCCCATCCCCAGCGGCCAGTGGGACGACGTGTGCCACCTCGTGGGCTGGGTCTGCGACCACTGGGACCAGCCGGACGAGGGTGTGTGGGAGACCCGCGGCGGCCGCAGGGACTTCCTGTACTCGCGGCTGATGTGCTGGGTCGCGATCGAACGGGCCATCCGCCTCGCCAACCGGCGCGGCCTGCCCGCCGACCTGCTCCGGTGGCGCCAGTGCCGCGACGCGATCTACCGGCGGATCATGGAGCGCGGCTGGTCCGAGCG
The DNA here is from genome assembly GCF_042959345.1 of Streptomyces sp. NPDC007905. NCBI lineage: Bacteria > Bacillati > Actinomycetota > Actinomycetes > Kitasatosporales > Streptomycetaceae > Streptomyces > Streptomyces sp. NPDC007905. The sequence continues at coordinate 287,842 of NZ_JBIBKS010000001.1, read as the reverse complement.
CCGGGGCGCCTTCGTGCAGTACGAGGGCGCCGACGTGCTCGACGCCTCCGTGCTGATGATGCCGCTCGCCAAGTTCATCGCGCCCACCGACCCCAAGTGGCTGTCCACCCTGGACGCCCTCACCGAGGACCTGGTCTCCGACTCGCTCGTCTACCGCTACGACCCGCAGGTCAGCCCCGACGGTCTGCGCGGCGACGAGGGCACCTTCTCCATCTGCTCCTTCTGGTACGTCGAGGCACTGGTCAGGGCGGGCCGGCTCGACGAGGCCCGGCTCGCCTTCGAGAAGATGCTCACCTACGCCAACCATCTCGGGCTGTACGCCGAGGAGATCGGCCGCACCGGCGAGCAGCAGGGCAACTTCCCGCAGGCGTTCACCCACCTGTCCCTCATCAGCGCCGCCTTCAACCTGGACCGGGCCCTCGGCTGACACCCGGCGCCCAGTCCTTCGCCGTCCGTTTTCGGGCGGTATGCCCCCAGGCCGCAGGGGTACCCGGGGGTTCTCCGAAAGCGATCGACTCAGGGGCGACAGAAGGAGGAGACCCCGGATGACCAGCACCAGCGAGACCGGCGACGTCACCGGTACCCGGGACAAGGACTACAACCTGATCTGGTACGTCGAGGCGTGCCTGAGCAACGCCCTGCGCCTGGAGTCGTACATCCAGGACGCCGAGCGCGACAAGGACAACGAGGTCGTGGACCTGTTCCGCAAGGCGCAGGCGGACAGCCGCAAGGGCGCCGAGCTGGGCAAGCGGCTGCTGCGCTCGCGGCTCGACGGCGGCTGACGACCGGCACGCTCAGGCGAACCGGGAACTCGGTACGGGCCCGGCGGAAGCCAGGCGGGCGCGATCGCCGCTCAGCCACGTGCCCCGAACGGCCGTGGCGAAGGCGGCGAACGCCTCGTCGGGGTCCGCCGGGCCCTCGCCGTCCCCGTCGTCGGCTGCCGGGTCGGCCGCCGTGATCCAGGCGGCGATCTCCGCCTCCGGGCGGTCGTCCGCCGGACCCTGCTCGACTCCGCCGTCCGCGCCCTGACGCAGCTGCCCCTCCCAGGGCGCCACCACCGACTGGTGCAGCAGCCCGACGCTGTCCGCGGTGACGGCGGGCGGGTCCGTCCAGCAGCTCGCGTGCTCGTGCAGCACCTGTCCGGGAACGCGGCCGAAGAGCTGCCCGACGATCTCCGGCCCTCCCTCGTGGGCCGCCAGGCCGTTGAGGTCGTACGCCACGACCACCGTGTCCTCGCGTCCGGGTGCGAACGGTTCGGCCGGCAGGTCCAGCACCTCGGCGGCGGCCAGCCCCAGGATCAGCGAGCCACGGTCGGGCAGCAGGGACACCGAGCGCGGCCGTGCCCCGGCCGCCTCGAGCAGCGTCCGCAGCCGCAGCAGGCCCCGCAGGCACAGCTCCGGGCTGTCCTGCAGCCAGGCGTACCGGCCGGTCATCCCCGCCTCGAAGCCGAACGGGGAGAGGGTGCCGAGGACCGTGCCGCCGATCACGTACTGCCAGCCGCGCAGATCGGTCGGGTCGAGCGCTCCCGCCCGCCCGGCGTCGGCCGCACGGGCGAGCATCCGGCTCTGCCGGTCCCGGGTGGGCTGCCACTTGGGGTCCTCGGGGTCGGTCAGCAGCGCGTGGTGGCGGCGAGCCGTGGTCAGGTCGCCCGCCATGATCGCGTTGAACACCAGGAGGTAGCGGTCCGGCCAGTCCGTCAGGTCGTCCTCGTGCCGGGCCAGCTCGGCCACCGCCTCGCGATGGCGGCCCTCGTCCTCGTACGCGGACACCAGCTCCCGCAGCACCGCGAGCGAGCCCGCGCTGTGCCGCAGGGCCTCGCGCAGGGCGGGGATCGCCAGGTAGGAGACGCCGCGCTCGACGCAGGCGTAGCCGAAGTCGTAGAGGGCGCGGGCCCGTTCGGGGGCGGCGGTCAGCGCGGCCGCTGCCCGGGCGAGGTCGTCGAAGCCGGCTTCCCGGGCGGCCCGTCCCACCACCAGTGCCAGCTCGCCGAGCGGCTGTTCCTCCCCGGCCGCCCGCAACTGCCTCAGTGCGCCGGGGACATCGCCGGCATCCAGGGATTCCCAGGCCTTGAGGAGTTCGGCGGACTTCGGTCGGCGGTTTCTGCGCGAGAACATGCCGGAGATCATCACCCGTCACCGGACGCGTCCTCAACACCTTTGCGCCCGGGGGCTCAGGGAAGCGGCTGCTCCGCCCAGATGATCTTGCCGTCGGGGGTGTAGCGGGTGCCCCAGCGGTCGGCGACCTGCGCGACCAGGAACAGGCCCCGGCCGCCCTCGTCGGTGCTCGCCGCGTAGCGCAGATGGGGGGAGGTCGTGCTGCGGTCGGAGACCTCGCAGATCAGCGAGCGGTCGCGCAGCAGCCGTACGCCGATCGGGGCGCGTGCGTACCGGATGGCGTTGGTGACCAGCTCGCTCAGGATCAGCTCGGTCGTGAACGACAGCTCCTCCAGACCCCAGTCCGCCAGCTGCCGGGTGACCGAGGCCCGTATCTCCGAGACGGCCGCCGGATCGGAGGGCACCTGCCACTCGGCGACCCGGTCGGACCCGAGGACACGGGTGCGGGCCACGATCAGCGCGATGTCGTCGCTGGGCCGGTTGGGCAGCCGGTCGAGTACGGCCCGGCAGGTCTCCTCGGGCGAGGCGCCGGGCGCGCGGCGCAGGGCGTCGCCCAGCAGCTCCAGGCCGACGTCGATGTCCCGGTCCCGGTCCTCCACCAGACCGTCCGTGTAGAGCACCAGCCGGCTGCCCTCCGCCAGCTCCAGGTCGGCCGTCTCGAACGGCAGCCCGCCGAGGCCCAGCGGAGGTCCGGCGGGCACGTCCGGGAACTCCACCGTGCCGTCCGGGTGCGCGAGCGCGGGCGGCGGATGGCCGGCCCGGGCGATCGTGCAGCGCCGCGAGACGGGGTCGTACACCGCGTACAGGCAGGTCGCGCCGGTGACCGCGGCGGCGCCGTCGGACGGGGTCTCGTCCTGGTCGATCCGTCCCACCAACTCGTCCAGCAGGCTGAGGAGTTCGTCGGGCGGCAGATCGAGCGCCGAGAAGTTGTGCACCGCCGTGCGCAGCCGGCCCATCGTCGCCGCCGCGTGCAGCCCGTGCCCCACGACGTCCCCCACCACGAGGGCCACCCGGGCGCCGGACAGCGGCAGCACGTCGAACCAGTCGCCGCCCACCCCCGCCTGCGCGGGCAGATAGCGGTAGGCGATCTCCAAGGCGCCCTGCTCGGGCAGGCTGCGGGGCAGCAGGCTGCGCTGCAGGGTCACCGCCATGCTGTGCTCACGGGTGTAGCGGCGGGCGTTGTCGATCGACACGGCGGCCCGCGCGACCAGTTCCTCGGCGAGGGCCAGCTCCTCCGCGTCGAACGGCTGCGGCTTCTCCGAACGCCAGAAGCTGGCCAGACCGAGGACCAGGCTGCCGGCCCGCAGCGGCACGGTGATCAGCGAGTGGATGCCGTAGGCCACGACATCCCCGGTGCGCTCCAGGTCCTGGGCGAGCCAGCCCGGTGCCTCGCGCAGTACGGGCTCCACGACCGACTGTCCGGTCGTCAGGCTCCGGGCCTGCGGCGAGGTCGCCACGAACCGGATGCGCTCGCCCACCGGGTACAGCGGGGCGTCCTTGCGGATGCCGCTGCAGGCCGCCCGGCGCAGCGCGGTCCCGGGCTTGGGCTCCTCGCCGTTCAGCACCGCGTCGAACAGGTCGACGGTGGCGAAGTCGGCGAACCTGGGCACGGCAAGCCGGGCCAGTTCCTCCGCGGTGCGGCTCACGTCCAGACTGGTGCCGATGCCCACCCCGGCGTCGTACAGCATGTTCAGCCGCTCGCGCGCCACCTCGGCACGGCCCGACAGGGCGCGCAGCTCCGTGGAGTCGCGCAGCGTGGTGACGCTGCCGGGCGGGCCGCCGCGCAGGTCGGTGGGGCGCTGGTTGATGGCCAGCAGCCGGTCCTTGACCAGGTGCACCTCGTCCGTGGCGACCCGCCCGGAACCGAGCAGCCCGGCCGTCTCGTCGTCCAGCCCCAGCTCCAGCACATGCCGCTGCTCGGCGTCCTCGGGCAGGTCCAGCAGCCGGTGCGCCTCGTCATTGGCGAGCAACAGCCGGCCGTCGCCGCCGACGATGAGCACACCCTCCCGCACCGCGTGCAGCACCGCGTCGTGGTGCTCGTACATCCGGGTCATCTCGGACGGGCCCAGGCCGTGCGTCTGCCGCAGCAGTCGTCTGCTCACCAGGGCCGTGCCGGCGGTGGCCAGCGCGAGCGCCGCCGCGGCCGCCGCAAGCAGCAGGGGCAGCTGCTGGTCGGCGGCCCCGCCCACGTGCGCGGTGGTGATCCCGGTCGACACCAGGCCGACCACCTTGCCGTGGGCGTCCTTCACCGGCACCACGGCCTGCACGAGCTGGCCGATCGTGCCGTTGATCTCCTCGACCACCGTGCCCCCGGCCACGGCCGGCCCGATGGTTCCGACGAACTTCTTGCCGATGCGGTCCGGTCTGGGATGCGTGTAGCGGATGCCGTCGGTGTTCATCACGACGATGAAGTCCACGCCGGACGCCTTGCGCGCGGCCTCGGCCTTGGGCTGCAGGATGGCCGTCGGATCCGGGGCGCGCAGCGCGGCCGCCGTGCCGGGCGCGTTGGCGAAGGTCTGGGCGACGGCGAGCGAGCGGTTGCGGGCCTCCCGGTTGGTGTCGTGCCGGACCTGGAGCACCTGCGCCACCACGGCCGACACGACCAGCAGCAGCACGATCACCACTTGGAGAAGGAACACCTGCCCGGCGACGCTGCGCCGGTTCACCGCCGATCGCAGCACTCCCGGCGGTTCGTCGTCCGCCCCCGTACGGTCCTGTCCCCCGCCCAGCGGTGCGCGCGGGTGCCCGGAAGGACGGAGTGGCCGAGTCTCGGGCCGGCCGGGCAGTCGGACCATGAGCCCATGTCTACACTGCCCCGCCCCGTCAGGCGAGAGCGTCGTCCGAGGTGACGGCCGAAGGCCCCGGCGCCGTGCTCCGGTCACCGGCGGGGCGTGGGGCGGCGGGTGGCGAGCAGCAGTGCCACGTCGTCGGGGCGGTCGGTGGCGTCCCGGGCGTTGGCGGTGAGCCGGTCCGCGACCCCGGCGAGGGACCGCCCACCGCGCCGCCCGGCGGCCGCGCCGGCCTTCGCCAGCGCGAGTGCGAGCTCGGCGATGCCGTCGTCGATGTCGGCGCCGGGCCGCTCCACCAGGCCGTCGGTGTAGAGGGCGAGGATCGCGTCCGGCTCCAGCCACAGCTCGGTCACCGGGTACTGGGCCCGCGGGTCCACCCCGAGGACGACACCGCCCGGGATGTCCAGCACCCGGGTACGTCCGTCGGCGCCGCGCAGCAACGGTGGCAGATGTCCCGCCCGGGCGACCTGCGCATGCCCGGTAGCCGGGTCGAGCCGCAGGTAGCAGCAGCTGGCGAACTGACCCGGGTCGAGGTCGATGAGCAGGTGGTTCGTGCCGCTCAGCACCTCGTCGGGGGGCCGGTCGCCGAGCGCGAAGGCCCGCACGGCGCTGCGCAGCTGACCCATGGTGGCCGCCGCCTGCACCCCGTGCCCCTGCACGTCCCCGATGACCAGCGCCAGCCCGTTCCCCGCCTCGACGACGTCGTACCAGTCCCCGCCCACGTCCAGGCCCTGGGTGCCCGGCAGATAGCGGCCCGCCGTCTCCACTCCGGGGTGCGCCGACAGCCGCCGGGGCAGCAGGGCCTGCTGCAGGCCGCGGGCGAGCGCGGCCTCGCTGTCGTAGCGCTGCGCCCGCTCCATCGCGTGCGCGATCAGCCCGGCGAGCGCGGTGAGGACCGTACGCTCCTGCGTGCTGAAGCTGCGTGACCGGTCGAAGCCGAGGATGCAGGATCCGACCGGCCGGCCGGAGGCGATCAGCGGCAGGAAGGCACGGGCGCCCTCCTCGGCGTCCAGTGGAATGCCCGGGTAGGTGGCCGCCAGTTGCTGCATCGACTCGAAGAAGAGCGGACGGCCCGTGGTGAGGGTCTCCACACCGGGCAGGTGCGCATGGAGACCGACGCCGTCGAAGGGGGCGAGGAAGCCCTGCGGGAAGCCGGTCTCCCACGCCAGGAACAGGTGCCGCTCCTGGAGCAGGTAGATCGCCAGGCGACGGCCGCCGAACGCGGGCAGCAGCTCCTGCATGACGACCGCCGACACCTGACGGGCGGTCACCGCGTCCGTCAGCGCGATGGCGAGCGCGATCGGCCGGTACAGCGGCGCCAGCGAGTGGCCGCCGACCACCGGGGCCTCCGGGGCGTGCTGATCGGCCACTGCGGTGCCGTCGCGGGCCGGCTCCACGGGTGCGTCCATGCGGCTGGCCGGGACGAGCGTGCAGGTGAGGATGTCCGGGCCGGGGTGGACCGACAGCGCCAGCCAGTCGCCCTCGCCGGGCCCCGCCCCGTCGGTGTCCGGGCGCCGGACGTGGACGTGCACCGGCTCCTGGGACAGCAGCACGCTGCGCAGATGGTCGTCGTACGGCGGACCGGTCAGCCACGGCATCCCCTCCCACAGCGGGCGCCCCAGCAGCCACGCCCGCTCCCGGCCCGCCATCCGTGCCGCGGCCTCGTTGACGTACACGATCAACCCGAGCCGGTCCAGGCAGAACACCCCTTGCGGCAGCAGGTCGGCCGCGCCGTCCGCGGAGGCGGCCGGACCGGGGTCGAAGACGATTCCGGAGATCAGGGACGCCGCGCCGCCCGCTGCCCCCGGGCACACGTCCAGCAGCCGTGGGGCACCTTCCCCGGACCGCAGGTGCAGGGGCGCGGCCGGTGGTCTCCCCGCGGCGGTCTCGCGCAGGACGGCCAGGATCCGGTGGGCGTCGGCCGGGGACAAGGCGTCCGCGAGCGCCGGGGCGGTGCCCGCGCACTCACCCGGACGCAGACCGAGCAGCGCGTGCAGCCGGTCGTCCGCGCGCACCGCCGAGGTCACCGGATCCCAGGTGAACCGCCCCACGCGGGCCTCCGCGGGCCGCACCACGGGCGGCCGCACGCACAGCGGCTCCCCGTCCCAGGCGACCGCCGCCTCGTCCCCGTCGGCGAGACCGAGCAGCTCGGCGCCCAGCCCCTCGGCGAGCCGTGCGAGCAGTTCCCGGTCCAGCAGCGCGTCCACGCTGTCCGACGCCGCCGGACGCAGCACCGTGAGCACGCCCAGCGGCTCGGTCCCACCCGGCACGGGCACGTGCACCGACCCGAACGGGAAGGGCAGGCCCGCCGCGAACTGGGGGTACCGGCGCACCGTCTCCGTGGCGTTCGACAGCACCACCTGGACACCGAGCCGGTAGGCGTCCGCCACCGGGAAGGGCCTGCCCAGGTGCAGCCGCCACCAGGGCCGGAACAGCGGGCCGGGCAGGCCGACGAGCACCGCGAGGCGCAGCAGCCCCGGGGTGCTGGAGCGCAGGTACACGCCCGCGACGCGCCCGCCGGCCGCGCCGAGCGCGCCGGTCGAGGCGTCGACCAGCAGCGCGGCAAGCCGGGCCCGCGTCCGGACCCCGAGCTCTCCGCTCCCAGCCATGGGCCCTACCTCGTCCCGTGCCGCCGGGTGGATGACACAGCAAGAATGCGCCACCTGGGTGGCGTAACGCACCTGGGCGGGTGAAGTCGGCGGTGCACCGTACCCGGCGGCGGCGAGTCGGCGCGCGGCATCCACACCCCCCATGCGCTCCGCACGGCACCGGAGCATCGCCGCCGCGCCCACGCCGACCAGGCATCGAGCGGTCGCACACCGGCGGCCATGGCGAACGGGAAGGCGTCCGCCTCCAGGCACATCGGCACATCCTCGCGGTGCACGCCCGCCCAGCCGAGCCGCACGCCCTCGGCGAGCCGGGCGGCGGCGCCCAAGCGCCGGGCGCGCTCGAGGCAGGGCCCGGAATCGGTGTCGGACGAGTCGGCGCGCGCCGCGATGTACGGGGCCGCAGGCCGGGTCCTCCTCGGCCCGCCCGCCGTCCCCGGTGACGACGAAGGCCACCGTGTCCGGCCGGGCGCGCCGCAGTACCCCGGCGGTCGCCCCGGCCACCACGAAGCTCGCGCACAGCAGCAGCCGCGCCGCGGCGACCGCCCGTGCCGTCCCGGCCGTGGTCCGCTGGACGGCGGTGCGGCCCTCACGTCGAGCGAGCGCGGCCGGGCGGGCGAGTTGGCCAGGTTGAAACCCGGCGCCGGCGGACCGTCCTGGAAGGCCGGCCAGTCGGGGTGCCGGGCCTTCAGCCCCGGCGCCTCCTCCTGCGTACCGGCGAAGACGATCCTCTCCGCGCCGCGGCGAAACGCCCGGGCGAAGACGGTGAACGCGCGCATCACGTCGACGACCACGGCGACCTCGGGCGCCGCCGGCTGGTCCGGGATCCCGGTGAAGACGCGCCGCATCCCCCGATGGTGGGGCAACCGGCGCTCGCGCGGGGCCGGTTCAGAGCTCGGTGGGCCCGGGCGGCAGCGCCCGGCCGGCGCGCAGGCTGCGCAGCGCGAGGAGCAGGACGGCGATGTCGTCGAGGTACACCGGGTCGGGCAGCAGATCGGTGGGCAGCACCAGATACAGGACCGCGCCCCAGAACACCCAGCGCGGCCCGGTGGGGAGCCCCGCCCGTTGCAGGGTCCGCCGGGTACGTACCAGCCGCACCAGCAGGCCGACAGCGACGGCGAGCAGCAGCGCCGCGACGACGGCGGCGATCACCATCAGGGTCGTGGTGGAATCCATGCGGCCTCCTGTCCCTCGCGGCTCACGGGGGCGGGCTGGGGCGGCCTCCCGCGCTTCCCTTTCCTCTTCCCCCTCCTGGCGTCCGTACCGCCGTACCGCCCGGGCACCTTCTACGGCGTCCCCTCCGCCGGGCCGGCGGTGTCCGTGCCGTCGCCGTCCGGGACGGGCACGGGGCGGAACGGCCTGGCGCTGAACTTCAGCCGCTCGAACGTTCGCGTCAACTGCTGCAGCGCGGAGGGCGACCGGCTGCCGGCCCGCTGCTGCTGGTGCGGCAGGGCGGGCGGCACGGGCGCGTCGCGGTAGACGGCCAGGGCCTGGTGGGCCTGCTCGGCGGCCTCCCGGTACAGGTCCCGGGACTTCGTCATGGCCTGAAGCGCCTCGGCGTACATGGCGACCAGCCGCCGTTCGCGCTCCAGTTCCTCCTGGAGGGTCAGCAGCGTCCAGTTCTCGCGCAGGTCCATCAGCGCCTCCTCGGCGCCCTGCGGGAACGGCCGGGGCAGGCCGGCAACGTGCCGTACGGCCGTGAGGAGTTCGGTCGGTTCGGAGCCGTCCAGGAAGACGGTGCGCACGCTGTGTTCCCGGCCGTCGTAGCCGGCCGGCGCCGGGTCCGGGGGCAGCAGCACGGCACCGCCGCGCGGCACCTCGACGCCGAGGTCCTTCAGCGCCCAGTTGACGGCGCGCAGTTGCTGCGGCGCGGCCCGGTGCTCCACCACGCGGTGTCGCAGACCCGGCGGCAGCAGCCGGGCCAGCGGCAGCCGGCCGCGCTCGTCCGGGGTCATCGCCTCGTGCACGACGAGGTTGACGCACCAGGCGTCGCGCGCCGCGTCCCGCAGCCGGCGGCGCATCTCCTTGTCGTCCTCGGGCAGCGCGTTGACCTGCCGGAAGCGCAGGCCCACGACGGTGGGGTGATGGTCCCAGGCGCCGTCGGTGGCATCGGTCGCTCCGGCCTCGGGCCAGAACAGCGTCGCCGGCGACGGCCACGCGTCGTCCCACGGCCGCTCCGCCTCAGCGACGAGCGTCCACTCCCGCCCTTCCGGCCGGTCCCGGCGCGGTAGGAGGGTGAGCCGGGCCCGCACGGTCACCGTGCCGTCGGTGCGCCAGCGTGCCTCGAAAATCTGTACGAATGAGTCCTCGGGTGCGGGCGGCTCGGCGAAGTCGTCGATGCCCCCGCTCTCCTTGTGCCGGCGCAGAGTGCGGCGGACGACGTCGTCGGGTTCGGGACCGGTGTGGCGACCGCGTGCCGCCCACAGGGTCTGCGGGATGGTGGCGTGGTCGGTGGCGGAGTTCGACATGAGCCAATCTGCTGATGGGGGCGGGTGCGCCTCCCAGTATCACTGCCCGGCGGCGGGGCACGCCGGGCGGGGGCTCCGGGCGGCGCGTCGCGGCGGTCATATGCCCCGTCGTACGGGGATCCGGGGGTGCAGACGCAGACGCAAGGCGGGCCGGCAAGCCCCGCGCACGGGATGCGCGCCGTTCGTCCGGGGTGCGCGCCGCACGCCTCGGGCGACCCTCGTTCACACGTCCCCGGACCGTCGCACGGTGAACACAATGGTGCGGCGAACGGGGTCCGCCCGCCCATCCGCTCAGGGGCAGGCCCCGTTCCCCGCCGGTGGCAGCACCTCCCGCCGCTCCGTCGCCCGACGCGGTGTGCGCACCGGCCACCTGGTTCGTCGTCGGCGTGGCCGGATCCTGTGGCGCACCCGACGTACGGACGACACGCCGCCCGGAGCCGCGCTCCCCCTCGACGCCGGGCCCGCTCGTCCCGGCGGTCCGGATCGCGGCCCGCCGCCCTCGGCCGCACGTGAGCGTGCCCGGCGCCTTCCCGGGCGGCGGCATCAGCCGGATGGCGGCACTCGCCCTGCTGACCGGGGCGCGGCAGTGGTGGCCCGCCGGGACCTCGCCCACCGCTGAGCGGGACGGGCCCGTCCGGGCGGTCCCGCTCTCAGTGCGGGAACGCCCGGGGCGGCCGCTGGCGGGGCAGCTCCTCACGGAATGCGGCGATGACCGAGCTGATCTGCCGCATCAGCATCGTGCCCTCCAGCCGGTCCAGGTAGAGGTTGGCGCGGGCCAGCGCGGGCAGGTCCACACAGAAGTAGAGGCCCATCAGCGGGTTGACGAACAGCTCGCTGTCCCGGGTGCGCTCGGTGAACCGGACGTCCCCGAAGTCCCCGTGCACGGCAGCGGCGACCGACCCGTGGACGATGCTGGGATGACTCGCATGGCACCGCTGGGCGTGCGCCACGGCGTCGAGGTAGAGGGCACCCTCCTGGCTCTCGCGGGGGAGTGAGAAGGCGCCCAGATAGGCGCCCTCGCGGTCCAGGGCGGCCAGATTCTCCAGGAACAGGGCGTGGTTGACGCCGTGGTAGGCGTCGACCCCGAAGCCCAGGCAGGCCACCAGCCGGTGCGGGACCTCGTCGAGCCCGGCGACGGCGGCCAGGCTCGCCATGTCCTCCTCGGGGGTGCCGAGCCCGTGCTCGTCCCCGCGCATCAGGATGTCGGTCCCGCCGTCCACCAGCACGACGGCGTCCACGCCGCCCAGATGCCCGACAAGCGCCCGGTAGGCGGCGCGCAGCGGTGCCACACCCGTACGGGGAAAGGCGTACACGGTGTCGGGCAGTCCCTGTTCCGCGAGCCACCGGGCGAGCGAGCGCTCCGGGAAGTAGTCGCCGCGCAGCGGGGTGTTGGGGCGGACGGCGGCGACGTCCTCCGCCACCCAGGATTCCAGGCTCAGCCCGTACAGGTCGGAGAAGGACAGGTTGGCCAGATGGACCTCCGTGCCGGCCGACCGCAGCGCGAACGCCAGGGGCAGTCCGGCGTAGACGTCGAAGCCGCCGCCCGCACCGGCGACGAGCACCCGGCGCGCCTCGCGCAGACGGGTGAAGAAGGCGGGTTCCCGGAGGGAGTACACCGCAGGACCCTAACAGGCGCCCCGGGAGGCTTCGTTGGACTCGCCCCCGAAGCCTCTGCGGCGCCCCGGGGACTTAGGCCCCGCTCTCCCGCAGCATGTCCTCGCGCTCGACGATCTTCACGCGCTCACGGCCCTGCGGCTCGCCCAGCGCGCGCTCGGCGGCGTCCAGCTTGTACCAGCCCTCCCAGGTGGTGTAGCGGATGTCGCGCTCGGCGAGGAAGGAGTCCACGGCCTCGAGGTCGGGCGAAACGGGCGTGTGCAGGCGGCCGTTGGCGTAGTCGTCCAGCAGGTTGGCCACCGTCTCGTTGGCGTCGCCCTTGGTGTGGCCGATCAGGCCGACCGGGCCGCGCCGGATCCAGCCGGTGACGTACGTCGACTGCAGGTGGGCGCCGCTCTCCTCGACGACCCGGCCGCCCGCGTCCGGAACCGTGCCCGACTCGAGGTCCCACGGCAGCTTCGGGAGCTTGTCGGAGAGGTAGCCGACGGCCCGGTAGACCGCGGTGACGTCCCAGTCCTTGAACTCGCCGGTGCCCTTGACGTTGCCGGTGCCGTCGAGCGCGGTGCGCTCGGTGCGCAGACCCACGACCCTGCCGTCCTCGCCGAGGATCTCCGTGGGCGACTCGAAGAAGTGCAGGAACAGCTTGTGCGGCCGGTTGCCGGCGTCCCGGATCGCCCAGTTCTCCAGGGTCTTGGCGACCATGTCGGCCTGCTTGTTGCCACGCCGGGTCTCGATCGAGCCCGCGTCGTAGTCGATGTCCTCGGGGTCGACGATGACCTCGATGTTCGGGGAGTGGTCCAGCTCGCGCAGCTCCATGGGGCTGAACTTCGCCTGCGCCGGGCCACGGCGGCCGAAGACGTGGATCTCCACGGCCTTGTTCGCCTTCAGACCGTCGTGGACGTTGGGCGGTATCTCCGTCGGCAGCAGTTCGTCCGCCGTCTTGGCGAGGATCCGGGCGACGTCGAGCGCCACGTTGCCGACGCCGAGCACGGCGACCTTCTCGGCGTCGAGCGGCCAGGTGCGCGGCACGTCCGGGTGGCCGTCGTACCAGGAGACGAAGTCGGCGGCGCCGTAGGAACCGTCCAGGTCGATGCCGGGTATGCGCAGCTCCCGGTCGGCCGTCGCACCGGTGGAGAAGATCACCGCGTCGTAGAAGGCGCGCAGGTCGTCCAGGCTGATGTCGGTCGGGTAGTCGACGTTGCCGAACAGGCGGATCTGGGGCTTGTCGAGCACCTGGTGCAGGGCGGTGATGATGCCCTTGATGCGCGGGTGGTCGGGCGCCACGCCGTACCGGATCAGGCCGAACGGCGCGGGCATCCGCTCGAAGAGATCGATGGACACGCCGGGTTCGGCGGCCACCCCGGACTTCAGCAGGGCGTCGGCGGCGTAGATCCCGGCGGGACCGGCTCCGACGATGGCTACCCGCAGGGGGCGCGGCATGATCAGTTCCCTTCGAGCGTGAACAGGCGACTCGCTCGGGAAGCCTAGACTAAGGCAGACCTAAGTTAGTACACGGGTTCGGTCTATGACCCCATAAGTCGATCTTATGGCCTGTCCTGGGGTCGCTTATGGAAGCGGAAGTCGGCCGGGCCGCCCGCCGTGCCTCCGGGCCGCCCGCCGTGCCTCCGCGCCCTTCCCTCCCGCCCACCGTCCTTCCGCTCCCTTCCCTCGCGCCCCGGCATGGCCGACCCTGTCCTCGGCGGACCCACGGACGACGACCGGCAGCGAGGGGTGAGGGCGCGTGGGCGGACGCGGGGAGAGGACCGTCGTGGTGACCGGCGGCAGCGGTTTCGTCGGCGGCCATCTGGTACGGCGGCTGCTGGAGCGGGGCCATCGGGTGCGCGCCACCGTACGCCGCACCGCGCATGCGGCGAAGGTAAGGCCCCTGTGGGAGATGCAGGAGGCGTTCCCCGGCCAACTGGGCTTGTTCGAGGCGGACTTGCTGAAGGAGGGGTCGTTCGACGAGGCGTTCCGCGGCTGCTCGGTCGTCTTCCACGTGGCCTCGCCGTTCCTGATGCCCGAGCAGATCAAGGATGGCCGACGGGACGTCGTCGATCCGGCGTTGCTGGGCACCCGCAACGTGCTGGCGAGCATCGAGCGCACCCCGGAGGTCCGGACCCTGGTGTTCACCTCCACCGTCGGCGCGATCTTCGGTGACTACGCGGACGTCCTGCGTATGGACGGCCAGGTGCTGTCCGAGCGGTACTTCAACACCACCAGCACACTGGAGAACAACCCCTATCACTACGCCAAGACCCTCGCGGAACGCGCCGCATGGGACGCCGCGGCGGCGCAGGACCGCTGGCGCATGGTGTCCGTCAACCCCGGCCTGGTCCTCGGTCCTTCACTCACCCCGGCGTCCGAGTCCGGCAGCCTCTTCCTCCTCGACGAGCTGTTCAAGGGCTACTTCTGTTACGGCGCACCCACCTTCAGTTTCACCACCGCGGACGTACGGGACGTGGCCGAGGCGCACATCGCGGCCGCCGAGAACCCGACGGCCGAGGGCAGGTACATCGTGGCGGCCGAGACCATGACGTCGTTCCACGAGATGTCACGCGTCATCCGCACCCGTCACCCCCACGACCCGCGCCTGCCGCGCACCGCGCTCCCGCACTGGCCGGTCCGGATCCTGGGCCCCGTCTTCGGCCTCACCCAGGACTACATCCGCAAGCACCTCGGCATCCGCTTCCGCGTCGACAACAGCCGCAGCATCCACGAACTGGGGCTCACCTACCGGCCGGTGGCGGAGACCCTGCTGGACCACTACGAGAGCCGACGCGCCCGTCGGCGCGACCGGCGCCGAGGCGGGCGCCCCGGCGGTCGTCACGCCGGCCGTATCACCCGGTGGATCGCCGACTCCCCAGCGCCGTAGATCGACTCCTCGCGGATGTACGACCCCGGGCCCGGCGCATGGACCATCATGCCGTCGCCGATGTGCAGGCCCACGTGCCGGTCGTCGTCGAAGAAGAGGACGAGGTCACCCGGTTCGAGACCGGCGAGCGTGACCGGGGTGCCGGCCAGCGCCTGCTGGTGCGCGGCACGCGGCAGCGTGACCCCGGCCGCCTTCCACGCCGCCTGGGTGAGGCTGGAGCAGTCGTACGAGTCCGGTCCGGTGGCTCCCCACACACACGGCTTCCCGATCTGCGCCCGCGCGAAGGCGATGGCCTTGGCAACGCGCACGACGTGACTGGATTGGGGGGCACTTCCGAGGACGGGCGCGGTGAGGGGCGCGAAGGAGCCGGTGTCGGCCGCGGCGGCAGCGGTGGGAGGTGTGAAGCGGCTTTCGGCCGCGGCGGCAGCGGTGAGGTGGGCGAAGGATCCCGTGTCGGTGAGCGGGTTGGTGGTGAGCGGTGTGTAGGCGCCCGTATCGGTGAGCGGCGGGACGCTTGGCTGTGCCAAGGAGCCCGTGTCGGTGAGAGGTGCGAAAGAGCCCGTGCCGGTGAGCGAGCTGACGGCGGACTGGGCGAAGGATCCCGTGTCGGTGAGCGGGTTGGTGGTGAGCGGTGCGAAGGATCCCGTGTCGGTGAGCGGCGGGACGCTTGGCTGCGCGAAGGATCCCGTGTCGGTGAGGAGCGCGAAGGAGCCCGTGCTGGTGGGCGGGTTGGCGGTGAGCGGTGCGAAGGAGCCCGTGTCGGCCGTCGGGGTCGCCGGGGTCGGCGTGGTGAGGGGGAGGGCCGTGTCCGGGGTCGCAGGCGTGCCGGGTGTCGTCCACTGCGGCTGCTGCCACTGCCCGGTGACCGGCTGACCCGGCTGCTCCCACTCGGCCGGGCTCAGCCGGCCCGTCCCCTCCAGGGCCCACTGCCCCATCTGCTCGAGACCAGGCTGCGACGCCGGCCGGGCTCCGGTGTTCCAGGCGCCCGGCGCGGCGGGGACGGCCGCGGGGGGCGTGCCGAGTCGGGCGGTGTACCGGGACAGCAGGTCCCTGGCCGTGGCGAGCTTGCGCCGGTTGTTCGCCTTGAAGTCCGCGGGGGAGGGGCGCCGGGGTGTGGCGGCGGAGAACGGCAGCTCCCGGGGCTCAAGCACCGGAGCGCCCTGGGCTGCGGGCAGCGCGGCGACGGGCAGAACTGCCGTCTCGACCGGACCGCGGCCGCCCGGCCCCGGCAACCCGGGGGATCCGGCGGGGCCGGGTCCGGAGAGCTGGGCCACGCCGCCGACCAGCGGGGCGGCGGTCGGGTCCGGCATGCCGAGGCCGCGGGGGTCCGTCGCGCCAGGGCGGGTCAGTTGGGGCAGGCCCCCGGCGAGTTGGGCGGCTGGGCCCTGGCCCGTTGCTTCCGGCAAGGCGCGGCCGGGACTCTCCGTCGTGTCCCACCTGGTCGGCCCGGGCGTGCCCGGACCAGGCAACTCCAGTGCGCGGCTGGGAACTTCGGCGGACAGGCCGCTCGGCAGTGCCGCGATCCCCGCTTCCAGGGCGGCCCGCGGGCGGCCGCTCGGGCCCGCCGAGGTCCCGGCCGTCAGCTCGGCCGCCCCGCGATCGGCGGGCCGGTCCGACCCGGGGGGCAGCTCGGGCAGGCCGAGACCGATACCGAGGGCCTCCCCCGCACCGCCGGCCGCACGGTCCCGGGAGCGGGCCGGGGCCGCCGGCCGGGCGGGCTGCCGATCGGCGGGGAGCACGGCGGGGACCGTCGGCCCGAGCTTTGCGCGCGCCCCGTCGAACCACTGCCGGGCCACCGCGTCGAGGTCGGGATCCGGGCGTCGGCCGGATCGCTTGGCCAGCGGGACGCCTCTCGAACGTGTCGCCGCCGACAGGGCCCGGGTCGCGTTGTAGTTCCCCGTCGCGTTCTCGGCCTGCTCGTAGAGGGAGTCGATCCGCTGCCGTACCTCGTCGCGGCTTTCCGGCGCCATGGAAGACGTACTCCTTCCTTGCCCACAGGGCAGTTGGGCCGAACCCGGAGTCGGTCGAGCCCCGGGCCCGGACACCACGGCGGATTCGCTGGGCAGCCGGGCGGCCTGGCGTCAACCTAGCCAACTTGTGTCCCTGGTGTGAAGGTTGAAGGGCGGAATGTCCGATACATATTTGTGATGTTCGCCGTGCCGTTCGAGTGGGAAAACTCGTCGTCCTTCCGACGGGACCGGCCCCGCCGCCGAACTGCCGCACCTGGTGGAGGGCGCTGTGATTGCGCTTTGCTGTGAGGTCCCTGTTAATTTTCGATCCGGTTGAACGCCCGGGCGCCGCCATCCGTATGGGGCGGGGGAACTCCATGCCCGACCGACCGCTTCACACAAGGGGACGACCTTGGTACGCAACAGGCGCAGACGCCCGACCGGCGCACGACGCGCGACCCTCGCAGCGGTCGCCCTGATGCTGGGTGGAGGCGGGCTCGTCGCCGTCAACGTCTACGCCTCGGCCACCGAGGGCACCTGGGGAGGACAGGACGGCCCCGACGCGACCGGACAGGTCAGGTCCGCGGGCATGGCCACGATCGACTGCCCGGACGTCGGCAACCGGCTGACCGCGGTGCCGGACGGGGCCCGTGCGGACGTCGACCGTGAACTCGCCCAGCTGGACCAGCAGATAGCGGGTGCCTACCAGCAACTGCAGGCGTCGGCGCAGGCCGTGCGCCAGGATCCGGGCGCCGCCGACGACCCGATCATGAACCCGCTGGAGGAGAAGCGGTCGGCGACCATCGAGCGCATCGCCGTCGCCATCGACCGGGTGGGGGACCGGCCGGACGGTCTGGAGTCCCTGGCCGCCTGCACGCTGCGGCCCGGCCAGGACAATGCGGGCGGCGACACGGGCAGCGCCGGCCAGAGCACCGCCACCCCGGGCGACGGATCCCAGCAGGGCGGCGGACAGGGCCAGAACGGTGGCGGCCAGACGGGCGCCGGCCAGGGCGGCAACGGACCCGTCGCCTCCGACTACGTCGACATCACCTCCGTCCAGCCCAACGTGCAGAACCCGCCCCAGCAGGCCGACGCCTCGCGCGGCACCTTCACCTCCGAGTGCGGCGTGAACGCGAACGGCCTGTTCAACTCCGACAACGTGATCGTCGCCCCCGGGGTCTCCAACGGCGCCCACCACTTCCACGACTACGTCGGCAACCAGTCCAACAACGCTTTCGCCAGTGACGACGACCTGGCCAAGGCCGACACCAGCTGCGTGGACCAGGGCGACAGGTCCACGTACTACTGGCCGGTGCTGCGGCTGCAGAACGGCAAGCAGGAACGGGACGCCGGCGCCCCGGGCGGCGGCACCGAGGGCAACGCGGGCCAGATCGTCACGCCCAAGCAGGTGACGCTGACCTTCGTGGGCAGCCCGCGGGGCAAGGTCACCGAGATGCCCCGTCTGCTGCGCATCATCACCGGCGACGCCAAGGCCTTCGTCAACGGTCCCGCCAACGCCAACGCCTCCTGGAGCTGTACGGGTTACGAGAACCGGCAGCTCAAGGACAAGTATCCGCTGTGCCCGGCCGGCAGCGACGTGGTGCGCACCTTCCACTTCCAGAGCTGCTGGGACGGCCGCAACATCGACAGCGCCAACCACCGCACCCATGTGGCCTTCGCCGCCCCCGACGGCTCCTGCCCCGAGGGCTTCCGGGCGATTCCGCAGCTGGTGCAGCGCATCGTCTACGACGTCGCCGCGCCGAGCCTGAACGACGGCGGGCGTACGGTTCCGCTCTTCGCGGTGGATTCCTTCCCCGAGCAGCTGCACAAGCCGGTCACCGACCACGGCGACTTCATCAACGTCTTCACCGAGAACCTGATGCGCGAGATGGTCGACTGCATCAACTCCGGCCGGACCTGCGGAGCCCGCGGCGGTGACGACTCCGGAGGCACGGCGGATCCGAGCCCGAGCCAGGACACCGGTGCGACGGCCGACCCGGGCAGCGGAGCCACGGCGGCCCCGGGCAGCGGAGCCACGGCGGCCCCGGGCACGAGCGTCACGGCCGCGCCGCCGGCTCCGGCCTCCTCCGGCCCGGCCCAGCAGCCGAAGACGTACAAGACGACCTCGCCGGCGAACACCACCAAGCACGGCAAGCCCACCGAGCAGGGCAAGCCGGCCAGGCAGACCGAGCAGGCCAGGGCGGACAAGGCCGTTTCGGCCGCACCGTCCGAGTCCGGTGCCGGCGACGTCGGCCAGGCCACCCAGACCCCCGCGGGCGGCCCGTCGCACGCCCCGGCCGCACAGACCGAACCCCAGGCGGTCCAGGGCGGACTCGCCGAGACCGGAGCACACCTGTGGCCGGCGGCGATCGGTACGCTGCTCGCCCTCTCCGGGCTCGTCATGCTGCTGCGGGCCAGGCGTCTGCGGTACTGAACGCAAGGGCGGATGCGTGAACGGCGGCCCCACCCCTCCAGTGGTGGGGCCGCCGCACGTTTCCGGGATTCCACCCGGCTCTTGTGGGAGCGCTCCCCAGCGCATGAGGACGGCCCCATGCCGCCCAAGGACCGTGGCCCCACCGAGGCTTTCTGCAAGAGCCCCGGTAACCGAGGGCGCCGACACCGCCGTACGCCATAAGGGTCCCTGGCCGGGGGCTCAGTCCCCGTCGCGCCGGCAGTGCAGGAACAGGTGCGGCTCGGGTACGGCGTCGGGATGGGCCGGGGCGAAGGTGGCGTGCTCCTCGGACAGGACCGTCAGGCCCGCTGAGGTCACCACCGTCGTGAAGTCACCGGCGCCGAAGCTCGTCACGCGCACCGGCTGCCCCATGAAAACGGCGTCGACGGCTTCCACGTCGAGAGGGACGGTGGCCAGCACCGCGAACCCGCCGGGCCGCAGGGCACGCGCCAGCCCGCCCACGACCTCCGTCTGCTCGGCACGGGACATCTGCAGCAGCGAGAAGTACACGCACACCGCGTCGAACCCGCCCTCGGGGAGCGACAGTTCACGGACGTCGGCGAGGCGGAACTCGGCCGCGGGCACCTGGCGGGAGGCGAGGTCCACCATGACCGGCGAGACGTCGACGCCGAGCACCCTGTGCCCCGCCTCCGTGAGGGTCTGAGCGGTCGGCCGTCCCGTCCCGCTGCCCACGTCCAGCACCCGGCTGCCCGGCTCCAGCCGGTCCAGCAGCCACTGGAGCGACGCCCGGTGCGCCCCGGACGAGGCGAACGCCTTCTCGTAGTCGAGGCCCAGCGCGTCGAACACCACGGCGGCCGGTGCCCGGCGATCTTCCTCGGTCAAGACGGCTCCTCCCGACTCCTGCAGGTGCCGGGCATCGTCGCACCCCGGGTGCGGGGCCCACAACGCCGCGCGCCGGGTGCCGGACGCCGTTTGCGGGCGCAGGCACCGGCAGGGCAGGGTTTCGGACTGTGCCTACCTTGCTGATCGTGCATCACACCCCCTCGCCCAACTGCCAGGCCCTGTTCGAGGCCGTCGTCTCCGGCGCGACCACGCCGGAGATCGAGGGCGTCCGAGTCGTGCGGCGGGCGGCCCTGTCCGCCACCGCCTCCGACGTCCTCGAGGCCGACGGCTATCTCCTCGGCACCCCGGCGAACCTCGGCTACATGTCCGGCGCCCTCAAGCACTTCTTCGACCAGGTCTACTACCCGTGCCTGGACGAGACCCGGGGCCGGCCCTTCGGCTACTACGTCCACGGCGGCAACGACGTCACGGGCGCCGTGCGTGCCATCGAGGCCCTCACCACCGGCCTCGGCTGGCGCCGCACGGCCGAGGCGGTGACCGTCACCGGCGAACCCGCCAAGGCCGATGTGCAGGCATGCTGGGAGCTGGGTGCCACGGTCGCGGCCGGGCTCATGGCCGACACCTGAGCGGCGCGCCCAGTCCTCCCACCCGGCCGGGAACGGGTGCTGTCCGGCAGACGTCAGGAGCGCGTGAGGACGACGAGTTGCCGGGTCGCCCGGGTCATCGCGACATAGCGGTCGACCGCTCCTTCGATGCCCTCGCCGAACTTCTCCGGGTCGACGAGGACGACCAGGTCGAACTCGAGCCCCTTCGACAGCTCCGGGGTCAGCGACCGGACGCGGGACGTCGACCGGAATCCGGGATCGCCGATGACGCAGGCGATCCCCTCGGCATGCGCAGCGAGCCACGTGTCGAGGATCGACTTCAGATCGGAAGCAGATCCGTGCACGACAGGGAGGCCGTTGCTGCGGATGGAAGTCGGCACGTTGGCGTCCGGGAGAACGGCACGGACGACCGGCTCGGCTTCCGCCATGATCTCTTCCGGTGTCCGGTAGTTGATGCTCAGGGAGGCCAGGTTGACGCGGTCGAACCCGATCCGCTCGAGCCGTTCCTGCCACGACTCCGCGAACCCGTGCCTGGCCTGGGCGCGGTCCCCGACGATCGTGAAGCTCCGGGACGGGCAGCGGAGCAGCAGCATCTGCCACTCGGCGTCGGTCAGTTCCTGCGCCTCGTCCACGACGATGTGCGCGAACGGGCCGGCGAGCAGGTCGGGTTCGACGGCGGGCAGTTCCGTCTCGTCGACCAGGCTGACCTGGGCGTCCTCGCCGCGCAGCATCGTCACGAGGCCTTCGCCGTCGTCGCCGTCGGCACCGGAGTCGGCTGTGGCCTCGATCAGGTTGTCCACGACCCGCGCCATGCGTTCGCGCTGAGCGGCGAGGATGGCCTGGTGCCGGCGCTTCTGCCGCGCCGCCTCCGGGTCGCCGAGCCGCTGCCGTGCCGCGTCGAGGAGCGGCAGATCGGACACCGTCCAGGCCTGGGCTTCCGTGCGCTGCAGCCTCCGGACCTCGTCGCGGCTGAGCCAAGGAGCGCACATCCGCAGATAAGCGGGCACCGACCACAGGTCTCCTACGAGGTCGGCGGCTTCGAGCAGCGGCCATGCGCGGTTGAAGGCCGTGAGCAGCTCCCTGTTCTGCCGCAGCGACTTGCGGAGCAGAGCCTCCGGGGCGTCGCCCTCGTGCTTGTCCACCAGGAGCGTGAGCAGTTCCTCCCAGACCTGCCCGCGCGCCTCGTTGTGCGGAGTTCCCGGTTCCGCCGCCTCGAACGCCACGGCCCAGTCGACGGCGGTCAGTTGGATGTCGGACCAGTGGGTCGTGACCGTCATCCCCTCGGTGGGCGGCTCCTCGTAGAACCTGACGGCCGGCTCGATCGCCTTCACCAAGTCCGCGGAGGACTTCAGGCGGGTCACGTCCGGGTCGGTCTCGAGCACCGCCCCGGCTCCCTCGGCGACGAGGTCCCGCAGCGTGCAGGTCTGCACGCCCTCCTCTCCGAGGCTGGGCAGGACGTCGGCGACGTAGGCCAGGTAGGGCCGGTGCGGACCCACGAACAGCACGCCGCCCCGGCGGTGACCGAGGCGGGGGTCGGAGTAGAGGAGGTAGGCGGAGCGGTGCAGGGCGACGACGGTCTTGCCCGTGCCCGGACCGCCGTCGACCACGAGAGCGCCGCTGGATCCGGCGCGGATGATGGCGTCCTGGTCGGCCTGGATGGTGCCGAGCACGTCTCGCATCCGGGGCGACCGGTCGCTGCCCAGGCTGGCGATGAAGGCGGACTGGTCGTCGAGCGCGGCGTGCCGTTCGAGCCCGTCGGCGGTGAACACCTCGTCCCAGTAGTCGCTGATCCGGCCGCGGGTCCAGCGGTACCTGCGGCGGCTCGCCAGACCCATCGGGTTGGCGTGGGTCGCTCCGAAGAACGGCTCGGCCGCCGGGGAGCGCCAGTCGAGCAGCAGTCGACGACCCGTGCTGTCGGTCAGGCCGAGTCGTCCGACGTACACGGGCTGGGAGTCGTCCGCGCCGACCATGTGCCCGAGGCACAGGTCCAGTCCGAAGCGACGCAGGGCGCGCAGGCGAGCGGACAGCCGGTGGATCTCCGTGTCCCGGTCCATCGCCTGCCGGCCCAGTCCGCCGGGAGCCCTGCGCTCGGCGTCGAGGCGGTCGGACACTTCGGCGATCGACTGCTCGAGGCACTCGGCGATGGCCGCGAAGTGCTGTTCGTCACCGGCGATCAGCGTCGGGTCGGCCTTGGGGGAGAGGCGATCGGGAAGGTCGAACGCGCTGGTGGTCAGGGGGTTCACGGCATCAGCTCCGATATGCGGCCGCTTGCGTCCATGGGCGCGGCAAGGCGTCTGGACCGGCGTGGCGAGGGGGTTGCGAGTTCTCGTGTGCCGGGTTCCGGCCCGGCGATCGGTGTGCTTCAGGCGGGCTTGGGCGGGTTTTCCCGGCCGACCGTGCCGAGCGGCAGCTTCGCGGCCACCGTCGCCCCGTCAGTGTGGATCATGGCGGCCACGGTGGCTGCTCGTGCGCCAGTCCCGGGGGTGAGGGCCGTTCTGAGCGCGGCCGACAGGGACTCGAAGGTCGAGCCGGACCGTCGTGTGCCGCGCCGATGCCCGGCTCGGCCATCCGGCCCGCCCAGCACGGCTGCTCCACGATCCGGGGTACCGCCAGGTGGACCGTCCCGGCCCGCGCGGCTGGTGCCGGCGTGTCCGCGCCGCGCGGCACGCCGACACCCACCGGCAGCGCCGCGAACCCCGCGTCCGCAGGCGCGCACACCCGCACCTGCGCGCCGAGTTCCCACGACGCCACCGCGAGTCCCGCCGGCGGTTCGACATCCCCGTGCGACCCAGACGCCAACAACACACGCACTTCGTGAATCTCCCCGTTTCCGCAGGTTCTGGCCTCGGCCGACGATTCTGCGGCACGACGGGGGCCTTGCCGCAAGTCCCCCAGTGCGCTATAGGTTGACAGTGGAAAGGAGCGGGTAACTCCCTTCCCCATTTTCTTTTGCGGTCCGCGCCGGACGGACGAGCCCCTCGTGAAGCGGCGGCGGGGCCGGCGCCACGGGCGGCGACCGTGAGTTCGGCGAGGACGTTCGCGCATCCGGGTGGTAGGGGCCGCTGTCCTGGGCCGAACGAGTTGTCGCGGCCCGGGACCGCCGCTTTCGGCCCGGATAATCACCGCCCATGCAGGTCGTCGAAGAACGCATCCCGGCGTGGCGCGCCGGCGCCCGGCGCCGCGTGCTGACCGGCCGGCTCGACGCCGACGCCCGCCTGATCCGCTGGTTCGAGCGCCTGGGCCGGGCCTACGACGTGCGTCGGCCGGACCTGCGCCGGATCACCGCACGACGAGGAGAGACGCCCCAGGACGTGCGGGACGAGCACAGGAGGCCCCAGGAATGACCGTCCGGCAGCACGTGCGTGCCACTGGCCGCGTACAGGGTGTGTTCTATCGCGACACCTGCCGTCGGCTCGCCGAGGAACGGGGAGTCGCGGGATGGGTGCGCAATCTGCACAACGGAGACGTCGAGGCCGTGTTCGAAGGAGCTTCGGACGACGTCGACCACATGGCGCGCTGGGCGGCCGAGGGCCCGCCGGCGGCGCGGGTGAGTCAGTGCACGAGCGTCTCCGAGGAGCCCGAGGGCCTGTCCGGCTTCCGCGTACTGCCCGACGCCGCGCCCGGCGACGGACCCCGCGCCGGGTAGCCCGACGGACGAGAGCGGTCGGCACTCCCGCTGCGCCGCTGACCGGCCGAGGCAGCACCGGTGCGCGCGTAGGATACCGGCCCGGCAGCTGGGCGCCCGCGGCTGGAGCAAGCCGTGGAGCGACGACGCCGGCGGTGCCTGCGTGGAAGTGAGCCCCGCACTGTCGTACGACGGCACGGGCCGCTGCCCGGCCGGTAGCGTGAGGCCATGTACGCCACGCGAGTCACGAGGCGGGTGCAGGCGCCCGCAGCGGCCGTTTACCGTGCCCTGGTCGATCCGGACGCCCTCGCCGCCTGGCGGGTCCCCGAGAACATGACCGCCCGCGTCCACACCTTCGAGGCCCGCGAGGGTGGCGCCTTCCGCATCTCCCTCACCTACGACGGCCAGCGCGGCGCCGGCAAGTCCGGCGGGCGCACGGACACCTACCACGGGCACTTCGCGAAACTCCTGCCCGGCGTCCAGGTCGTGGAGGTGTTCGCGTTCGAGACCGACGACGACGCCGTGCGGGGCACCATGACCATGACGACGACGCTCACCGAGACGGAGGACGGTGCGACGGACGTCGAGATCCTGCACGAGGGCGTCCCCGACGACATCCCCCGCGAGGACAACGAACTCGGCACCCGTATGGCCCTGGACCATCTCGCCCGGCTGGTGGAAGAGCGGAATCCGCCGACGGCCTGAGCGACGTGGCCGAAAAGGCAGGGAAATGGACCGGAATTCGGCGCAACCTTTGTCGTCGTGTCAGATGCCGGGAAATACGGGGAAAGAAAGAGGGGAGAGATGCGGTGAGAAGTGGAACCGGGCGGAAGGAATTGCGGTCTTAAGGTCCGTCGACGGCCGGGAAGAGTCCGGTCGCGAAGGATACGGGGGAACGAGAGACATGACCGTCCGTCACCGCAAGACCCTTCTGACCGCCGCCGCCCTCACCGCGGGCCTCACCCTGGCCGCCGTCACGCCCGCCCTTGCCTACACCGGCGCAAGCCACACCACCCGGGCCGCCGCCGCGTCCTCCGCCCAGGGCGACCCGCGCAATGTCACCCAGCGCGTGACCGACTTCTACGGCGCCTACATCGACTCCGTGTGGGACAACGAGGACCCGGCGGCCGCGGCCAACGCCAAGGCACTGCGCGCCTTCTACCTGTCCGCCGCCGCCCAGAAGAAGGTCGCCGCGTTCGAGAAGAAGAACCACGCCGACGGCATTCTGTTCGCCCAGAACGTCCCGGTGAAGTGGAAGGTCGCCTACACCGGCTCCGGCGCGGGTCACGCCACCAGCAGGGTCACGCTCACCTGGGGCGACGGCAGCTCCGCAGAGGTCAGCAGGATCGACGTGCAGTCCGACCTGAAGACGCTGAAGATCACCGACCTGAAGCCGGTTCGCTGACCGGCGGGAACAGGCGCGCAGCCCCGCCCCGCCCCACTCGGGGCGGGGCTTCGTGGTGGTCAGGGCCGGTCGTGCGGGAAGTACGGGCGGGGCAGCGGCATCCCGCGGTCGGCCATGATCTGCCGTACGTGGTCGGGGTAGTCCGTGATGATCCCGTCGACGCCGAAGTCCATCAGCGCCTCCACCGTCGCCGGGTCGTCGCAGGTCCACGGGACCACCTCGAGGCCGCGGGCATGGGCCTCGGCGACCATCGCCGCGTCCGAGTAGAAGCGGAAGCCGGGGTCGCCGACCTTCCCGGACTGCGGGAAGCCGTAGGCGGGGGAGAGGGCCGTGACACCGGGGACGGTGGCGGCCGCCCTGACGAAGTCGCCGCCGTAGTCGTCGGCGTCGATCCCGCCGAGCCACGGGGACGCGCCCGGTTGGCCGACCTGCAGGAAGTCGTAGTTCGTCAGCGCCACCAGCGGCCACTTCGGCGCCAGGCGGTGCATCGCCTTCAGCGCGCCCCAGTCGAAGGACTGGATGGTGACTTGCCGCTCGATGCCCGAGCGGTGGATCTCCTCGTACACCCGGCGGACGAACACCTCCCGCGGGGCGGTCTGTTCCGGTGCGCCCGCCTCGACCTTGGTCTCGATGTTCAGCTTGACCCGGTGCGCGTGGTAGCTCTTCACCAGGTTCAGGACGTCCTTCAACTCGACCATCCGGAAGCCCTGGACGACCTCCTGCTCCGGGAAACCCGGCAGTTGCCGGTAGCCGCAGTCCAGCGTCTTGATCTGAGCGAGCGTCAGGTCCTTGATGTACTTGCCGACGTACGGGTACATCGGGTCGCCGGGCGTGACCGGCGCGGTGTCGCGGCACTTGACGCCGCTGATCTGCCGGTCGTGGTTGACGACCACCTTCAGGTCCTTGGTGACGTGGGTGTCCAGTTCCAGCGTGGACACCCCGAGCCGCATCGCTTTGCCGAAGCCCTCCAGCGACTCCTCGGTCGTCATCCCGAGGCCGCCGCGGTGGGCCTGCAGGTCGAAACGGGCGTGTGGCGGGCCGCCCTGGGCCGCCTGCGCGGTGGCCGGTAACGCCAGTACCGGCACCAGAGCGAGGCCGGCGAGCAGGTGTCGTACGGACATCGGACCTCCCTGTTCTCGGGGCGCCCGCGATTTTCGCAACGGCCCGCCCGGGCGGACCACCTCCGTGACTGAACATTGGCACAAAGGCTGTTGAACGTGCCTGGCTCCGGCTCCTGAGGACGGCCCGGGGTCGACCTTGTGCGTTGCTGAACAAGCGTTCGAGCGTGTACGGGCCTTCTTCTGCCCGCCGCCGGGGCGGCCTGACCGCGAGCCCGCCGCTGCCCGTGCGCCCCGCCCGGGCCGCAGACGGTCCGGACCCCGTCCCACGCGTCCTCCACCCCGACCCGGGCTTCTCAGGGGGTGTCCGCGGGTCACGTCGGCGGACAGGAACCGTGCCTGACCGGCCGACCCGAGCGGGATCCGGTGCTCCGGGGCCTCACTCCGTGCGGGTGCCGGGCCCGTGCCGGCGGCCCTCGGCGCCGGCACCCCGCCCGTGGTGGCGGCGAGCGTCGAGGGCCGTGCGGTGCAGGGCGATGAGGGCGGCGTCGTCGTTCAGACGGCCGCCCACGTGGGCGAGCAGATCGCGCCGCACATGGTGCATCAGCGCCTCCGGGCTGTCGTCCGTCCAGCGCGCGACCCGCTCCGCCAGCGGATAGAACCGGCCGCGGGCGTCCCGGGCCTCGACGACACCGTCGGTGTACAGCAGCAGCGTGTCGCCCGGCTCGAGGGAGAACACGTCCAGCGTGTGCTCGGCGCCCGCGTGCACCCCGAGGGGCGGCGACGGGTGCAGGCTCGGGACCGTGACCACCTGCCCCGGGCTCAGCAGCAGCGGCGGCGGATGGCCGCAACTGGTCATCCAGGTGACCGGATCCCCGTCCGGGATCTCCACCAGCAGGGCGGTGGCGAAGCGCTCGCCCGCCTCCTCCGGCGTCTCCAGCTCGGCCGTGTAACGGCTGATGCTCTGGTCGAGCGACGTGGCCAGCTCCGCCAGTGCGACATGCCGGTGCGCGCTCTCCCGGAAGGCGCCCAGCAGCAGTGCCGCCTCCCCGATGGCGGGCAGGCCCTTGCCGCGCACGTCCCCGATGAGCACCCGCACCGAGCCGTCGCACCGGGTCGCCGCGTACAGGTCGCCGCCGATCTGCGCCTCGTCCTCGGCGGCCAGATACAGCGAGGCGATCCGCAGCGGGCCGATGTACTCGGGCAGCGGCCACATCAGCACGTGCTGCGCGGCCTCGGCGACCGTGCGGACCTGGGCCAGCTGCGCCTGGCGCCGCTCCCGCACCGCGCCGTAGACCACGACCA
The DNA here is from genome assembly GCF_042959345.1 of Streptomyces sp. NPDC007905. NCBI lineage: Bacteria > Bacillati > Actinomycetota > Actinomycetes > Kitasatosporales > Streptomycetaceae > Streptomyces > Streptomyces sp. NPDC007905. The sequence continues at coordinate 260,176 of NZ_JBIBKS010000001.1, read as the reverse complement.
GCACCGAGAGCACGGCGAGCGTGACGAGCTGCACGATGTGGTTCGTCGTGGCGATGCCACCGTGGTAGACGCCGATCAGGGCCTGGGCGGCCACCGCCAGCGCGCCGACCACCCCCGTGGTCCGGGGGCCGGCGAACGACGGCGTGAGCGCCGGGGCGATGACCAGTGCCGGGCCCAGATGGATGTTCTCGGGGGAGTGGAGGTCCACCACTGTGATCACCACGATGAGCGTGATGGGGAGCAGCAGCAGGGCATGGGACGACAGCCATGGCTGCCGCAGACCCGAACCTGTCCGCCGGAGCCTCATGCCTACCAGGGTGCTCCCGACCGCGCCGTGCGGCACACGCAACAACGCGCTCCGGTGCTCCGGGCTCATTACGGGGTGTCCCGCGCCCGACGGTGACGACTGACGCGGGGGCCCTCCGGGTACCCGAAAGGGCCCCGGGGCCGACCCGGCCGTCCGGGGGTGCCGGGCGCCGTGAATGGAGAGGACATGACGCACAAAGGGGAGGAGACAACCCCCGTCCGACGGCCGGAGGTCATCGAACTCCGCCTCGCCTCGGACAGGCCGGTGCACTCGGCAGCACCGCTGCCGAACGCGCAGGACCTGCCGCAGGACCGCAGCCAGGCGATCCTCGAGGCCGCCAAGCAGATGGGGGCCCTGCTGAAGAGGAAGGGCCACCCGTTCGCGCTGGCGGGCAGTGTGGCCGTCTACGCACATGGCGGCAGCCGTCACCTCCAGCACGACGCCGACTTCGCGGTGCTGCCGGAGGACGCCGACGCGGTGGCCGCTTCGCTGCACGAGGCGGGTCTGGCCGTGCGCACCCCGCCGGAGGACTGGCTGCTCAAGACGACCTGCCGTGGGCAGGACATCGACATCATCTTCCAGCTGGCGCATGAGCCCGTCACCAAGGACATGCTGGCCCGGGCGGAGTGCCTCCCGGTCGACTCGGTCCTGATGCCCGTACTGTCCCCGACCGACCTGATCCGCAGCCTGATCAGCGCCTTCTCGGAGCATTACTGTGACTTCGGGGCGGTCCTCCCGGTGGCCCGCGCGGTACGCGAGAAGGTCGACTGGGCCGAGGTGCGGGCCTCCTGCGGGGACAGTCCCATGCCCGCCGCCTTCCTGTTCCTGCTCGAACGGCTGAACGTGATCGAACTCCGGGAGGGGTCCTCATGACCGACCACGACGTACGGCCGCCGGGCTTGCCCGCGGCCGAGAACCTGGACTACCGCGTCGCCCACCTCGCCGACCGGCTCGCCTCCGGCCCCCTCGGGGAACTGGGCGTGCGGCTCGTCCCGCACGGCGACGCCGTCCTGCTGACGGGCACCGTGCCGTCCACCCAGTGCCGGGACGAGATCCTCGGCATGGCCCGCGAAGAGCTGGCGGGGCACCCGGTCCACTGCGACATCCTCGTCGCCGGGACCTCCTCGCCCGACCACGGGGAGGACCTCACATGATCCGCGTAGCGGCCGTGGGAGACATCCACATGGGGCCGGAGAGCCAGGGCACGCTCCGTCCCGCCTTCGAGTCGCTGCCCGGGTGCGCCGACGTCCTGCTGCTCGCCGGTGACCTCACCCGGCACGGCACCCCCGAGGAGGCGCAGGTCGTCGCCCGGGAGATCAAGGACCTGCCGGTCCCGGTCGTCGCCGTCCTCGGCAACCATGACCACCACGCCGAGCGGCCCGAGGAGGTCACCGCGATCCTCCGCGACGCCGGCGCTCAGGTCCTCGAGGGAGCGGCCACCGTCGTCGGCGCCGACGGTGCGCGGATCGGGGTGGCCGGGACCAAGGGCTTCGGCGGCGGTTTCGTCGGCCGCTGCGCCGGGGAGTTCGGCGAGCCCCTGATGAAGGAGTTCGTCCGCTACAGCCGCCGGTGCGCCGACGGCCTCCTGGGCGCCCTGAAGGACCTGGACGACCGCAGCTGCGACGTGCGGATCGCCCTGACCCACTTCTCACCCGTGCCGGACACCCTGGCCGGGGAGCCGCCGGAGATCTACCCGTTCCTCGGCAGCTACCTGCTCGCCGAGGCGATCGACACCGCCGGCGCCGACCTCGCCGTGCACGGGCACGCCCACGCCGGCACCGAACACGGCATGACCAGCGGTGGCGTCCGGGTCCGCAACGTGGCCCAGCCGGTGATCGGGCAGGCCTTCCACGTCTACCACTTGCCCGTACCCGAGCGGGCGCCGCAGCCGTCCGTCTGAACCGGATCCTGAACCGGAGCCTGAACCGGATCCTGAACCGGATCAGCCACCGACGCGGTCCGCCTGGCTCAGGCGGCCGTGCCCAGGGCCTCCCGGCCGGTCATGCCGCCGTCCCTCGCGGCCAGCGTCACCTGCGCCGAGGCCGTACGACGCCGGCCGAGCAGGCCCGCGCCGATCGCACCCGCGACCAGCAGCCCGCCGCCGACCAGGGCGCCACGGGCTCCGGCCCACTCCATGAGCAGGCCCAGCGCCGGCGGCCCGCCGAGGCCCCACACCGTGCCGGTGCTGCTCCACACGCCGAGCACCCGGCCCCGCAGATGCGCGGGCGGATCGGTCTGCAGGACGGCCGTACCGGCGGTGTCCGAGACCGACTCCACCACCGCCATCGGCAGGACCAGCACCAGCAGGACCACCAGGGACGGCGACAGACCCGCCGCCACCTGCAGCAGTCCGCCCGCCGCCGCGAGCAGGCCCACCGTCCGCACCGAGGGCCGGCGCAGCCGGGCGCCGAGCACCGCGCCGAGGATGCCGCCGACGGCCAGGACCGTGGAGACCGTGCCGAACGCCCTGGCCCCGCCCGCGAGCGGCCCCGTGACGAGGACGGCGAGGGTCAGGCCGTAGTTGCGGCCGAAGACGGAGCTGAGGCCCGTGACGGCGGCGAGCGCGACCAGCCGGGGCCGGCGCACGAAGAAGGCCAGGCCCTCCCGCACGCCCATCTCCGCGCGATCCGCCACGGCGCGTTCGGTGCTCCTCGGCTCCTGGACCGCGCCGGGGGCGGGGCGCAGGAAGGGGACGACCGACGCCACGAACAGGAACGACAGCCCGTTGGCGGCGTACGCGGCGGACGTGCCGAGGAAGCCGACGGTCACTCCGGCCAGGGCCGTGCCGGTCAGCCGGCCCGCGCTGTGCACGAGGGCGCCCACGCCGATGGCGGACGGTACGTCCTCCACCGGGACGAGATCATTGCCGAGCAGGGCGCACGCCGGCCCGTCGACCGTGGCGATGACGCCGGTCACGGCGGCCAGGACCAGCAGTGCCGTCATGTCGATCCGGTCCAGCGCCACGAGCAGGGCGGTGGTGAAGGCGACCGTGCCGAGCAGGGCCTGGCTGACGGCGACCGTCAGCTTCCGCGGCCAGCGGTCCACCGCCGCACCGCCCAGCAGGCTCACGAACAGGGCGGGCGCCGCCTGCACCGACATCGACAGACCGGTCGCCGCGGCGGAGCCGGTGATCTGCAGCACCAGCAGGTTCTGCACCGTGAGCTGCATCCAGGTGCCGGCGTTGGAGACGAAGTTCGCGGCCGACCACCAGCGCATGCTGCGGTACCGCAGGGACCGCCACGGTGAGCGCGAGGTGCTCGGGGCGGGGCCGGTTCCGGGCATGGGTGTGGGCAGGGCAGGGGAAGATGACAAGGCGGGTACTCGACAGCCTGGGGTGGGGAAAGAGACCGGCGGAACCCGTCGGGCCGGCTGCGCTGCGCGGCCGGGCCACCCGGTCAGGGGCGCCGACCATCGTGGCAGACGGGAGGGGCGAGTCGTCGCCGGTGCCCGCGCCGACGAGACCGTACGAGCGTCAACACGGTTCCCCCTCCTGGCACTTGGACTCCCGCGTGCGGTTCCTCACAGGCGCTCCACCGTGCGGAGTGAGCGGTTTGCCGGGCCCGGCACCGGCCACGTGGAGTGGCGACAGACCTCCGGTCCCACCGAAGGAGGGCGGCGCCCACCGGCTTCGCCCCCCGGGCCGCCCGATCGAGCCCGCGCAGAGACCCGCCGACCACGCTGTCCGTGGTCTGCGGGAGCCTCGCGCCGGCGGCTGCGCCGGACCGGCTGCAGGGTGTCTTCTGGATCAGGTCGGCCGGACAGGAACGGTGCCTGTCCGGCCGGTCGGAGCGGGGTGCGCGCAGCTGAAAGGCGACGATGCGCCGGACGCGCGGGCCGGGCCCCGCTGTCGGCATGCTCCGATACCGCTAGCGGTTCACCGTTCGCATGCCGGCCTCGTCGTAGCGCTCGCCCGCCGCCTCGGGCAGCTCGGCGTCGATGCGGGCGAGGTCGTCCTTGGTCAGCTCGATGTCGGCCGCGGCCGCGTTCTGCTCCAGATAGCTGCGGCGCTTGGTGCCCGGGATCGGGACCAGGTCCTCGCCCTGGGCCAGCACCCAGGCGATCGCCAGCTGGGCCGGGGTCACGTCCTTCTCGGCGGCGATCTCCTTCACCTTGGCCGCCAGTCGCAGGTTGGCGTCGAGGTTGGCGTCCGTGAAGCGGGGGTTGCTGCGGCGGAAGTCGTTCTCGTCCAGCTCCTCGGGGGAGGAGAAGCGGCCGGCGAGGAAACCGCGCCCGAGCGGCGAGTACGGTACGAAGCCGATGCCGAGCTCCCGGCAGGCGGGCAGTACCTCGGCCTCCACGTCCCGCGTCCACAGCGAGTACTCGCTCTGCACGGCGGTGACCGGGTGGACGGCGTGGGCGCGCCGGATGGTCTCCGCGCTCGCCTCACTCAGCCCGATGTGCCGCACCTTGCCCTCGGCCACCAGCTCCGCCAGGGCACCCACCGTCTCCTCGATAGGCACGTTGGGGTCGACCCGGTGCTGGTAGTACAGGTCTATGTGGTCGGTGTCCAGGCGCTCCAGCGAGCCGTGGACCGAGCTGCGGACATGCTCGGCCGAGCCGTCCTGCCGGCCCACCGTGCTCATGTCGCCCGGCACCGCGTCGTCCATCCGGTAGTTGAACTTCGTGGCGATCACGTACTCGTCACGGTGTCCCCGGACGGCCTCGCCGACCAGGGACTCGTTGGTGAGCGGCCCGTACACCTGCGCGGTGTCGAGGAAGGTGATGCCCAGCTCGAGGGCACGGCGGATGGTGGCGATGCCCTCGTCCTGGTCGGCCGTGCCGTAGAAGGCGGACATGCCCATGCAGCCGAGGCCGATGGCCGATACCTGGAGATCCCGCAGACTGCGCTGTCGCATGTGGTGTTCCAGCCTTTCCCGCACATCGATCGTCGTTCCGTACGACACGAAGGCCCGTGTCCATCTAGCGACGGAATCCGTCACCCGGCATCCCGTGGGGGACGCCGGGCGCCATGACCTTCGTACGCCGGGGTGTCTGCGACGCTATGACTTGGAGCGCACTCGAAGTCAACTCAGGCGTTCAGGCGGAGGGGCGGCTCGGACAGGCCATTCTGGGTCGCCACTGGCTGGTTGCGCGGTTCGGTGCCGGCACCGCCAGGTCCGGGACCGGGAAGCGGGCGCACAGCGAGGGCGGCGCCACACCCGCCTCCAGACGGGGACAGCGCCGCGCCGGGGCACACGTGCGGCCCGTGCCCGAAGGAGGGCTGCTTTCCGTACGTCTGGTTCTCGTCGCGGCGACGCACGCCGTGTGGGACTTGCCGGTGCGGGAGTCGATCGCGGTGCGTGCGGGATCTCCCCGCAGCCCTCCCGTGGTCACGTCAATGTGACGCTTTTCGCACTTCGACACGTGCGGGTACCCCCTAATGTTGCCGCGACGTACGGCAGGGCATGGGCTGACACCATGGTGTTCGTCGCCGCCAGGCAGCTGAAGGGAATCCAGGATGTTCCGCAAGGTGCTGGTCGCCAACCGTGGAGAGATCGCGATTCGCGCGTTCCGGGCGGGCTATGAACTCGGTGCGCGCACGGTCGCCGTGTTTCCGCACGAGGACCGCAACTCGCTGCACCGGCTGAAGGCCGATGAGGCATACGAGATCGGGGAACCAGGGCATCCCGTGCGGGCCTATCTCTCCGTGCAGGAGATCGTGGACGCCGCACGCCGGGCGGGCGCCGACGCCGTCTACCCCGGTTACGGGTTCCTGTCCGAGAACCCGGAGCTCGCCCGTGCCTGCGAGGAGGCGGGCATCACCTTCGTCGGACCGAGCGCGCAGACGCTGGAGCTGACCGGCAACAAGGCCCGCGCGGTCGCCGCCGCCCGAGCGGCCGGCGTGCCCGTGCTGGGCTCCTCCGCGCCCTCCAACGACGTCGACGAACTGGTCCGTGCCGCCGAGGAGATCGGCTTCCCCGTCTTCGTCAAGGCGGTCGCGGGTGGCGGCGGGCGCGGCATGCGCCGCGTGGAGGACCCCGCCCAGCTCCGGGAGTCCATCGAGGCCGCCTCGCGCGAGGCCGCGTCCGCCTTCGGCGACCCGACCGTCTTCCTGGAAAAGGCCGTGGTGGACCCGCGCCACATCGAGGTGCAGATCCTCGCCGACGGCGAGGGCAACGTCATTCACCTCTACGAGCGTGACTGCTCGCTCCAGCGCCGCCACCAGAAGGTGATCGAGCTGGCGCCCGCACCCAACCTCGACCCGGAACTGCGGGACCGGATCTGTGGCGACGCGGTGCGCTTCGCCCGCGAGATCGGCTACCGCAACGCGGGCACCGTGGAGTTCCTCCTCGACCGCGACGGCAACCACGTCTTCATCGAGATGAACCCGCGCATCCAGGTCGAGCACACGGTCACCGAGGAGGTCACCGACGTCGACCTGGTCCAGGCCCAGCTGCGCATCGCCTCCGGCGAGAACCTCGCCGACCTCGGCCTGTCCCAGGACACGGTCACCCTGCGGGGCGCCGCCCTCCAGTGCCGTATCACCACCGAGGACCCGGCCAACGGCTTCCGCCCGGACACCGGCCGGATCAGCGCCTACCGCTCACCGGGCGGCTCCGGCATCCGCCTCGACGGCGGCACCACCCACGCGGGTACGGAGATCAGCGCGCACTTCGACTCGATGCTGGTCAAGCTCACCTGCCGGGGCCGGGACTTCAAGGCCGCCATCGGCCGCGCCCGGCGTGCCGTGGCCGAGTTCCGCATCCGCGGTGTGGCCACCAACATCCCCTTCCTTCAGGCCGTCCTGGACGACCCCGACTTCCAGGCGGGCCGGGTCACCACCTCGTTCATCGAGCAGCGCCCGCACCTGCTCACCTCCCGGCACTCCGCCGACCGCGGCACCAAGCTGCTCACCTACCTCGCCGACGTCACCGTCAACAAGCCGCACGGCGGCCGCCCCGACCTGCTCGACCCGGTCACCAAGCTCCCGCCGCTGCCGGCCGGCGAGCCTCCGGCCGGCTCCCGGCAGCGGCTGGTCGACCTCGGCCCCGAGGGCTTCGCCCGGCACCTGCGCGAGTCCCCGACGATCGGCGTCACCGACACCACCTTCCGCGACGCACACCAGTCGCTGCTGGCCACCCGGGTGCGCACCAAGGACCTCCTCGCCGTGGCCCCGGTCGTGGCCCGCACCCTGCCGCAGCTGCTGTCCCTGGAGTGCTGGGGCGGTGCGACCTACGACGTGGCGCTGCGCTTCCTCGCCGAGGACCCCTGGGAGCGGCTGGCCGCCCTGCGCGAGGCCGTGCCGAACATCTGTCTGCAGATGCTGCTGCGCGGCCGCAACACCGTCGGCTACACGCCGTACCCGACCGAGGTCACCGACGCCTTCGTACAGGAGGCCGCCGCCACCGGCATCGACATCTTCCGCATCTTCGACGCCCTCAACGACGTCGGCCAGATGCGGCCCGCCATCGAGGCCGTACGCGAGACCGGCACCGCGATCGCCGAGGTCGCCCTCTGCTACACCGCCGACCTCAACGACCCCGCCGAGCGGCTCTACACCCTCGACTACTACCTGCGCCTCGCCGAGCAGATCGTCGAGGCCGGCGCGCACGTCCTCGCCATCAAGGACATGGCCGGCCTGCTGCGCGCCCCGGCCGCGGCCAAGCTCGTGACCGCGCTGCGCCGCGAGTTCGACCTGCCCGTGCACCTGCACACGCACGACACGGCCGGCGGCCAGCTCGCCACCTACCTCGCGGCGATCCAGGCCGGCGCCGACGCGGTGGACGGCGCGGTGGCCTCCATGGCCGGTACGACCTCACAGCCGTCGCTGTCGGCGCTCGTCGCCGCCACCGACCACTCCGAGCGGCCCACCGGACTCGACCTGCAGGCCGTCGGCGACCTGGAGCCGTACTGGGAGGGTGTCCGCAGGATCTACGCCCCGTTCGAGGCGGGCCTGGCCTCCCCGACCGGTCGCGTCTACCACCACGAGATCCCCGGTGGGCAGCTGTCCAACCTGCGCACCCAGGCCGTCGCCCTCGGCCTCGGCGACCGCTTCGAGGACATCGAGGCCATGTACGCCGCCGCCGACCGCATCCTCGGCCGCCTCGTCAAGGTCACCCCGTCGTCCAAGGTGGTCGGTGACCTCGCCCTGCACCTGGTCGGCGCCGGAGTCTCTCCGGAGGACTTCGAGGCCACCCCCGACCGGTTCGACATCCCCGACTCGGTCATCGGTTTCCTCCGCGGCGAGCTGGGCACCCCGCCCGGCGGCTGGCCCGAGCCCTTCCGCACCAAGGCCCTGCAGGGCCGTGGCGAGCCCAAGCCCGTCCCCGAGCTGTCCGCCGAGGACCGCGAGGGGCTCGCGAAGGAGCCCCGGGCGACCCTGAACCGGCTGCTGTTCCCCGGCCCGACCCGCGAGTTCGACACGCACCGCCAGAGCTTCGGCGACACCAGCGTCCTGGACAGCAAGGCGTTCTTCTACGGCTTGCGCCCGGGCAAGGAGTACGCCGTCGACCTGGAGCCGGGCGTCCGGCTGCTGATCGAGCTGCAGGCGATCGGTGAGGCCGACGAGCGCGGTATGCGCACCGTGATGTCCTCGCTCAACGGCCAGCTGCGGCCGATTCAGGTGCGCGACCGGGCGGCCGCCTCTGACGTGCCGGTGACGGAGAAGGCCGACCGCGGCAACCCGGGCCACGTGGCGGCACCGTTCGCCGGCGTGGTGACGCTCGCGGTGGCGGAGGGCGACGAGGTGGCGGCCGGTGCGACGGTGGCCACTATCGAGGCGATGAAGATGGAGGCCACGATCACCGCGCCGAAGGCGGGCCGGGTGTCCCGGCTGGCCATCAACCGGATCCAGCAGGTGGAGGGCGGCGACCTGCTGGTCGAGATCGCCTGAGACGGGCGCTCGCCGCGGCCGGGGCCGGCCGCGGCGAGCGGTGCCCGCTCAGTCCCAGAGTGGGTAGGTCACGATCTGCTGGAAGCCGTCCGGGCGGGCGCCGTCGTAGGTGAGGGTCATCCGGGTGAAGTGCTGGACGTCCGGGTGCTTCTTCCAAGGCTGCGCGCGGTCCAGTCGCACGGTCACCCGGTACGAGTGGAAGCGGCCCGCCGCGCAGTACGGCTTGCAGTCGTTGACCCAGTTGACGCCCACGGCCTTCGCCCGGTCCGGGGTCCACTTCGTCCAGTGGAGGCCGGCGAGGCGGCTGTTGCCGTCGCCGCAGGCCAGGATGAAGTCGGTCGGGCGGACGTCGCGGTGCCACAGGCAGTCGACGAGCACGACGAGCACGGGTTGCTGCGGATGGGCCTTCGGGGCCGAGGCGGTCGGCGGACTGGCCGAGGCCGTGGTCATGGCCGCTGTGAGCAGGGTTCCGGCCGCGAGGGTGATTGCCGTTCCCACCAGTGATCCGCGCATGGCTTTCCCACCCGTCGTGCCGTGTCCGACCGCGTGCATCTCGACGCTACGACCGTCCGCCCGGTTGCACCAGTCGCGCAGGTCGCACCGTGTGTCAGCCGTGCGAGACGGTCAGTCCGTAGAAGGCGACGCGGGCACCGTTCGTGGTGCTGTCGGAGGAGGACTGGTTGTAGGAGCCGGCCTTGAAGTACTGCTTGTACGGCTTGAAGGAGGACGGGACGGCGTAGCGGGTGGCGGTCCCGTTGACGGTCAGCTCGATGGTGTTCCCGCCGGACACGGCGATGGTGTAGCTCCAGGTCCTGCCGACCGGCACATGGCCCACGGAGTGCGGGGTCTGGCCGCCGGAGGGCGAGTTCTCGGTGCCGAGCACGATGTCGCCGTTCGCGTGGTAGTACAGCTCCAGCAGCGGCTTGGTGGAGGAGCCGCCGGAGCCGAGGTGGATCTGGCCCACGCACACGTTCTTGGTCACCGACACCACCCGCAGGGTCGCGCTCATCCGGTGCGAGCCGCTGAGCGGCCAGTCGGCCGCGCCGCCGTTGCGGTTCATCTCCCGCAGCTCCGAGCGGGCGTAGTTCGAGTTCGGGGTGGTCACGCCCTTCTCGGGCGCCCAGAAGGTCATCGCGCCGTCGTGGGTGTCGGTGTAGAAGTACGCGTCCTGGTAACCGTTCGCGCCCTGCAGCCGGGACGAGGGGATGGTGGTCGGGGAGCCGGGGGAGCCCACGGGCTCCTGGAGCTGCCATATGGACAGATCGAAGTTGCCGCCTGGCGCGACACGGGGGTCGGCCGCGTCCGCGCTGCCGAGGGCGGTGAGGCTGAGGGCGAGGCCCGCGGCGGTCGTCACCGCGAGGATCCGGTACCGGGTCATGTGGGGGGTCCCTTCGTCGGACCGGGACGCGTTCAGCATGATGAACGCTGAACGCGTCGTTGGTGATCGATGACCCGTGAAGTTAAAGGTCTGAACCAGACACGTCAAGGGGTTCAGCAGGCCCCCTCGTCCTGCCAGGGTCCCCACTCCGAGGCGCCGGGCACCTCGTTCTGGGTCCACCATTTGGCCTTCCAGTTGTGCTTGTTGTACGACACCTCGTTCCCGGCCGTGTACACCGCCGTCGAGCTCCAGGCGGACTTGCAGGAGGTGGGCGTCGGTGTCGGCGTCGGGGTGGGGGTGGGGGTGGTGGTCGGCGGGGTGACCCCGGCGAACTTCACCGAGTACGTGGCGAAGTCCCAGGAGTTCTGGGTCACGCTCGAGCAGGTGCCCGACGTGCGTCCGCCATTGTCGGCCGGCGTGCACTGGCGGTCGCGGTTCAGCCACCAGAACGTGAACCGGTCCATGTGGTGGCTGGTGGCGTAGTCCAGCACGGTCTGGAAGTCGGCCTGCGTGAAGTACTCACCGGTGTCGCTGCGGCCGTTCATGCCGGAGAAGCCCTCGTGGGCGTAGGCGGTCGCCTGGTCCCAGCCGAACGTGGACTGCAGGATCGAGTTGAAGTTGGTCAGCGCGCTGGTCTGGCTCGCCGCGCCGTTGAAGCCGCCGTCGAACGGCATGATGGAGAAGTTGTTCGGGGTGAACCCCTGCGACTTGGCCTCCAGCAGCATCTGCTTGCCGAACCATCCGGTGCCGTCCGCAGTACCGGCCGTGGTCACGGAGACGTACAGCCCCGGGTTGTTCTGCTGGAGGATCTTCGCCGCGCCGATCTCGTTCTTGATCGCCGCGGTGTTCTCGTACTCCGGCTCCTCCAGGTCGAAGTCGATGGCGTGCAGCCCGTACTTGGTGATGGCCTGCTGGTACGCCGCCGCCGTGGAGGCCGCGTCCGCACACGTCTGGCCGAGCTTGGTGCCGCCGTACCCGCCGATGGAGACGGAGACGTCACCGCCCTTGGCGCGGATGGTGTTGATCACCGACCGCACTGCCGTGTCCGAGGAGACCGGTGCCGTGCCGCCCCAGGTGGGGGAGCAGCCGCCGCCGTTGGGGGCGAGGACGAAGGCCAGCTGGAACGCCTTGAGGCCGGTGGCGTCCATGATGGCGGCCGCGTCCGGCGGGTCGTTGTCCAGCGGCATCAGATAAGGGGCTGCGGCGTACCACCGGTTGCTCAGCGCGGTGGTCGCGCCCGAGGCGTTGCCCGCGACGAGCGCGGTCGTGCCCGTGGCGGCGAGTCCGACGGCGGCCGCCGCGCCCAGACATGCACGAAGACGTCTCACTGCGTGGCTCCAGAGGGGTGGGGGTGAGGAGGTGCCCCAGCCTCCGGGAGCTGATGCGGTCACGTCAATGGGTTGGTCTAGTCCAAAAGCCTCTTTGGACTAGACCATGCGCGTTCTTTACCCGAAGCTCCTCACCTCAGGCGAAGAGTGAAGCCGCGGTCGAGCGGCAGGCTCGGCGTGTAGATGGCCGTCACATGGGTAGCCGTACCCGACGTTGACCAGCATCCAGCCGGGGCCGGCCTTCGTCCCGCGGAGGCTCAGGCGGGGTTCCTCCTGAGCACGATCTGCGTCTGCGTGGTCTGCCCGACCAGCCGGTCCCGGTCGTCGCGCAGGTCGGTCTGCACCACCAGCAAGGTGCCGCCCAGGTGCAGGGGACGGGCCGTCGCACGGACGAGGCCGGCGGTGACCGCCCGCAGGAAGTTGGTCTTGGACTCCACCGTCGAGGTACCGGCGGCTCCCTCGGGCAGGTTGAGGTAGGCGCACACGGCGCCGACGCTGTCCGCCAGCGCCATCAGCGCTCCGCCGTGCACGGCGCCGCCCGCCGTGCAGACGTCCGGGGACCAGGCAAGGCTGCCGACGGTGCGCTCGGCCGTGGCCTCCTGCAACTCGATGCCCAGCCTGGCCGCGAACGGCATGGTGGCCAGCAGGTCGGCGGGTTTCGGGACGGCCGGTTCGGACAGGGACATGGCGTACCGCCTTTCGTGACTGCCGTGGGTGCTGCGCACGTCGAGCAGGCAGTGTGCCAGCACCCTCCGCAGCGGGCCGGTCCCGTGGACGCGAACGCGCCAGTCACTCCTCGGACGGCTGCTGGAGCATGGCCAGGGTCAGCACACTGCCCCCGATGCCCCAGCCGCCGTCGGTGACCTCCTCGACCAGGACCATGGTGTTGGCGCGTGCGCGCTCGCCGTAAATCTCGGCGTACAGCTCGGTGGTGCGGGTGACGATCAGCTCCTTCTGCTTCTCGTCCAGGCTTCCTGCGGGGACCTTGAAGTTCGCGAACGGCATGGTGGCACTCCTGGGTTGATGGGCTGTCAGAGGGAACTGCCCGCGGAGAGCAGGTCCTCGAGTCCGGCGCGGCGGAAGAAGTCGGCGCGGATCCGGTCGGCGGCCGCCGAGACGACCTCGCTGCCGTCGCGGCTGGGGTCGACGTGGGTGTGCAGCGGGCGGCGGCCGGCGGGCAGGCGCCCGGTGCCGGCCGACCACGGCCCCACCGCGCACGTCCAGCCGGCCACGCTGGACTGCCACAACTTGTTCAGCGAGGACGGCCGTCAGCGCCTGCTGTGGTTCAGCGCCCCGCCAGGCACCGAGGGTGCCGCGCAGCTCGAACTGCTGTCGGTGATCGGCACGCAGCACATGACGCCGGGCGCGCACCGGTCGGGACATCGGCCGGGCTGAGGGGCCGGTGGCCCTCCGGGCGCCGGGGAGCGTCGGCCTGCCCTGCGCCACGGGATGCGGCCGCCCCTCCCGGGGGGTGCCTCTATGTCTTTCGTCAAGCGAGGCGTGGGGTTCTGGGTTCGTAGAAGGTGCCGTCGCGGAGCATCGCGAACAGCACGTTGATCCGCTGGCGGGCCAGGCGGAGAAGGGCCTGGGGGTGGGTCTTCCCGCGGGCCCGGAGGCCAGCGGCCCTCTTGCAGGACCGCGGAGACCATAACGGGGGGCGTGAAAATCCCGCCATCCGTCCTGACTCATCACCGATGTCCGCATACCCATGGCGGACCAACCGTCGCCTGGGGCACCCTTGACGGTGTGCGTACTGTTTCGCGACGTTTGAGCATCGGCGCACGGCGAATATCTTCAGTCGGCAGAGACGGCAGGACGCGCTCGGCGCGTCATGGGGGGAGCGGTCGCCCATGCGATCCATGAGCCAGGATGCACACGCCTCACCGGCCTGTGCCGCACATGAGACGTCACTCGTGGGGCCGGCGGAAGGGTGGTCGATCTGAGGTGGAGATCACCATCCACAGACCCGGTGACCTGACCGCCGCGCTGCGCGGGGCCTGGCACCGGGCGATGGACGAGTCGCCCGAGTACGCGAACCCGTTCCTGGCACCGGAGTTCACGATCGGGGTCGGCCGCCAAAGGGGCGGGGCACGGGTGGCGGTCCTGTGGGAGGGCGGCGAACCGGTCGGCTTCTTCCCGTACGAGCGGGGACCCTTCGGCACCGGCCGGGCCATCGGACTCGGCCTGTCCGACTGCCAGGCCCTCGTGCACCGGCCCGGAGTCAGCTGGGACGCCGGGGAACTGCTGCGCGCCTGCGGGCTCAGCATCTTCGAGTTCGACCATCTCGTCCAGGAGCAGCTGCCGTTCGCCCCACACGTCACCGGCACTTTCGCCTCCCCGGTGATCGACGTGAAACCGGGCGACGGCACCTACGCGGAGTGGCTGCGCGGCGCCTACCCGGGCCTGGCCAAGACGACGCTGAAGAAGGAGCGCCGGCTCGGGCGGGACATCGGCGAGGTGCGGTTCGAGTTCGACGAACGGGACCCGCGGATGCTGCGCACGCTCATGGGGTGGAAGTCCGCCCAGTACCGCCGGACGGGACGGATGGACCGGTTCTCGCGCCCCTGGATCGTGGACCTCGTGGACCACCTCTTCCACGTGCGCGAGGAGCACTTCACCGGCGTGCTGTCCGTGCTCTACGCCGGCGACCGTCCGGTCGCCGCCCACTTCGGTCCCCGCTCCAGTACGGTCCTGGCGGCCTGGTTCACCGCGTACGCCCCGGAACTGCACTACTACTCGCCCGGGTTGATGATGCACCTGAGGACCGCCGAGGCGGCCGCCCGGCACGGGGTGACCCTGGTCGACCTGGGGCGTGGCGACAAGGAGTACAAGGACTGGCTCAAGACCCGTGAACTGCGGGTGGGGGAGGGCTTCGCCGCGCGCGCCCACCCCGTGGCCGCGGCGCAACGGCTGTGGCGCAGACCGGTACGCGGCCTGCGGAACACGGTCCTGGCTCATCCCCGGCTGCGCGAGCCCGCCGACCGGCTGCTGAAGACGGTGGGGCAGCTGCGCACCCAGGGCCGGGCGGCCGCCGCCACAGTCCGAACGCACCGGCCTCGATCAGGGTGAGGAGACCGAGGGCGATCAGCATCAGGGACGGCAGGACGTGCCCCCGGCGGCCGAGCGCCCCGGCGACCAGTGGGCGGGTGGCGAGGTACCGGCCCACTACGCACCACGGGCGCCGGTGTTGTCACCTCCGTCGGCAGAGGCGACGGCGCGAGCGGCAGGTCCGGTCCGCGCGGCGCCCTCGGCGAAAGAACAGGGCCACGATCAGCTCCGGCCACGCCGGAAAATCATGGGCCGACACCGGGATTACTGGCAGGTTCTCGTCAAGATTGCGCCAAACGGCGGACGTTCCCGCGTGCACGTGATCGGGTCTCCTGCGTCGGCAGTGTCGATGTCCTTCTGGGAGGTCCCTCGGTGTCCGTGCCAACCCGCAGAAGACGGTGGTTCACCGTCTGTGCGCTCACCGCGTCCGCCGCGCTCGTCGCGATACCCCCGTCCGCCGCCTCCGGCCGGGGCGGCGCCAGTCCCTTCGGAGTCCGTACGCTCGGCCAACTCGCCAAGGAGCGGGAGCGGTCGGTGGGCCCGGTGTCCCCGTCCCCGCATCTGCAGGCCGATGACGACGACGGCAACGAGGCGGACGAGATCGCCGAGGGCGCGGACCAGTACGCCGAGGCCCGCACCTCACCCGGTGTCGTCGCACCGGGCGCGTACGGCGCCGCCTGGCGCAGTCTTCAGCGCCTGCCTGCGACGAAGGGGAGTTGGCGCAACGTCACCGATCTGCCGTACAACTCCGACGATCCCCGCTACCGCGACATCGACTCCAACTCCAGCGGCGGATCGGGCGACGTCACCGGCCGCATGGCCGCCATCGCGGCCGACGACGACGGTTACGTCTACGCGGGCAGCGCCGGCGGCGGAATCTGGCGCTCGCACCGTGGCGGCGGCCACTGGCAGCCCATCAGCGACCGGCTGCCCGCGCAGTCCACCGGCGCCCTCGCCCTCGACGGAGCCGGCCGACTGTGGCTGGGCACCGGCGAGGCCACGACCAACGCGGACGCCTACCTCGGCAGCGGCGTCTACCTCCTGGCCCACCCGCACCACGGCACGTTCTCCCCGCGCCGCCGGGTCGGCGGGGACGAGCTGGACAGCACCACCATCCACGAACTGCGCTTCGGCGGCGGCAAGGTGTGGGCGGCCACCAGCGAAGGCGTCTGGAGCCACTCCACGAAGAAGCTGAGCGGCCCGTGGAAGCTGGAATTCGCGCCCAACCCGGAGTTCCTTCCGGGCGGTTCGGAGGCCGACGACCCGGGCGCCCCGTACAAGAACATCGCCAACGACATCGCCATCGACCCCAAGGACCCGTCCAAGGTGGTTCTCGCCGTCGGCTGGCGCAGCGGTGACGATTACAACGGCTTCTACACGAAGACCCACGGCACCTGGAAGCGGATCGCCGACGGTCTCGGTGACCTGCCCGCCGACGCCGACAACGTCGGCAACGTCACCTTCGCCCGCTCCGCCGACGGCTCCCGCTACTACGCCATCGACCAGTCCCCGGAGCAGCTCAACACCAACCCGGACAGCGGCCTGGAGGGCATCTTCGTCTCCAGGTCCGGCTCGCCGACCGGCCCCTGGACGAAGATCGCCGACTACAAGGGTCTGGCCGCCGACAACTCGGCGCTCACCTCGCCCGGTTACATGCCGGGTGTCCAGGCCTGGTACAACCAGTTCCTCACCGTCGACCCGAGTGACCCGCAGCACCTCTACGCCGGTCTCGAGGAGGTCTACGAGACCAAGGACGGCGGCGGCACCTGGTCGACCGTCGGCCCGTACTGGAACTTCGGCTTCTCCTGCTGGAGCATCGACCCGGCCAAGCAGTCCGGCGACTGCCACCAGACCACCCACTCCGACCAGCACGGCGTGGCGATCGGCCGCTACCACGGCAGGGCCTACGTGTACGTCGGCAACGACGGCGGGGTGTACAGGCGCCCGGTGCACGGCTCCCAGGACGCCTCCGGCCACGCCACCGACTGGACCTCTCTGAACGACGGCACCATCGACACCCTGCAGTACTACTCGGTCGGCATCGGCAAGGACCTCGACCACGGTGGTCTGTCCGTCACCGGTGGCCTGCAGGACAACGGCCAGTCCATCCTCCGCAGCAACGACACGGTGATGGGCTCCAACTTCGGCGGCGACGGCGGTGACACCCTCACGAACCCCGCCAACGGCTGCGACATCGCCCAGGAGTACGTCTACCTCGCGATCCAGGTCACCAACAACTGCGCCGTCAACGACGGGAGCTGGACCACCGACGCGAGCAAGGCGACGTCCTACGGCGTCGCCCCACCCGACAACGCCACCAGCGAGGCCCGCTTCATCGCCCCGCTCGCAGCGGACCTGAAGAACGGCTCCACCTGGATCGCCGGCGGCCGCCACATCTGGGTGCAGACCCACGGCTACGCCATCCGCAGCGGCTCCGAGTGGACCAGCGTGCACGACTTCGGCGCCGGCCGCGTGGCCACCGCCGTCGCGGCCTCCGGCGGCAGGATCTACGCCGCCTGGTGCGGCCCGTGCAACAACCAGGGCTTCGCCCGCGGCATCGCCGTCGGCAACGCGGACGGCACCGGCTGGCACGACATCAGCCTGCCGGTGGACGGCACGGTGCCCAACCGCTACCTCAGCGGCTTCGCCGTCGACCCGAAGAACGCCGACCACGTCTTCCTCGCGGTCAACGGCTTCTCCCGGCACTGGACCGAGGGTCCGGGCGCGGGCGTCGGCCATGTCTTCGAGTCCGGGGACGGCGGCACCACCTGGAAGGACATCTCGGCGAACCTTCCCGACGTGCCGACCGACTCCGCGCTGGTCACGGCGAACGGCGGCGTCGCCCTCGCCACCGACCTCGGCGTCGTCTACCGCGCGCCCGGCCGTACGACGTGGCAGCGGGTCGGCAGCCTCCCGGCCGTCGCCGTCCTGCAGCTCAAGACGAGCCCGGACGGCGGCATCCTGTACGCGGCCACCCATGGCCGGGGCATCTACGCCGTCAAGCTGCGCGCACTCGGCTGAGCGGTATGCACCGGGGGAGGGGTGGCCCGCCGGGTCACCCCTCCCGCGCGTACGGCACCACGTCCACGTCCAGCGTGAAGGCGGTGCGCGCCGCACCCGCCACGTCCGGTGCCCTGGCCGCCGCGGTGATCTCGACGGCACCGCCCCGGGTGCCCGCGCAGCGCAGGGTGGCGTGCGCGGTGCCGTCGGCGGCCACGCGCCAGCCGGACGGCAGGACGAGGGCCGGGGCCGAACTCCGCACCCCCGTCCACCGCTTGTCGTCCACGCGGGGGCGCAGGACGAGGGTCACCACGGTCCCGGGCCGCACGCACACCCGCTGCCGGACCGGGCCGCCGGGGGAGACCGTGACCTCGGCCTGCCGGGCGGCGCACTTCTCCGCCGAGGCGGAGGCCGAGACCGAGGGCGACGAAGGGGCGCGGGTCGAGGGCGACGGCCGCTCTGAGCGGCTCTCCGACGGCCCCGCGCTTCCGCCCGGGCTCTCCGACGGCCCCGCGCCCCGGCTCTCCGACGGTCCGGCACTCGCGCCCGAACCCCCGCCCGCCGGCGCACCGCACCCCGCCAGCAGCACGACCACCACCGCTGCCACCCACCCGCCGGCCCACCACCGCATGCCCGCACCTCCCGGCTCGACGTACGCCTCCCAGGATGCCCCGCCCTCAGTCGCCCTGTCGCACCGCCCGCCCCACCTCCGTGCGCAGCGCGACGAAGCCGGGCAGGCCGCGGGTGGTGATCTGGTCGCGTCTGCCGGGCAGGCACCGTGCCCTCGGGCGCGCGGCCGCCCTCGACGGCATCGAGTCCGGAGCGCACGAGGTGCTCGGCGATGACACCACCCGCTGGGTCAAGTCGGTCCTCTCGCAGGACCTCACGTCGCTGTACCAGCAGCTCGCCAAGTGAGCCCGGCGTCCGGGGGATTCGGGGCCGGCGCGTCCGCCGGGTCCCGCTCCGCGGACGCGACCGAATCTGGCGCGTCGGCTTGCCCGCCCCGCCGTCCGTGGCGTACCTGTGCCACCGGTCGAGGTACCGGAACGGGACGGTGGGGGTGGAACCGATGGCACGCATTCTGGTGATCGGCGGCGGCATCGCGGGCACGGCGGCAGCGCTGGGCCTGCACAAGGCCGGACACGACGTGGCCGTGTTCGAGGCCCACCCCGACACCGCCGAGGACATCGGAGCCTTCCTGACCCTGGCG
Organism: Streptomyces sp. NPDC007905; assembly: GCF_042959345.1. Lineage (NCBI taxonomy): Bacteria > Bacillati > Actinomycetota > Actinomycetes > Kitasatosporales > Streptomycetaceae > Streptomyces > Streptomyces sp. NPDC007905. The sequence continues at coordinate 241,072 of NZ_JBIBKS010000001.1, read as the reverse complement.
AGCAACGGCATGCGCGCCCTGGCCGAGCTCGACGCCTCGGACGCCGTCACGGCCGTCGGTTTTCCGCTGACTTCCCTGCGCCTGCTCGACAGCCGGGGCGCCGAGGCGGCGCACGCACCGCTCGGCGAGGCGGACGACCCGGCCCTGCGCTACCGCTGTCTGCGCCGCGGTGAGCTGAACACGGCTCTGCAGGCCGAGGCGGTCCGCCGCGGAATCCCGCTGCGCCACGGCAGCCGTCTGCTGTCGGTGACGGACGGACCCGACGGCGTCACCGCGCACTTCGCCGACGGCGGCAGCGCCACCGCAGACCTGCTGATCGGTGCGGACGGCCTGAGCTCGGCCGTGCGCCGGCACGTCGTCGCGCCCACGGCGCGGCCTCACTACGCGGGCCAGCGCGTCTACTACGGCTACACGGACCGCGCTCCCGCCACCGGGGGCACCGGCGTCATCACCATGGTGCGCGGCAGCGCGGCCGCCTTCGGGTACGCGGTCTCACCGGCGGGCCAGACGTACTGGTTCGCCCGCGTCGCCGGCGACCCGCTGCCCGCCGTCCGACCCGGGGACCGTGCGGCCCCCGACCCCCGCGCCGAGCTGCTCCCGCTGCTGCGCGAGGACGCCACCCCGGCCGGGGACATCGTCGCTGCCTGCACCGACCGTGTCATGATCACCAACGCCACCGAGATGCCGCTCGGCACGCCCTGGCACACCGGCCGTGTCCTCCTGATGGGCGACGCGGCGCACGCGGCCTCACCGGCCACCGGACAGGGCGCCTCCATGGCGCTCGAGGACGCCGTCGTCCTCGCCAAGGCCCTGCGCGACGCCCCCGATCCGCACACCGCGTTCGCCGTCTACGAGCACCACCGCCGCCCCCGCGTGGAGCACAACATCACCGTCAGCGGCGGCATCTCCCGGGGCACCCGTACCCCGTCGCGCCCTCCTTCCGGACGGCACCATGAGGACGCCGTGCTGATCCGGCAACTGACCTGGGAGGTCCCCCTTTCCACAGGCGCGGACGCGGAGCGCTGAGCGGAGAGCGCCACCGCGAAAGTGCACGAGGCGGAGCAACGGAGGCCATTGCCGGGGAAGGCACCGGGCCGGATCGTTCCGGTGCCACCGGCCCTTCGGCAACAAGGAGAACGCGTGCGACTCCTGAGCAGAGCAGGCGGTGCCCACGGCGTTCCCGTAGCCTCGTCCGTCCCTGGACGGAGCACCTCCGTCCAGGGACACACCCGCCGGAGGGGCGTCGCCGCGAGGAGCGGCCGTACGGCGGTCAGCGGTGCCGGTCCCAGGCACGGGCGAGCAGGCCCGCGTCCCGCGCAACGTCCACGGCCGTGCAGGCCAGCGCCTCCACCACGGCCACGAGAACGCGGCGGGCGCGCTCGGAGGCCGCCGCCGCGGCGAACTCCGGGGTGTGATCGGAGCCGTCGGCATCCATGATCGCGACGAAGGGATGGATGGCGGGCACCCGGGCGCTGACGTTGCCGATGTCCGAAGACCCCAGGTAGACGCCGGCGGCGGGCGGAGTCAGGTTGATCCCGGCCCGGGTCAGATGACCGGCGAAGCGCTCGGACAGCACCTCGCTGTCGCGGAAGTGCTCGTAGCGCACACTCGCGCGCTCGACCTCGAAGGACGTGCCGGTGGCCCGGGCGACGCCCTCGGCACAGGTGTGCAGCTGTGCCGCCAGGTCGTCCAGGGCGGCGGTCGTGAGCGCGCGCAGCCCGAAGCGTCCCTCGGCGTACTCGGGGACGATGTTCGTGGCCGTGCCGCCCTGGGTGACGATGCCCTGGACGTGGGATCCCTCCGGCAGCCGCCGGCCGAGGGCCGACAGCACGTTGAACAGTTCGATCAGGGCCGCGAGGGCGTCGATGCCCTCGGTGGGGTTGCCCGTGGGGTGTGCGGCCCGGCCCCGGAATCCGATCCGGTACTGCTCCTGCGCGGTCAGGGGCGCTCGCATCCAGTCGTACACCCCGGGATGGAACATCAGGGCGGCGTCCACGTCGTCGAAGACCCCGGCCTCCACCTCCAGAGCCTTGCCACCGCCGCCCTCCTCGGCGGGCGTACCCACCGCCAGTACCGTTCCCTCGCACCCGTCCAGCACGGCGTCCGTGACCAGGGCGGCCCCCAGTCCCGCCGCCGCGATCAGGTTGTGCCCGCAGGCGTGCCCCAGGCCGGGCAGGGCGTCGTACTCCAGGGGAAAGGCGACGACGGGCCGCCCCCGGCCCGCGCGTGCCGTGAACGCGGTGGACAGGCCGGCCGTCTCCCGCCGCACCTCGAAACCCGCGCGCTCCAGCTCGCCCGTGAGCAACGCCGCCGCCCGGTGTTCGGCGAACGCGGTCTCCGGGTCCGCGTGCAGGGCGCAGGCGACGGCCCACAACGCGTCGGCGCGCCGCGCGACCTCCTCCCGGACAGGGCGGTACTGCGACACGAGGCCTCCTGGGGCTCGGCGGGTTCCTTCCTGCCGAGTCGGGTTCCACCCGTACGGGTTCCCGACACCGGCTCGCGTGTTTGGAGTGCGCAGCGGGTGCAACACGGTCCGTGCGGGACCGACCGGCTCTGGAGGACAGCAATGGATCACTCACGCGTACCAGTCCTGGAGGCCCTGCAGGAGTTCCGGCGCCGAGGTGACGTGGCCTACGGGCCGCCGGGGCACAAACAAGGCCGCGGGACCGATCCGCGGGTCGCCGAGATCCTCGGCCTGGACGTGTTCCGTTCGGATGTGCTCTCCCTGAACGGGCTGGACGACCGCCGTCAGTCCCAGGGGGTGCTGGAGCAGGCGCAGGAGCTGATGGCCGACGCCGTCGGCGCCGAGCACGCGTTCTTCTCGACCTGTGGCAGCTCCCTCTCGGTGAAGACCGCGATGTGCTCGGTCGCCGGCCCGGGGGAGAAGCTGCTGCTTTCCCGCAACGCGCACAAGTCGGTCATCGCGGCCGTCATCATCAACGGCGTGGAGCCGATCTGGGTCCACCCCGAGTTCGACGCCGAACGGCACATGGCCCACCCACCCGAGCCCGACGACGTACGCGACCGGCTGCGGGAGCACCCGGACGCCAAGGGCATGCTGCTCATCACGCCCACCGACTGGGGCACCTGCGCCGACATCCGTGCGGTGGCCGACGTCTGCCACTCCTTCGACGTGCCGCTCATCGTGGACGAGGCGTGGGGCGCCCATCTGCCCTTCCACCCGGACCTGCCGGCCTGGGGCATGGACGCGGACGCGGACCTGGTCGTCACCAGCGTCCACAAGATGGGCGGCGCGATCGAACAGAGTTCGGTCTTCCACCTCCAGCACGACCGGGTCTCAGCCGACGTGCTCAAGCAGCGCGAGGACCTGCTCGGCACCACCAGCGCCTCCAGCCTGGTGTACGCGGCCCTGGACGGCTGGCGACGGCAGATGGTGGAGCAGGGGCGCGGGCTGCTGGACACGGCCCTGCGCCGGGCCGAACGCATCCGGGCCCGGCTGGGGGAGCTGCCGGGGCTGCGGGTGATGGGCGGGGAGATCATCGAGGAGGGGCTGGCCGCCGAGTTCGACCCGCTGAAGATCGTCATCGACGTACGCGGTCTCGGCGTGAGCGGTATGCAGGCGGCCGAGTGGCTGCGCGCCAACTGCCACATCGACGTGGGCGGCTCCGACACCTGCCGGATGAGCGCCTCCATCACCCATTCCGACGACGACGAGACCGAGAAACTGCTCCTGGAGTCCATGTCCTCGCTCGTGGAGCGCGCCGACTCCATCGAACGGCAGCCCGCCGTCAGGCTGCCCGAACCCCGCGCGCTCGAACTGGAGCAGGCCGTCCTGCCCCGCGATGCCTTTTTCGGCCCCGCCGAACAGGTGCCCGCCGAACGGGCGGCCGGACGGATCGCCGCCGAGATGATCTGCCCCTACCCGCCGGGTGCACCGGTCGTGGCGCCGGGCGAGGTGATCACGGCAGAGATCGTCGACTACCTGCGCAGCGGTGTCGAGCACGGTTTCCTGATCGCCGGCGCGGCGGACCCGTCCCTGGAAACCGTGCGCGTCGTGGCACGTACATGATCAAGCTGTCCCGAACTGCGCGGACCGGGGCCGGCGCTTAGGGTGGCGTGTGCGGGCGGCCCGGTGCCGTCCCGCCCCGGGTCAAGAAGCCGGCCCCCTGGCGAACCCGCCCTCGGCAGGGGGGCGGTTGACCCCGCCCGCTGGTCTCCGGGTCCGGGTGAACACGTCCGAAGGGCCGACGCGCACCGCCAAGGCGGCGCGCGTCGTCCCGACTTCACCCCACGGGGAAATGCCAAGTGATCCCCGGTTTCGGACGCCCTGGCCCGGGGACCTCGGTGTGAGGCCCCACGCTCAATGCTCCGACCACATACGTACGCAGCACGGCCTACGTCGGCTCCCGTGTGCCGAACATCCGGCCCCGCCCGTACCGGGCACCCTCGTGACCAGCGAAGGATGGTAGTGATGAGTGAGACCAACCCCCTCAAGCGCGCGGCGGACAAGGTCGCCCAGGCGGTGCAGGGTGAGGGTAAAGGTCCGGAGGAGGGCATTCCCGGCAAGCCGGGCCCCGAGTCGCCGTCGCTCGCCGAGCCGACCGAGCCCCGGGAGCCGCTGCCCCCCAAGCCCGACCAGACCGGTCCGGACACCGTCTCGCCGACCGGTCAGCCGACCGGTGCCGACCAGGCACGGATGGCCCAGAGCGGCAGCTACCTCACCAACGCCCAGGGCACCCGGCTGTACGACACCGACCACTCGCTGAAGGCGGGCCCCCGTGGCCCGGTGCTCCTGCAGGACCACCACCTGCGGGAGAAGGTGATGCACTTCGACCACGAACGCATCCCGGAGCGCGTGGTGCACGCCCGGGGCGCCGGAGCGCACGGCGTGTTCCGCAGCTACGGCACGGCGGCCAACGTGACGAAGGCGGCGTTCCTCGCGGAGGACGTCGAGACACCCGTCTTCGTGCGCTTCTCCACGGTTCTGGGTTCCCGGGGTTCCTCCGACACCGTCCGCGACACCCGGGGCTTCGCCACGAAGTTCTACACCAGCGAAGGCGTCTTCGACCTGGTCGGCAACAACATCCCGGTGTTCTTCATCCAGGACGCGATCAAGTTCCCGGACGTCATCCACGCCGGCAAGCCGCACCCGGACCGGGAGATCCCGCAGGCGCAGAGCGCCCACGACACCTTCTGGGACTTCGTCACCCTGCACACCGAGGCCACCCACCACACCCTGTGGAACATGTCCGACCGGGGCATCCCGCGCTCCTACCGCACCATGGAGGGCTTCGGCGTCCACACGTTCCGGCTGGTCGACGCCGAGGGCGGGACCACCCTGGTGAAGTTCCACTGGAAGCCGAAGCTGGGTGTGCACTCCCTGGTGTGGGAGGAAGCCCAGATCATCAACGGCGTCGACCCCGACTTCCACCGCCGGGACCTCGCCGACGCCATCGAGGCCGGCGCCTACCCGGAATGGGAGTTCGGCATCCAGACCTTCCCCGACACCCCCGACCAGACCTTCGAGGGCATCGACCTGCTGGACCCGACCAACATCGTCCCCGAGGAACTCGCCCCGGTACAGCCCATCGGGCTGCTCACCCTCAACCGGAACCCGACGAACTTCTTCGCCGAGACCGAACAGATCGCCTTCCACGTCGGGCACCTCGTCCCGGGCATCGACATCACCGACGACCCGCTGCTCGCCGGCCGGCTCTTCTCCTACCTGGACACCCAGATCACCCGGCTGGGCGGACCCAACTTCCCGCAACTGCCCATCAACCGGCCGCACGCCCCCGTCAACGACATGCTGCGCGACGGCATGCACCAGACGGCCGTGCACCGCGGAACCGCCCCCTACCGGCCCAACTCCCTGGACGGCGGCTGCCCGTTCACCGCGGGCGCGGACCTCGGCGCCTATGTCGAGGCACCCGTGCGCATCCCGGAGGCGACCAAGGTGCGCGAGGCGCCCGAGTCGTTCGACGACCACTTCAGCCAGCCCCGCCGGTTCTGGCTGAGCATGAGCCCGGTCGAGCGCGAGCACATCATCGGCGCCTACACCTTCGAACTCGGCAAGTGCTACGAACAGCCCATCCGGGAACGGACCTTGCAGGTCCTCGCCAACATCGACCCGGAGCTGTGCGCGGGCGTCGCCGCCGGCCTCGGTCTGCCCGCCCCGCAGCCCACCGTCCCGCTGGCCGACGTCGAGCCCAGCCCCGCCCTGTCCCAGGTCGGCCGCACCTGGCCCACCGACGGACGCGTCATCGGGCTGGTCACCGGCCCCGACGGTGACCTGGACGGCGTACGGGCCGTGCGGCAGGAGATCCTGGACGGCGGCATGGTCCCGCTGGTCATCGCCCCCGCGGGCGGCACCCTCGGCTCGGGACAGGACGCCCTGACCGTCCAGCGCACCTACGCCACCGCACGGTCCGTCGAGTTCGACGCCCTCCTGCTGGCCGGCACACCCGGGGTGGGCGCCGACGCCTACGGCTCCCGGGACGCCAAGGCGGGACTGCCCGCCGCCCGGCAGGCGACCGCGGACCCACGGGTCGGGCTGCTGCTGAACGAGGCGTTCCGGCACGGTAAGGCCATCGGCGCCTCCAAGGGCGGGGAGGACGTCCTGGAGGCCGCCGGCATCCCCTCCGACGCGCCCGGCGTGATCCTCGCCGACAGCGTGACGACCGCCCTTCAGCAGGTCATCCAACTGCTCGGCACCCATCGAGTCTGGGAACGGTTCCCGGCCACCACCTGATCGGAGCATCCCACGAAGCCCCGGACGGCGTACCAGGACGGGCGGCCGACGCCCCTTGCCGGTGTGATGAGAGGGTCCATTCGTCAACCAGTGAGGCAACTCATGCGTATGCGCAGCTTTGTTACCACGGCAGTTCTCGCGGGTGCCCTTGGGCTGGCGGGCTCGACGGCCGCCTACGCGGCCGACCCGAACCCCGTCGGCACCGCCGTCAACAGCCCGGGCGTCCTCTCCGGCAACGTCATCCAGGTCCCGGTCGATCTCGGCCTCAACCTGTGCGGCGACAGCATCAACCTCATCGGTCTGTTGAACCCGTCCGTCGGCAACGTCTGCACCTCGCAGTGACGCCACGCCGTGCGCCGGCCCCTCGGCCCCTCCCGCCGGGGCCGGCGCGCGGCTGTTCAGGATTCCGTCGTACGGGCTGTTCAGGATTCCGTCGTACGGCAGAGCAACAGACAGACGTCGTCGTCGTGTTCGGAGTCGTGCAGCATCGGCTTCAGCAGCGACTCGGCCGCCGCGTCCAGGTCCTCCAGTTCCGTCGCACCGAACGCCCCCATGGCCTGCGCGAGGCGCTCGATGCCCGCGTCGATCCCGGCGGCCCTCCGCTCCACCAGACCGTCCGTGTACAGCGCCAGGGTGGATCCGGCGGGCAGCCGGACGGTGTTCTCCTGGTACTCGTAGGAGATGGGAACGCCCAGCATGATCCCCGGTTTGGCCTCCAGCACGTGGACCTCGCCGCCGGGCTCCCGTGCGATGGCCGGCGGATGGCCGGCGGCAGCCCACACCAGGGTGGGATCTCCCGGCGTGAAACGGGCGATCGCGCAGGTCGCGTACAGCTCCGGCTGCTGGTGACGGAGCATCCGGTGCAGCAGGGTGAGGATGCGTGCGGGTCCGTTGCCCTCGACGGCGTACGCGCGCAGGGCGGTGCGCAGCTGCCCCATGATGACGGCCGCGCGCAGTCCGTGCCCCGTGACGTCCCCTATCACCGCGAGCACACTGCCGTCGGGCTGCGGGAAGGCGTCGTACCAGTCGCCGCCGATGTTCAGGCCGTGGGTGGCGGGCAGATACCGCGCGGCCAGCGACAGGCCGGGCGTGCTGGGCAGTTCGGTGAGCTGGGCTCGCTGCAGCGCCTCGGCCACGTCCCGGTGCTGCTCGTACTGGCGGGCGTTGTCCAGGGCGATGCCCGCCCGTCGGGCCAGCTCAAGCAGCATCACGGTGGTGTCCGGGTCGAAGCGGTCACCGGGTGCGGCCAGGGTCAGCACGCCCTGCACCGTGCGCGCGCCGAGCGGGATGCACAGCAGCGGCCGGCCCGGGGAGAGGGCCGAGGCCGGCACGTCGTCGACGCCGGGCAGCTCGCCGGGGTGGGCGGACGCGTGCTGGGGGCGCCCGGTGCGCGCGGCGGTGACCGTGGCGGCCGCGCGGCCGCCCGCCGGGGTGCGCTCGTCGTCGACCAGCCAGATGTCCACGTGGTGGGCGTATTCCGGGACGAGCAGGTCGGGCAGCCGGCGCAGGATGTCCTCGGGGTCCAGCGAGGCGTTGAGCGCGGCGCTCGCGTTCGCCAGGAAGGTGAGCAGCCGGCGGGCGTTCTCCGCCGCGGTCCGCGCGGTCCGCTCGGCGTCGAGAAGTTCGTGCTGCGCCAGTGCGGCCGCCTCCAGTTCGGCGTGCAGCGCGAGGACGCCCTGGTCGGTCTGGTGCAGCTCCTCCCGGTGCAGGCTGACCAGTTCCTCCGTCTCGGCCAGGCTCTCCAGTACGGCGGCAGCGTCCGCGTCGGCGTCGAGCAGCGCCTCGGCCAGCCCCGTACCATCCAGGTCGGCGGGGCCCGGCAGCGGCCATGGCAGGGGAGAGGGGCAGGAGAGGGTGTGCCGCCACGGCTCCGGCCGGCCCGGCTGCCGGACGGCGATGTGCAGGTGTCCCTGTGCGTCGGCCAGGACGCCGATCTCCGCGCCGCCCGTGTTCAGGCAGCGGCGCAGCCGCCCGGTGAACGCGGCAAGGAACCGGGTGCGGTCGAGCGCCGGCACACCGGCGTCGACCGTGAGCCGCGCCAGCAGGGCACGGGCGCGGGCCGCGTCGGCGGTCGAGGCGATGGTCCAGGTGTCAGAGGCGACTGTCATGGGCGGTGGTCCGGCGGTCGGGGGCCAGTACGGCCACGCTGGTGTCGTCGCGTTCGGGGCGGGCGGGACTGCTGGCGTCGCGCAGGACCGTCGCGGCCACCACCGTCGGATCATGGGCGAGCAGGTGCGGGTCGTCGGGCGGCGACCAGCGACTGGGCAGTCCGTCGCTGTACACGACGAGCAGGCTGTCGGCACGCCACGGCACCCGGCGCAGCGGAACGTGCGCCGGGAAGTACGCCCCGACGATGCCCGGGTGGGAGATCAGGGACGTCCAGCCGTCTGCCGTGCGCAGCCGGGCGCCGACGTTGCCGACCCCGGCGAAGTCGAGTTCCCGCCGCTCGGTGTCCACCTGCGCCACGGCGGCCGCCGCGCCCCGGGTGGGCCGTAGCGCGGCGTGCAGGCGGTGCAGGATCTCCACCGGCGGCAGATGCGCCGTCCGGCGCAGCTCCTCGACCGCCGCGGTGGAGGCGTGCGCGGCCTTGCTGCCGTGCCCGAGGCCGTCGGCGAGCAGCAGCGTCAGCAGGGAACCCGACCGTACCCAGCACCAGGCGTCCCCGGAGTGCTCGGCCTGCGCCAGTGCGACGGTGATCCCGCCCACCAGCACGTCCGGCGCCGGCGTCCGCCGCCGGGCCGGCTCGCGGTCGATCCGGGCCGTCGCCACCGTTCCCCGGCCCGGAACGCTGTACAGCTGGAAGGCGTTCGCGATCCGCCGGCAACTGCCCAGGCCCGCGCCGAGGGACGACTCGGCGGTGCTGTACCCGTCCCGCAGAGCACCGCCGACGTCGGCGATGCCCGGACCGTGGTCGAGCGAGCACAGCTGCACCGACCGCCCTCCGGACGGCACGTCGGTGGCCGGGCAGTCCACGAGGTTCAGCACTATGCGGCCCCCGCCCGCGTGCTTGAGGAGGTTGGTCGCCAGCTCGGTGGCGACCAGCTCCGCGATCGCCGTGCGGTCCAAGCCCAGTCCCGCGTGGGCGCTCGCCTCCTTGGCCGCGACGCGGACGTCCCGCACCCGCGTGGAGTCGTGCACGGGGACCTCCCAGACCCGGCTCATCACACCCCCGGGCGGGAGGACGGCACGTGCGTGACCCAGGCGACGGCCGTGACCGTGGTGCCCCGGCCGGGCTCGGTGTCGACCTCGAACTCGTGCACCAGCCGCTTCGCGCCGCTCAGCCCGAGGCCGAGGCCACCGCCGGAGGTGTAGCCGTCCCGCATCGCCAGGTCGAGGTCACGGATGCCCGGTCCCTCGTCGGTGAAGCGCATCCGCAGCCCCCGGGTGCGGCCGTTGTCCAGCGGAGTGATCTCCGCCCGACCGCCACCGCCGTGCACCAGCGTGTTGCGGGCCAGTTCACTGGCCGCGGTCACCACCTTGGTCTGCTGCACCAGGCCGAAACCGAGTTGCGCCGCGCACTGCCGCACCTGCTGCCGGACCCAGGCCAGATCCGCGTCCGAGCCGATGGGCAGGCTGGTCGCGGACGCCTGGTCGGAGGCCGGCATCAGGTCCCTCCCGTCGACAGCAGTTCCATGGCCCGGTCGACGTCGAGTGCCGTGACCAGCCCGGGCAGCGTGAGCCCCAGCTCGACCAGCGTGATCGCCACGGCCGGCCGCATGCCCGCCAGCACCGTACGGGCCGCCAGCAGCCGTGCCGTCGAGGCGATCTCCGCCAGCACCCGCCCGAGGAACGAGTCCACGATGTCCACACCGGAGATGTCGATCACCACGCCCGTCACCCCGCTGTTCGCGACCCGGCTGGTGACGTCCTGCTGGAGCTGCTCGGCCATGCCGTCGTGCAACTCCCCCTGCAGCGTGACCAGCAGGATGTCGCCCAGCGCCAGTACGGGTACCTGGGCCTGACCGGGAACGGGCTGATTCACCGGGCGCTCGCACCGGCGTCCGCGGGGGTCGAGACCTCGATGCCCTGCCGGCTCAGCGTATAGGCGAGCGCGTCGGCCAGCGAGGCACGGGTGATGACCGTTCCGAGGTCGATGCCGAGCTGCACGATCGTCTGCGCGATCGCCGGACGGATGCCGGAGACGATGCACTCGGCACCCATCAGCCGTGCGGCGGCCACCGTCTTCATCAGATGCTGGGCGACGAGCGAGTCGACCGTGGGTACCCCGGTGATGTCCAGGATGGCGTACCGGGCCCGCTGGTCGACGATCGCCTCCAGGAGGGACTCCATGACCACCTGGCTGCGCGCGCTGTCCAGGGTCCCGATCAGCGGTACGGCGACGGTCCCCTCCCACAGCTCGATGACCGGCGTGGCCGCTTCGAGCAGCTGCAGCCGCTGCCGCTGGATCAGGTTTTCGCCTTCGCTGAGCGCCGTCTCCATCACCACCAGGCGCAGCGTGCTCATGATCAGGGTCAGGGCGATCACGCTCTCCTGGGCCTCGGCGCCGGAGGGGTCGGGGAACTCCCTGAGCAGCAGCTCGACCGCCGGGACGCGCAGTCCGGCCACCTCGTCGGCGATCTGCGCCGCGGTGGATCCGGTGCGGGCCCGGGTCGCCGCCATCCGGCCCAGCTGTTCGCGCACGGTGGTGAAGCCGGGGGCGCCGATGTGCTCCAGCCGGCCGCTCACCGCGACGTCGGACAAGGCGTCCACGACGGCCTTGCAGGCCTCGACCGCCTCGTCGCGGGAGACGGTGAAGACCGAACGGAACAAGGGGGCGTCCGCCCAGCGCTGGGCGATCTGTTCGCGGCGTCGTTCCAGGAAGGAACTCACCAACTGCGGCGCCGATCCCGCCGCGTCCTGCTCCGGCACGTCCGTCCTCTCTCTTCAACAGTCTGGTGCCGCCGTCGCCGGTCGGCCGGCCCAGAGCCGATCATTGCCGTGCGACAACGGTAGCCCCGAGGCCCTGACCGGGCCAAACCCCGTCGGGGCGACCCGAATTGCCGCCTGGCGGACCCGGCCCGGCGCGCACGAGAGGGCTCGACACGACCGCACCGGCCGTCGGGCCCTCTCCGCTGTCATCCGCCCGGGGCACAGGCAGCGCGCCGCCGGAGAGTCCGGCGGCGCGCTGCCTGTGCGGTGGACGGGGCCCGCGGCACCGTGCTCGTCGGCAGGCACCGGCGCGGTGGGCGGGCGCAGAGTCCCGCGCCCGCCCACCGGGACACGCCGGTTGCCTTCCCGCGCACGTCCGCCACGGCTCCCTCACTGCGTCAAGCGGCGCCCGGCGGCCTTGGGCCGCCGGGCTGGTTTCGCAGTGCCGTCTACCCCGAATCAGGGCGGTCTCTCCTGACTGTTGTCCATGTCACCCGGGAGTGCGACGGGTCAGAAACCTCCGGGGCCGTGCAACCCGCCGACCTCGCCCCGCCACGCCCCGGTCTCCAGGCCGCCGCGCTGCTCGATGAAGTCCTTGAACCGCTGCAGATCGCCGGAAACCCGCCGCTTGACGAAGCCGAGCTTGTCGCCGACGTTCTCGGCCAGGCCCTCCGGGTCGAACTCCATCTGCAGCATGACCTGCGTCGTGGAGTCGTCGATGCGGTGGAAGGTGACCACGCCGGCCTGCCGCGCCTCGCCGTCCACGGTGGTCCAGGCGACCCGCTCGTCGGGCCGCTGTTCGGTGATCGCCGCGTCGAACTCCCGCCGGACCCCACCGACGTTCGTCACCCAGTGCGTGAGGGTGTCCGTGCGCTGCTCGATGCGCTCCACCCCCTCCATGAACTCGGGGAAGGTCTCGAACTGGGTCCACTGGTTGTAGGCGGCACGCACGGGAACGTCTACCCGCACGGACTCCTCGACCTGCGACATGAAGTCCACCTCTCGTCCTGTCGGCTGCAAGAGAGGACCGGGTTCCTGTCTGCGGCCGGCCTATGCATACGGTTCCGCCGCGGGCCGCGCGGGACGCCGGAACAGGGCCGTCCACAGGAACGACTTCCCGAACAATCGGTGAGGACACGATCCATCGGCGGCCGTTCCCCTGGGCGGCCGTCGGCCTGACCGCGGTGGCCGTCGACGCGGTGGTGCTGCAGGCGACCGGGCCGGGGGCGATGGACGCCCTGGACCACGATCCGCGCCGGACCGGCTGGTGGCGTGTCGTCACCTCGGTGTTCCTGCAGAACGGCGGGTTCTTCGGCGGCGCCTGGAACATCGTCACGCCGGCTGTCGTCGCCGCGCCGGCCCAGTGGTTCTGGGGCGGCCCGCTCATGCTGACGCTGTTCGCCGGGGCATCCTGCTGCCCGAGCGGATCGACGCTCCCTTCGGGGGGACGGCCCCCAGCACCGACCCGCGCAATTTCGCGGGCAGTTCGGGCGCCACCTACTTTCTCACCGCCACCCTCGCAGCGGCCCTCCTCCTCACCGCCACCGACACCGGGCGGCGCCTGACGGCGGCGGCCGCGCCCGCGGCCGGGATCGCGATGCGGCTGGCCCAGGACAACGGGCACGGCCTGGTCACCTGTTACGGCTTCCTCGCCGGCGTCGCCGCCCTGGCCCTGGCCGCTGCCTGCCTCGCGTACCGGTGCCGACCGGAGCCGAGAGGTGACCCGAGCGGCACCCCAGTCGGGTCACCGCAGCGGCTGACCCGCCCCCGAGCGGCTACCGCACCCCGCGGTTCTGGCACGATCCGCCGGCCAGGCCCTAGGGGCGGGAGGGGACCGACTCCCGTTGCGGGGCGGACCTGCCGTCGTTGCGGCGGCCGCGCAGCAGCAGGCGTCTCGCCGGTCGCTCCACCGCCTCGTACAGCACCCACGACAGTGCGAGGGACACGGTGAAGGCGGCGACGGTGACCGCCAGACCCGCCGGCACCCCGAAGTGCGGCTTGGTGCCCAGCAGGGTCGTGCCCGCGCGCAGGACCAGCAGGTGAATCATGTAGAAGGCGAACGACAGTTCGCCCAGCCGCACCAGCCGCCGGTGCCGCCACAGCGAGGGCAGCCCGTGCAGGTCCGCGACGGCCGCCGCCGGGATGAGCAGGGCGAACCCGGCGAGGGTGCAGACGGTGGCGGAGTACCCGGGCGTGACCTGCGGGACCAGGAAGTACCCGATGATCGCCAGGGCCAGCGAGGCCTCCAGGCCGGGCCCGCGCCACCGTCCGAGCAGCACCAGCCGGGCTGTGACGGCGCCGAGCACGAACTCGGGGAGGCGGGCGGCGGGCAGGGAGTAGACCGGCTGGCTCGTCCAATGGTGTGCGTCCGCCCGGGCCAGGACCAGCACCGCCACGACCGAGACGCCGCCCAGCGCCGTCGCGCCCCGGGCGCCGAGCCGGCGCAGCAGCAGGATCAGCAGCGGGAAGACCGCGTAGAAGAACGCCTCGCAGGCCAGCGACCAGCTGACCGGGTTCAGCGTCTGCCACCAGGGGCGCCACCAGGAGTGGACGAGAAGGACGTTGGCCAGTGCCTGCGAGGGTGCCGGCTTCGCCTGATGGGCCAGCGTGTACGTCATGAGGAACGCGACGGCCAGGGTGACCAGGTGCACCGGGTAGATCCGCGCGATGCGCCGCCGCCAGAAGGCGAGCGGACGGTCATGGGGCCGGGCGGACCAGGTGAGCACGAAACCGGAGAGCACGAAGAAGAACGACACACCCGTGGCACCGGCCCCGAACCCCCAGGACACGATGCGGCCGGCGTCACCTCCGAAGTAGCCGAAGTTGTTCACGTGCAGGCCGAACACCAGCAGCGCCGCCACCCAGCGAAGGCCGGTGAGCGACGGCAGGGAGGACATGGCGGCGGGCGCCGGGGATCTGGCCGAGGCCGTGCCGGTGCGTGTGGGCGGCGTCCGGGTCGTCCGGGGCGTCGCCGTGGTCATCCGATCACCTGCCGCAGGAGGTTCGCGTGGGGCATGAAGGGGAACATTGCCCGTTCGCCCCGCCTCAATCACGCCACGTTGCAAAGGTCACACTGCTGCTGAACGACGGAACCCCCGGGATGCCACGGACGGCGGCCCGGGTACGCCCATACGAGTGAAGCCCCCATGGGGCCGGGACGACGGGAACGACGGCCGGAGGAGGCCGCGACTTTCGCCGCACGAGGCCCTCCCTTCGGTCCCGTGCCGTAGACCATCGGCGGACGGCGTCGGCGGGCCCGCTCCCGCCAGGGTGGCCGTATGCAGAAGACCAAAAGGGATCAACCGCGCACACTTCCTCGCCGCGACGGCGGCCGCAGGGCTCGCCGCGACACTGCTGCCCGCGGGCACGGCCCGGGCCGCCAGGACGCCGCGCGGACTGCGCCCCCGGGGTGTCGTCTACACCGTCGGTGCCGGCGAGACGCCGGCCACCGGCTTCAGTCCGACCCGGATGCGCAGGGACTTCCGCGTGATCCGCGACGAACTGCACGCCGACACATGTCGTGGCTGACGCGCCGGTCCCGGGCCGCGGGGCTCACCCGTTCGGTGGACCCCGCGGCTCGGCGCGCCGCCGGGCGGGACGTACGGCCACAAGATGCGTCCATGCCCGCGCGCTCCGGTGCCCGCACCGGCCCCGTCGGGCAACACCACGCACAGGCGAACATCAGCCGACGACACGAGGCCAGAATTGCATCGTTCGTTTTCTTGAACTCTTCGTGTTTATGAGGGTAGGGTCGGCGCCATGACCGCATCCCAGACTCCGACCACCGCTGAAGAGCTGCGCGGTGCCGGCCTGCGCGTGACGGCGGCCCGCGTCGCGCTGCTGGAGACCGTCCGGGACGGTGACCACCTCGGCGTCGAGGCGATCGCCTCCGGGGTCCGCGACCGCGTAGGTCACATTTCCCTGCAAGCCGTCTACGAGGCCCTGCACGCACTCACCGCGGCGGGCCTCATACGCCGTATCGAGCCGGCCGGCAGCCCCGCCCGGTTCGAGGGACGCGTCGGCGACAACCACCACCACGCCGTGTGCCGGTGGTGCGGTGCCGTCGCGGACGTCGACTGCGCGGTCGGCGAGGCGCCCTGCCTGACCGCGTCGGACGACCGTGGCTTCTCCATCGACGAGGCCGAGGTCGTCTACTGGGGCACCTGCCCCGACTGTTCCCCCGGCCGCAGTTCCTGAGCACCGAGTTCCGTCCAGTTCGGAAGGATTGCACATGACTGAGAACCACGACGCGATCGTCACAGACTCGAAGTCGGAGGAGGGAAGCGGCGGCTGCCCCGTTGCGCACGGCCGCGCCCTGCACCCGACCCAGGGCGGTGGCAACCGCCAGTGGTGGCCGGAGCGGCTCAACCTGAAGATCCTCGCCAAGAACCCGGCCGTCGCCAACCCGCTGGGTGAGGACTTCGACTACGCCGAGGCCTTCAAGTCCCTCGACCTTCCGGCCGTGAAACAGGACATCGCCGAGGTGCTGAGCACCTCGCAGGACTGGTGGCCGGCCGACTTCGGCCACTACGGCCCCTTCATCATCCGGATGGCCTGGCACAGTGCGGGCACCTACCGCATCAGCGACGGCCGCGGCGGCGCCGGCGCCGGCCAGCAGCGCTTCGCCCCCCTGAACAGCTGGCCCGACAACGCCAACCTGGACAAGGCCCGCCGCCTGCTGTGGCCGGTCAAGAAGAAGTACGGCCAGAGCCTGTCCTGGGCCGACCTGATGGTCCTCGCCGGCAACGTGGCCCTGGAGTCCATGGGCTTCGAGACCTTCGGCTTCGGCGGCGGCCGTGAGGACGTCTGGGAGCCGGAGGAGGATGTCTACTGGGGTCCCGAGACCACCTGGCTGGACGACAAGCGCTACACCGGCGACCGAGAGCTGGAGAACCCGCTCGGCGCCGTGCAGATGGGCCTCATCTACGTCAACCCGGAAGGTCCGAACGGCAACCCGGACCCGATCGCAGCGGCCCGCGACATCCGTGAGACGTTCCGCCGCATGGCGATGAACGACGAGGAGACCGTCGCCCTGATCGCCGGCGGCCACACCTTCGGCAAGACCCACGGCGCCGGTCCGGCCGACCACGTCGGCGCGGACCCGGAGGCGGCCTCCATGGAGGAGCAGGGCCTGGGCTGGAGGAGCACCTACGGCACCGGCAAGGGCGCCGACACCATCACCTCCGGCCTCGAGGTCACCTGGACCACCACGCCCACCCAGTGGAGCAACGGCTTCTTCGACAACCTCTTCGGCTACGAGTGGGAGCTCACCGAGAGCCCGGCCGGCGCCAAGCAGTGGAGGCCGAAGGACGGTGCGGGCGAGGGCACGGTCCCGGCCGCCCACGACCCCTCGAAGAAGATCGCCCCCTCGATGCTCACCACCGACCTGGCGCTGCGCTTCGACCCGATCTACGAGCCGATCTCCCGCCGCTTCCACGAGAACCCGCAGGAGTTCGCGGACGCCTTCGCCCGCGCCTGGTACAAGCTGACCCACCGCGACATGGGCCCGAAGTCGCTCTACCTCGGCCCGGAGGTCCCCGAGGAGACCCTGCTGTGGCAGGACCCGCTGCCGCAGCGCGAGGGCGAGCTGATCGACGACGCGGACATCGCGGCCCTGAAGACCAAGCTGCTCGACTCGGGCCTGACCGTGTCCCAGCTGGTCACCACCGCGTGGGCGTCCGCCTCCACCTTCCGTGGCAGCGACAGGCGCGGCGGTGCCAACGGCGCCCGTATCCGCCTTGAGCCGCAGCGCGGCTGGGAGGTCAACGACCCCGACCAGCTGGCGCAGGTGCTGCGCACCCTCGAGGGCATCCAGCAGGACTTCAACGCCTCCTCCGGTGCCAAGAAGGTCTCCCTGGCCGACCTCATCGTCCTCGGCGGCGTCGCCGCCGTGGAGAAGGCCGCCAAGGAGGGCGGCTTCGAGGTCCAGGTGCCCTTCACCCCGGGCCGGGTCGACGCCACCGAGGAGCACACCGACGCCGAGTCATTCGAGGTGCTGGAGCCGACCGCGGACGGTTTCCGCAACTACCTGGGCAAGGGCAACCGCCTGCCGGCCGAGTTCCTGCTGCTCGACAAGGCGAACCTGCTCACGCTGAGTGCCCCCGAGCTGACCGTCCTCGTCGGCGGTCTGCGCGTCCTGGGCGCCAACCACCAGGGTTCGCAGCTCGGTGTCCTCACCAGGACGCCCGGCTCGCTGACGAACGACTTCTTCGTCAACCTGCTCGACCTGGGCACGACGTGGTCGGCGACCTCCGAGGACCAGACCACGTTCGAGGGCCGCGACGCCGCCACGGGCGAGGTGAAGTGGGCCGGCAGCCGTGCCGACCTGGTCTTCGGCTCGAACTCCGAGCTGCGGGCGCTCGCCGAGGTCTACGCCAGTGATGACGCGAAGGAGAAGTTCGTGAAGGACTTCGTCGCCGCGTGGACCAAGGTCATGGACCTCGACCGGTTCGACCTGGTCTGAGCGACCTCCCGAAGGCGTCCGGGCCGGCCCGCACGGGTCGACCCGGACGCCTTCGGCATGCACCGGTCACGGTGCCCAAGGACGCCCCGTGCCTCAGCCGAACAGAGCCCGTACCCGGATCGTCTCCACGCGCCGCCATGTGCCGCCGGGCAGCAGCACCCAGTCACCGGCCGCGCCGCGGGCGCTCCACCGGCCCGGGCCGGCCGTCACCGGTGCGCCCCGCACCCGCGCGGCGCCGTGGGCCGGCATCCGGTTGGCGCCGCGGGCGGGCTCGTTCCGCCGCCGGGCGCGGGCGCGCCTGCTCATCGCTGCTCCCGCCGTGGACGGGTCGTACCGCCACCACGTCGCGCACGGTCGTCGGCCCGACCTCCGGAGCCGGGGTGGGCCTCGGCCTCCGGGCCGTCGCCGCCGTGCACCCGACCGGCCGGATCACCGTCCCGGCCGCGCATCCCGCGGGCGCCGGCGCGGTGTCCGGGTGTCCCCGGGGTCCGGCCGGCCGACCGCAATACGTCACCCGTGCGCCCATGCATGATCACTCACTCCTCGACCGCCCGGCCTTCCTGGAGCATGGCTCGCGGACCGTCGCCCGTCGTGGGGCCGAACGGCACTCATCAGGACCGTAGGGCCCATACCCGGCCCCTTCCCAGGGGCGGCGGCGGTGAAGCGTCCGCGACGACGACTCGACAGCGCCCCGTGAGCGGAAGCGTGTCGAGCCCGGCCCCGGCCCGGGCGGCGCGCCGTCCGTCATGCCCCCGGTGGCTCATCGGTGGCGGGGCGGCCGGGCCTCACGCAGCGTGGAGTCGAGGGGGCCGGTCGGGCGGCGCGAAGAGCCGCAGGAGAGGTGGGACGCATGGACAAGGATGTCTCCGAACCCAGGGTCGTGGTCGGTGTGGACGGCTCGGCGTCCTCGTACGCGGCACTGCGCTGGGCCGTGCGCTACGCCGGACTCCTCGGCGGCGTCGTGGACGCGGTCACCGTGTGGGAGCTGCCCGGTCTGTACGGCTGGTCGGCGCCCGCCGTGGACATGGACGTCGACGAGGACGAGGCCCGGCAGCGGATGCGCCAGGAACTGACCGACGTGCTGGGCGCGGACGCGGCCGGGGCGGTCAGGACCCACGTGGTGCACGGCAACGCGGCGGACGTCCTGCTGCGGGCCGGCGAGGGGGCCGAGGTGCTGGTCGTCGGCAGCCGGGGCAAGGGCGGCTTCGCCCGCGCCCTGCTCGGTTCGGTCAGCCAGCACGTCTCCCAGCACGCGAGCTGCCCGGTCGTCATCGTGCGTTCCGAGGCGACGTGATCGGTCCGGGGCCACCCCGGCCGATCGGGGCCGAGCGGACCTCGCGCCGCGGGCGGGCACCCGCCAGGGGCTGCTCGGCCGGGACCGGGCCGGCCGTGCGGGCGCGAGTCCGGAGATCATGCCGGTCGCCTCACCGCGCGGGGTGTTCTCCGGCGTCATGTTCGTCCAGGTGGGAGGCGAGGACGGCCGCCTGGACCCGGCGCTGGACGCCCAGTTTGGCCAGGAGCCGTGAGATGTGGTTCTTGACGGTCTTCTCCGACAGGTACAGCTTCTTGCCGATCTCACGGTTGGTCAGCCCGTCACCGATCAGCGCCAGGATGTCGCGCTCCCGGGGCGACAGTCCCGCCAGCTCGGGCGGCAGCGACGGGGGCCCGGCCGGGTCGGCCCGCAGGGAGTGCATGAGGCGGGCCGTCGTCGCGGGATCCAGCATCGACTGGCCCGAGGCAACGGTGCGAACCGCCGACACCAGGTCGGAGCCGTTGATCTGCTTCAGCACATAGCCCGCGGCCCCCGCCATGATCGCGTCCAGCAGCGCGTCCTCGTCGTCGAAGGAGGTCAGCATCAGGCACGCCAGCCGGGGCATGCGGCTGCGCAGTTCCCGGCAGACGGAGATGCCGTCGCCGTCCGGGAGGCGCACGTCGAGCACGGCCACGTCCGGGCGCAGGGCGGGCCCGCGTGCGAGGGCGTGCTCGGCGGTGTCCGCGTCGCCCACCACGGAGATGTCCGGTTCGGCATCGAGCAGGTCGGCCAGGCCGCGTCGTACGACCTCGTGGTCGTCCAGCAGGAACACACGGATCGGGTCCTGCTCGGTGAAGGTGCGTGTCTCGGCCATGGCGACCTCTCGTGCCCCGTCGGGGACCGGCGGCGGACTCTCCATCAGGCCGATCATCACCCCCCGGTGCCGGATCCACCAGGGCCGACCGGCCCCACCAACAGCAGACCGTTCGTGCGGCCCACCGCAGGACCGTCCGTGCACCGCGGCCCCGGTGAACCAGCGGCGCACATTCCGCGTCCTCACGGGCCGGCCGACTCGGCCGGCTGCCGTGGCCCCTCCGCGTGCGAGAGGTCGAACTGCACGTCCACCACACCTTCGACGGCCCGGATCAGACGTGCGGCGACGGGAACCAGGGAGGTGTCGCGGACCCGGCCGACCAGCGTCACGACCCCGTCGTCGACCTCCACGTGGAGGGCCGAGGACGGCGGCGGGAACAGGTACGCCACGACCTCGCGCCGCACCTGTTCGGCGATGTCCTCGTCCCCGCGCAGGAACACCTTGAGAAGGTCGGAGCGGCTGACGACGCCCTGCAGCAGGCCGATCTCGTCCACCACCGGCAGCCGCTTGACCCGGGACCGCGCCATGATGCGTGCGGCCTCGCCGAGGGTGGCGCCCGCCCGGACGGTGAGCGCGGGGGAGGTCATCAGGTCTCCCGCCGTGAGCGCGTCGGCCTTCGCCAGGTCGGAGTGACGGCGCAGTCGGGCGTACCCCTCGTCCGGGGTGTCCCGGAACTCCTCCTTGGGCAGCAGGTCCGCCTCGGAGACCACACCGACCACCCGGCCCTCGCCCTCGAGCACGGGGAGGGCGCTGACCTTCCAGTCCTGCATCAGCCGCACGATCTCCTTGAAACCGGCTCCTCGGCCGACGGCGGCGACCGTATGGGTCATGACGTCGCTGACGATGTGCGGGGTGCCGTACATGATGACTCCGTAGGGTCTGCGGCGGGCTGTCCTGCCCTCTCCAGCGTGTGCGGGTGCGATGGCCCGGGCCAGGGGCCGCCCGGCCCTTCACGCGGGCCGTTCGGCTTCCCGGCCCCGGGGCGCACCGGCCGCACGTACGAGACCAGCGGCACGGCAGCCTGCCGTCGAGCCGCCCGCTGCCGTCCGCACCCGCCCACCCGCCCGCGGCCTGGCACTCCGACAAGTTCCCGGCCCCCGTCCACGACGTGGCCGTGCAACCGATTCCCCACCTCAACGGTGTCGCCGTCGGGGAGCCTCGCTCCCTGACGGCCTCGCACCCGCGGATGCGAGAGCAGGCCACCGCCCTGGGAAAACGTCCGGCCGGCCCCGGTCCGGCTCGCAAGCCGGGTCCGCGTCGGTGGCTGATCCGGCCGACGGCATCGCCGCCGCAGCGGGGGTGACGGGCGGCTTCCCCGGAGGGGCGAGAATCGTCCGCAGCCCTCGGGCCGCTGTGGGACGCGATCACCCGGTGATCAGCCTGTCGGGTGCCCCCAGCCTGGGCCCACCAGGTTCCATTCCCGGTCCCAGTGGGCCAGGCGTCGCCGGTCCAGGTGCGCTCGGACGACGGCTCCCGCGAGGCAGGCCGGAGCGGCGACGGCCAGGGCGGCCGCGGAGCCGAAGAGGCCGGCCTCCACGGCGCCCTCCACCCGGCCCGTCGGCCGCGTGGCGGTGAGCCGGTCTCGGTCGTCCTGCCAGACCACCACACGGGCACCGGCCCTCAGACCGCCGTCGACCAGCGTCCGCCCGGTTCGGGACGTGCCGTCGGGCGCCGTCCAGCGCAGCGAAACCCGGATCCGGCCGTCGGTCGACCGGGCCGCCGTGGCCCCGGGCGGCGCGCCGGCGAGCAGGACGGCCCGAGCCGGGTGCCGGTGAGCGCGCTGCTGCGCGAACTCGTCCGCGGCGGCGCCGGCCGTCACCAGGGCGGCGAGCGTCCCACCGACCACTACGACGATCCAGACGGCCAGCACGACCCAGGCCTCGACGATGTCCTCGCGCCGCCGCAGTGGATTGTCCCGCCACCGCCACAGCGGCTTCCTGGTCCTCGCCACGCGGCGCCTCCTCCCCGTGGTGACACCTCCGCTAGCGGGTCCCGTATGCGGCCGGCACGACGTTCTTCGGGAGCTGTGGAAGCACCTCGAAGACGTCGGCCAGACGCGTGGCCCGCAGGAGCATCAGGAAGTTCGTGCTGTCGGCGACCAGCCGCAGCCGGCCCCGCCGGGCCAGTACTCGGTTGCGGGCCCGGCACAGGACGCCGAGCCCGGTGCAGTCGATGAAGGCGACCGGCCGCAGGTCGAGCACCAGGTCGGGGCACGGGTGCGCGGTGAGCGCATCGAGCCGCTCCGACAGTACGGGCGCGGTCAGCAGGTCGATCTCGCCGTGCAGCGGCACGACGGTCGCTTCGCAGGGAACTCGGCCCCCGGCCGACAATGGCGGCGCCGTGTGGTTCTCGGCCACGAACCCCATGCGGTACTCGTTCATGGGCCCCGTGCGGTTCTCGGACATGGGGCAAAGCCAACACGTGTCCCCTAAGTCCCGAAAGGGCCGTTCGGCCCCCATCCCGGGACCGTCCAGGACACTCGCGACCCCTTTCCGGGCCGTCGGCGCCGATGGGCACCGTCCGGCCGGCGGCCAGGGCCGGACGGCCCAAGCGGGGCGCCTCGGGCACCGGACACGCTGAAGTGCGGGGCGGTTACGGCCTCGCGCGGAAACCCGTCCGCGCCGGGCCGCCGTCGGCCCGGCCCCCGCGTCACACCGAAGCCGGCCCCGCGTCACACCGAAGAGGGTGAGGAGCGCCATGAAAGCCTTTGTCTTCCACGGCCCCGGACAGTCCTCATGGCAGGACGTCCCGGACCCCGCGATCAAGGAACCCACCGACGCGATCGTGAAGGTCGACGCCGTCACCATCTGCGGGACCGACCTGCACATCCTCAAGGGCGACGTGCCCGAGGTACGCCCCGGAACGGTGCTGGGCCACGAGGCGGTGGGCGAGATCGTCGAGGTCGGCAGCGACGTGCGCACCGTCCGCCCCGGAGACCGCGTGCTGGTTTCGTGCATCACCTCCTGCGGCCGGTGCCGCTTCTGCCGGGACCGCAGCTACGGCCAGTGCCGCGATGACGGAGGCTGGGTCCTCGGCCACCTGATCGACGGCACCCAGGCCGAGTACGTCCGCGTCCCCCACACCGACCTGTCCGTGCACCCCCTGCCGGGCACCGTGCGCAGCGAGGACGCCGTCCTGTTCGCGGACATCTTCCCTACCTCCTACGAGGTGGGCGTCCTCAACGGGCACGTACGCCCCGGCGACACCGTCGCCATCGTGGGCGCCGGGCCCATCGGTCTCGCGGCGATCGCCACGGCCCGCCTGTTCGCGCCCGAGCGGATCATCGCGGTGGACCTGGCCCCGGCCCGGCTGGAGGCCGCACGACGGTTCGGCGCCGACGCCGTGGCCGACGTCCACGAGGCGCCCCGCCAGCTGGTCGCCGACCTGACGGACGGGCTCGGCGCGGACGTGGTCATCGAGGCGGTCGGCGTACCGGAGAGCTTCGAGCTGTGCACCCGCATGGTCCGCCCGGGCGGGCACGTGGCGAACATCGGTGTGCACGGCAGGCCGGCCACGCTGCACCTCGAGGAACTGTGGACCAGGAACGTGACCATCACCACCGGACTCGTGGACACCTACTCCACCCCGACCCTGCTGCGGATGGCCGCCGCGGGGCGGCTGCGGACCGCGCAGCTGGTCACCCACACCTTCCCGCTGAACCACATGGAGGAGGCCTACGACGTCTTCTCCAAAGCCGCCGAGACCGGTGCGCTCAAGGTGGTCCTCGGCGGGGAGTCGCACGCGGAAGTGGCCGTTCCCGCGGCCTGAGGAGAAGGGCGTGACACCATGAGCGACCAGACGCGAGTCGACCCGGCGACAGAAGCGCCCCTGGGCGATCTGGGACGCCGGCTGGCCGCCCGGCGGGCGCAACTCGGCCTGACCCGGCGGCAGGTGGCCGCGCGCGCCGGCCTGGCACCCGGCTACCTCAGGTACCTGGAGGAGCGGCCCGGCGCCGCGCCCGGGCCGGGCGTGCTGGTGAGGCTGGCCGAGGTCCTTCAGACCACCGTGAACGAGCTGGCCGGCGGCGCCGTCGACGTGCCGCCCGGACCCGGACGCGCCGGGCGGGCACCGCGCTTCACCGAGCTGGGCCCCGCCGAGTGCAGGTCCCTGCTGGCGACGCACGGGGTGGGCCGGCTCGCGGTATCCACGCCGTCGGGGCCGGTGATCGTCCCCGTCAACTACAGCGTTGTGGACGGCGCCATCGTCTTCCGGACCGCGTCCGGCGCGACACCGTCGCTGTCGGCCGGCTCCCGGGTGGCCTTCGAGGTCGACCGCATCGACGACGCGTTCAGCCAGGGCTGGAGCGTACTGGTCCGGGGCTTCGCGCGGACGGTGACGGACCCGCGGGAAGTGCAGAAGCTGGCGGACCAGGCACACAGCACGCCCTGGGTGGGTGGCTCCCGCGACCTGTGGGTGAGCATCGATCCCGACACGGTCACGGGACGACGCATCACCGTCTGATCACCGCATCACAGTCCGACCACCGTCCGACCCGAGGTCCGCGGTTCAGCCGGGCTTGCCCGCCGTGCCGCCCGTCTCGGTCAGGAGCACCCCCGTCACCAGATCGGGACGGATGCGCACCGCCTGGTCCATGCCCGGTGATGGCGCCCAGGGCTCCAACAGCCCGCGGATACGGGCGAGTTCGTCGGGATCGGTGACCAGGCGGGCGTAGCCCGTGACCACGACGCTCCAGCCGAGGTGCGTGTCCGGGTCGATGGAGTCCGCCTCGTAGGCGACGACGACACCGGTACCGTCGACCTGCTGGGCCTGGGAGGTCAGGGCCGCTCCCTCATGGGTGCGGATGACGATGTCGCCGCCGTCCAGCACGTGGTTGACCGGGCGGATGGTGGGCAGGGCCTGCCGGGTGAAGACGAGCCTGCCCAGGGGCACGCCGGCCAGCAGCCGCAGCGCCTCGGCACGGTCGAGGTCGACGCGCCGGCGGGTCGGGTCGTCGTTACGGATCATGGCTGGCTTCTTCGGGAGTGAGTCGCTTTCCCCTCGCCGGATGCCACACCACCGTGGGCGCTCGGGCGATGACGCACGGAGCGACACCGCGGGGGATCGGTGCCGCTCCTGGTCCCACTGTGTCGCATGGTGCGCCTTCTCCCCAGTGCCGTTCGGCCCCCGACGCAGGGCCGTCGGACCCTCGCGGCCGTCACCCGCCCTCGCCGGTGCCGATGCCGATCAGGGCCGCCCGGCCGGCCTCGGACCTGGCCCGCACCCTGGACGACGAGCGGGAGGCGCACGCGCTGCGGCCGCTACGGCATGCCGTCCCCCGCCGGAGACCGATACCGTGGCATATGAACCCGCCGGTTCAAAATCATGTGCCGACGGGAGCTGGAGGCCTGGTGACCGGTGCGGAGGAGTCCCGAATACAGCTGCCTCAGCTGAGGCTGGACGAGCTGCTGGAGGAGCTGCAGGCCCGGCTCGACGCGGCCCGGGGAACCCGGGACCGGGTGCACAGCCTGCTGGAGGCGGTGCTCTCCGTGGGCCGGGAACTCGACCTGGAGCAGGCCCTGCACTCCATCGTGGACGCGGCCGCCGTCCTCGTGGACGCCGAATACGCCGCCCTCGGCGTCATCGGCCCCGACGGCAAGACCCTGTCGGCGTTCCACACCGTGGGGGTCACGGGGGAGCAGATCGCCGGCATCGGGCCGTTTCCGGAGGGGCACGGCATTCTCGGTGAGCTGATCCGTCATCCGGAGCCGCTGCGGTTGGCGAAGCTGTCCGAGCATCCGTCCTCGTACGGGTTCCCGGCCAATCATCCGTCGATGGACAGTTTCCTCGGTGTTCCGATCAGGGTGCGTGCGCAGGTGTTCGGCAATCTGTATCTGACCGAGAAGCGTGGGGGTGCGCAGTTCGACGAGGAGGACGAGGCGGTGCTCTCCACGCTGGCCGTGGCGGCCGGTGTGGCGATCGACAACGCCCGTCTCTACGAGGAGTCACGGCAGCGTGAGCGCTGGCTGTGGGCGAACGCGGAGATCACGCACAGCCTGATGTCCGGCAGTGAGCGCGCCGAGGCCCTGGACCTGATCGCCGAACGGGCCCGGGAGATCACGGGCGCGGCCCTGGCCGCGGTCGCGATGCCCTTGGAGGACAGCGGATTGCTCAGTGTGGAGATCGCCGTCGGAGTGGACGCGGACGCGCATCGGGGCCTGGTGCTGCCCCGGCACGGAACCCTGATGGGACTGGCGTTCTCCGCCGCCGCCCCGATCACCAGCGACGACGTCACCCATGACGAGCGGGTCTCTCCCGAACCCCCGCGCTTCCGTGGCCTCGGCCCCGCCGTGGCGGTCCCGATCGGCACCGGTGAGGGCGGGGTACGAGGAGTGGTGCTGCTGGCACGCGAGGGAGGCCGGCCGCTGTTCTCGGGCAAGGAGACCGAGATGGTGCAGGCCTTCGCCGCGCAGGCCGCGATCGCGATGGAGCTGGCGGAGCGCCGGCAGGACGCCGAGCAGATCGCACTGCTGGAGGACCGCGACCGGATCGCCCGGGACCTGCACGACCTGGCCATCCAGCGGCTGTTCGCCACCGGCATGACCCTGCAGAGCGCGGGCCGCTTCATCGAACACCAGGAGGCCGCCGAGCGGGTCATGCGGGCGGTGAACGACCTCGACGAGACCATCAAGATCATCAGGTCGGCGATCTTCGGACTGCGGGCGCGCGAGGGTGCCGCCGGCAGCGGACTGCGGTCGAGGGCCGTCCGGATGGCCGGCGAGTCCGCGCCGGTGCTGGGCTTCGCTCCCAGCCTGCGGATGGAGGGCCTGCTCGACACCGACGTGCCGCGCGACATCGCCGACCATGTCGTGGCCGTACTCTCCGAGGCCCTCACCAACGTCGCCCGGCACTCCCACGCCGACCGGGCCGACGTGGTGCTGACGACCGACGGCCGCGAAGTGCGCCTGAGGGTCTCGGACAACGGCGTGGGCATCCCGGCCGACGGCCGCCGCAGCGGGCTGCGCAACATGGCCGAGCGGGCCGAACAGCTCGGCGGGCGGCTCGAGGTGACCCGCCCCACCGGCGGCGGCGCAGCGCTGGAATGGCGGGTCCCGCTGCCCCCGCAGTAGGCACGGTGGCCGGGCGTGGGCCGGAGCTCCCGCCGGTGCTGCCGCAGGGCCCACGGGACAGGCCACTCGGCCCATGCCCCGAAAGGGTCCCCGGCCGCAGGCTGAAGGTGTCCCATGACGGCACCCGAACCCTTGGAGGACGCCATGGACGGCACTCCGACCGTCGTGAACGACGTGATGACCCGCACGGTCGTCGCCCTGCGTACGGGTGCGGCCTTCAAGGACATAGTGAAGACCATGCGGGAATGGAGCGTCAGCGCTCTCCCGGTACTGGACGCCGATGGACGCGTCGGCGGTGTCGTCTCGGAGGCCGATCTCCTGCCCAAGGAGGAGTACAGAGAGGGAGACCTCGCCCGCTACGGGGAGACCCAGCGGTCTGCCGAGGCCCGCAGGGCGGACGCGGTGACCGCGGGGGAGCTGATGACCGCCCCGGCCGTCACCGTGTCGCCCCACGCCACCCTCGGGCACGCCGCCCGCGTCATGGCGCGCCACCGGGTCAAGCGGCTGCCGGTCGTCGCTCCCGATGGCACCCTGAAGGGCATCGTCAGCCGCTCGGACCTGCTGAACGTCTTCCTGCGGGACGACGCGGACATCGCCGAGGAGGTCCGGCGGGACGTCGTCGTGCGGCTCTTCGGCACCCACACGGCAGCCGTCCGGATCGAGGTGCACGATGGAGTCGTGACGCTTACGGGCCGGGTCCACGAAACCGCTCTGGTACCGCTCGCCGCCCGCCTCGCGCGGGCCGTGGCCGGCGTGGTGGACGTGCGGTGCGCGCTGTCCGGTCCGCCCCGTCACCCGGACCTCGACCCGGACCTTCCGGACGCCGAGCGGGCCCGCACCACCTGACGTGCGGCGCCGGCACGCGAGAGGAGGCGGCGACCATGGCAGGGACACCTCCCACGACGGTCACACGGGTGCGGCTGTGGCGATGGCGGCGCAATCCCCTCAGGCGGCACAGTGACGTCGTCGAGGCCTGGATCGTGCTCGTCACGTGGATCCTCGCCGTGGTGGGCGGAGTCCTCGCCGGTCAGGCGGCGGCCCAGTCCATGGACTCGGCCTTCTCCGCGCGCAGGGCCGGGGTGCACGCCGTGTCCGCCGTCCTCACCGACGGTGCGGTGAAGACGCCGCCCGCCGGCAGCGGGTACGACGACGGCCGGGTGTGGGCCCCCGTGCGGTGGACGACCGGTGACGGCGCCGTGCACACGGACCGCACGAAGGTCTTCCCGGGCGCCCCCGCAGGCAGCCAGGTCACGGTGTGGACCGACGGCACGGGCCGGCTGGTGTCTCCTCCCGCCTCCCCGGCGGAGGCCATGCTGCAGACGGTCCTGGCCGGCCTGCTCGTCGCGCAGGCCGCCGGCACGGCCGTCTGGGCCGGTGGACGCATGGTGCGCGCCCGACTGGTCCGACGGCGGCTGGCCGAGTGGGGCGAGGAGTGGAAGCGGGTCGGGCCGGAGTGGCGGAACCTCAGCGGGGGGAGGGGCTGAGCGCGCAACGGCGTCGAGGAGTGCAAGCGTGGGGGCCGGAGTGGCGGAACCTGAGCGGGGGAGAGGGGCTGAGCGCGGAACGCGCTCAGCCCCTGGGGCGTGACGAGGTCACTGCGTCACTCCGCGATCATTCCGCGTCGACCGCGGTGAGCCTGCACTCCACGTCCACCACGCCCTCGACGCCGTGGACCATGCGGACGGCCAACGGAATCGCCTCGGGATCCTGGACCCGCCCGGTCAGCGTCGCGACACCTTCGCGGACCATGATGTGCACGGGCTCCACCGGGGCAGGGAAGAGGACGTCGACGACGTCGCGCCGGATCTCGTCGGCGAGTTCGCCGTCCGGACGCAGGAAGACCTTGAGCAGGTCCCCGCGGCTCACCACACCCTCGAGCAGACCCTCGGCGTTCACCACGGGCAGCCGCTTGACGTGCCTGAGCGCCATGATGCGCGCGGCCTCGGCGAGCGTGGCGTCGGCGCGGACGGTGACGGCCGGCGTGGTCATCACCTCCTCGGCGGTCAGCGCCCCGGCCTTGGCCAGGTCGGACAGCCGGCGAAGCTGGGTCAACCGGTCCGGATCGCTGTCCCGGAACTCCTCCTTGGGCAGCAGGTCCGCCTCGGACACCAGGCCGATCACCCGGCCGTCGCCCTCCAGCACCGGCAGGGCGCTGACCTGCCACTGCTCCATGCGTTCGACGATGTCCTTGAACAGGGCCCCGCGGCCCACCGCGACGGCGGCGTGGGTCATCACGTCGCTCACCCGGTGCGGGCTGCGGCGCATGGCCTCCTCCTCGGAGGGCCGGCGCGGCCGTGAGGTGGCGGTCATGTCAGGCCGCCGCTGCCGTAGGGGGCGTACAGATCGAGCAGCCTGACCCGGGAGGCGTGCAGTCGCTGGGCGACGACGCGTCCGACCCAGACCGCGACGGCCCGGCCGAACTCGGGGTCCTGCCCGCACATCGCCCGGACGGCCTCTGCGTCGAACTCCCAGGCCCGCACGGGGCTCATCGCCTCGGCCCCAAGTTGCCAGATGTACGGCGCGAAGTGCCAGGACCAGCCGACGAGTTCACCGTGTCCGAGTGACTCGATGACGGCGGGACGGCGGCCGGGCACGTGCAGGTCGAGGGCGACGGTTCCGGTGCGCACGATCCAGAAGCGGTCGGCGTTCCGGCCTTCTTCGAACAGGCGAGTGCCGGCATCGAAGGAGACCTGGCGGGCGAGGTGCATCAGCCGTTCGCGGTGCGTGGGCTCTAGAGCCATGGTCATGGTGGTGACGGAGGTCATCGCACCGGCTCCCTTCAATGGTTTGTGCTCCCAGCGTGCGCGCGGCTGGTTGCCGGCACCACAGGCCGCCCGGACCCGGCCGGGGGTCCTTCGGCCCACGCGTGCGGTGGAGTCGTACCCGAGGGCTCTGGTGCGGGCGGGCCACGAACCCGGCGGAACGGCCTTCACCACCCGACGCGCCGGCTCCGTGAGGCCACCAAGGCGCCTGCACGGCAGGACGGGAAACAGGGCCCCGCATGGCGGAATGGAGAACTCGGCCCCCGCACGGCACGGCAGGGCGGGAAACACCATCCCGGCACGGCAGGACGGGAAGGGCGCCACCCGCTTCTCGCGGATCCGGATTGCGCGGTGCGCGGCTGCCGGCCGCTTCCCCGCGTCTGCTGGGGTCCTTCCCGCCACTACCAGCACACCACGGAAACCGCCGGCCCACCAGAGCCGGTCGGCCCCGATCCTGCGTCCGGCCTCGGCCCCTCGCTGCGGGATCAGGGCCCAACGGCCCCCCACCTTGGCCTCACCGGCTCATGACGCGGTTCCCGGTCCGCGCGAGTGTGAGGAGGCGAGACCTCGGAGCCCTCGGGGACCGGCCCCGGACTCCCGGGGCACTCGAGGAGGTGAGTGACCGTGATGTTCTGGTACGGGCACGACATCGGCGGGTGGGGGTGGTTCGCCCTGTCCGTCGGCATGATCGTCTGCTGGGCCCTGATCGCCCTCGTCTTCGGAGCCCTCCTCCACCGCACCATGGCCCGGCCGAGCGAGACCGTGCCCCCCACCGGCACGCGGCCGTCGGGGGCCGCCGCCGGGCAGCTCCTCGCCGAACGCTTCGCCCGCGGGGAGATCGACGAGGACGAATACCACCGCCGTCTGACCGTTCTCACGGCCGGTACCGGCGACCGTCCTCGGCTCAGCCGGCTGTGAGCGCGGGAGGCAGCCGTGGACGAGAGGCTTTCGGTGCGCGCCTTGATGGACGACGCGCCGTATGTGATCAGTGAGGACGAGACGCTGCTGATGGCCTGGGAGGTCGTGGAGCGGTCCGGGCAGCGTCATCTGCCGGTGGTCCGCCAGGACGGCTGCTGCGCCGGCGTGCTGGACCGCGCCGAGCTGGCCGTGGCCTGTGCGGCTCCCGCGGCGACACTGTCCCGCGGGAGAGTGCGCGACCTCGTGCACGGACGCCGCACGGTCACGGTCCACCCGGAGGAGTCGACGCTCCGTGCGGCGGCCGTGATGACGGAGGAGCAGACGGACGCGTTGCCGGTCACCGATCCGCACGGCCGACTGGCCGGACTGCTCACGGCGCAGAGCTACGTGGCCGCCGCCGCGGGCCTGCTCCGGAGCACGGGGCAGGCGCAGGACGCGCCACGCCCCCGTGCCACCCTGCCCGGGCTGCCGCCTCGCCGCAGGGAACGGGAGTACGGCATCCGCATGCCGTAGCCCGGCGCCCCGCCGCTCCCCGTGGACGCTCGTCCACTGCGGAGAGGGCAGGATTCGAACCTGCGTGGGCCACGTGGGCCCGACCTCGAGGCGTGCTCGCCGGTCCCCGATCAACCACTCCGGGCACCTC
This sequence comes from Streptomyces sp. NPDC007905, assembly GCF_042959345.1. Taxonomy (NCBI): domain Bacteria; kingdom Bacillati; phylum Actinomycetota; class Actinomycetes; order Kitasatosporales; family Streptomycetaceae; genus Streptomyces; species Streptomyces sp. NPDC007905. The sequence continues at coordinate 209,512 of NZ_JBIBKS010000001.1, read as the reverse complement.
TCCCCGTTCCCGGCTCCGGTTTCCCGTGCCGGTCACATGAAGAAGAGTGGCAGGGGCCGCTGACGGCAGGCTGACACGGGGGCCGCTCTCCGGTGGTGCCGGGACCGACGGCCCTGACCCGGGGCGGCCCCCCGGCCGACCCTGAAGGCGTTCCGCTGCACCTGGCGGAAGAGGACCGACCGTGTACCGCAACGACGGTTTTGCGCGAACTCGACCGCCGGCGGGGACCTCGACCCGTGAGTCAGGGCCGTCCGGCCCTGGCCTTTCCCGCCGTGCGCCGGGAAGATCCCGGTGACGTCCGGACCCACGCATTGGCAGAGGAGCAACCGATGGCGGACCGCGAGCAGGCCGGCCCCGACACCCCGATCCGCGTCTTCCTCCTCGACGATCACGAGGTGGTACGACGCGGAGTGCACGACCTGCTGGACGACGAACCCGGCATCGCCGTCGTCGGCGACGCGGCCACCGTCGAGCAGGCGCTGGTACGGGTACCGGCTCTGCGCCCCGACGTGGCGGTCCTCGACGTCCGCCTGCCGGACGGGGACGGGGTGACCGTCTGCCGGGAACTGCGCTCGCGGATGCCGCACCTGGCCTGTCTGATGCTGACCTCGTTCGACGACGAGGAGGCGCTGCTGGACTCGATCATGGCCGGCGCGTCCGGTTACGTGCTCAAGCAGATCCAGGGCTCGGACCTCGTCTCCGCGGTCCGCACGGTGGCCCGCGGGCAGTCGCTGCTGGACCCGAGCGCGACCACCAGGCTGATGGCACGCCTGCGCGGCGGACAACAGCAGGAGGAGGTCCCGGACGCACTGCCCGGACTGACCGAGCGGGAGCGGGAGATCCTCGCCCTGATCGGCGAGGGGCTCACCAACCGGCAGATCGGCCAGCGGCTCTACCTCGCCGAGAAGACGGTCAAGAACCACATCTCGCGCCTGCTGGCCAAGCTCGGCGTGGAGCGGCGCGTCCAGGCCGCCGTCATCGCCACCCAGGCCCAGGACCGGACGCGCACCGAAGGACACTGAGACCGGACGCGGCGAACAGCCGCGCACGGCACAGGCACCGTCGCCCACCCCACCACCCCCCTCACGTGTCGGTGTCCGCGCCAGGGTGTGTCCCCTTCCCGTATCGTCCAGCGAAGGCGTAGCACGGGGGGCTGGGAGGGTCGGGAGTGGAAAGCTCCGGGGATGGGGGAGGGGCCCGCGTGCGGTTGCCTCAGCTGAGGCTGGACGAACTGCTGGAAGAGCTGCAGGCCCGGCTCGACGCGGCCCGGGACACCCGGGACCGGGTGCACAACCTGCTGGAGGCGGTGCTCTCCGTCGGCCGGGAACTCGACCTGGAACAGGCGCTGCACTCCATCGTCGAGGCGGCCGCGGTCCTCGTCGACGCGCGGTACGCGGCGCTGGGCGTGATCGGTTCGGACGGCAGTCGGCTGTCGGCGTTCCACACCGTGGGGGTCACGGGGGAGCAGATCGCCGGCATTGGGCCGTTTCCGCAGGGGCACGGCATTCTCGGTGAGCTGATCCGTCATCCGGAGCCGCTGCGGTTGGCGAAGCTGTCCGAGCATCCGTCCTCGTACGGGTTCCCGGCCAATCATCCGTCGATGGACAGTTTCCTCGGTGTTCCGATCAGGGTGCGTGCGCAGGTGTTCGGCAATCTGTATCTGACCGAGAAGCGTGGGGGTGCGCAGTTCGACGAGGAGGACGAGGCGGTGCTCTCCACGCTGGCCGTGGCGGCCGGTGTGGCGATCGACAACGCCCGTCTGTACGAGGAGTCACGGCAGCGCGAGCGCTGGCTGCAGGCCAACGCCGAGATCACCGGCAGTCTGATGTCCGGCGCCGCCCATCAGGAGGTCCTCGGACTCATCGCCGAACGGACCCGGGAGATCACGGGCGCGGCCCTGGCCGCGGTGGCTGTGCCGATGGGGGGCACCGACACCCTCGCGGTGGAGCTGGCCATCGGCCAGGGGGCGGAGTCGCACCGCGGACTGGTGCTGTCCCTGGAGGGCACCCTCACGGGGGTGGCCTTCTCCAGTGCCGAACCCGTGCGCAGCAGTGACGTCCAGCACGACGAACGCATCTCGGCGGGCCCCCCGCGGTTCCTCGGCCTGGGCCCCGCCGTCGCCGTCCCGATCGGCCTCGGCGAACGGATCCGGGGTGTGGTGCTGCTGGCCCGGAAGAGCGGCGCGAACGACTTCTCCGACAAGGAGACCGAGATGCTGCAGGCCTTCGCCGCGCAGGCCGCGATCGCGATGGAGCTGGCGGAGCGCCGGCAGGACGCCGAGCAGATCGCACTGCTGGAGGACCGCGACCGGATCGCCCGGGACCTGCACGACCTGGCCATCCAGCGGCTGTTCGCCACCGGCATGACCCTGCAGAGCGCGGGCCGCTTCATCGAACACCAGGAGGCCGCCGAGCGGGTCATGCGGGCCGTGGACGACCTCGACGAGACCATCAAGATCATCAGGTCGACGATCTTCGGGCTGCGCGCGCGGGACGGCGACGGCGCGCCCGGGCTGCGGGCCCGCGCCGTACGGATGGCCGGTGAGTCCGCGCCGGTGCTGGGCTTCGCTCCCAGCCTGCGGATGGAGGGCCTGCTCGACACCCACGTGCCCCGCGAGACCGCCGACCACGTCCTGGCCGTCCTCTCCGAATCCCTGACCAACGTGACCCGGCACGCCCGCGCCACGCGTGCCGAAGTGGTCCTGGAGACCGACGGCAAGGAGGTGTGCCTCACGGTCACCGACAATGGCGTCGGCATCCCGGCCGGGGGCCGGCGCAGCGGCCTCACCAACATGGCGGAACGGGCACGCCAGTTGGGTGGCGGCATGGAGTGGACGGCCCCCGAGGACGGTGGCACCCGGCTGGTATGGCACGCACCGCTGAGACAGGCACCTGACCCGTCCTGAGGTTCGCTCGTGTCACCGCGTGCCGGAACCCGGCGTGCGCGAGGGGTGGTTCGGCGGCAGGGCCGGTGGGACGTTCGGGGCCGGGTACCGGGCCGTTCGGCCCAACGCCCCGGCGTCGGAGGGTCTTTACAGTTCCCGGACGGTGGTGGCTCGCTCGGCCTCCGGTGGGGGGAGGCCGAGCGGGAGACCGGACCGGCGGCGCGGCGGTCCACCAGCCCCGGCTCACCTCACAGCTTCAGCGTGAACCAGGTGGTCTTGCCCTCGTCCGTCGGCCGTACGCCCCAGCTCTCGGCGAGGCCCCGGACCAGCAGCAGACCGCGGCCCGACTCCTCGTACTGGGCCGCGAGCCGGGGCTGGGGCAGCTGCGGGCTGTGGTCGCTGACCTCGACGGTGAGCTCGGCGAACGTCCGGCACAGCCGCAGTCCCACGGGCCCCGCCGCGTGCTGGACGGCGTTGGTGAGGGTTTCGGAGAGCAGCAGCAGGGCGTCCTCGGCCGCAGCGGTGCCGGGATCGCCGGCGGCGTGCCCATGAGGCTGCGCTGCAGGGTGAGGGCGATGTGCCGCTGCTGTTCCAGCAGTGCGGTCAGCTCGGCCTCCGCACGCTTGCGGTCGCTGATGTCCCGGACGACAGGTCGGTCCGGCACAGGGACCTGCGGGCCCTGTCGGCCGGGCGCCCGGGAGGGAAGCCTGGGGGCGATCCCGACAACAGGAGGTGGACACCATGTCCCGCACCATCACCGTGGGTCTCGACGGCTCGCCGGAGAGCCGGGCCACCGCCGAGTGGGCCGCGCGTGAGGCGCGGCTGCGCGGTCTGCCGCTGCGGCTGGTGCATGTGTGGGAACCGGTCCCCGAGCCCATGAGGCAGGCCCCGCCGCCCGACGCCGAGACGCGACAGCACCGGACCGGGCGGATCCCCGAGGAGGCCGCCGAGGGGCTGCGGCTGCGGCATCCAGGTGTGCAGGTCACGACTGAACGGCGCAGCGGCACCCCGGGCGCCGAACTGGCCGGGGCCGCCGAGGAGCCGGAACTGCTCGTGCTCGGCTCCCGGGGCCTGGGCGGCATTTCCTGGTCGGCTCGGTCGGCCAGTCGGTCGTCGCCCACGCCGGGCGTCCCGTCGTCCTCGTACGGGCCGGGGAGCAGGCCGCCGACGAGCACGAGAAGGACCCCGTCGGCATCCCCTCCACCGCCGCGCCCTACCGGCCCGTCGTGCTCGGCGTGGACACCGCGGCCCCCGACGACACCCTGCTCGCGTTCGCCTTCGAGGAGGCCGCCCGGCGCGGGGCGGCGGTGCGGGCCGTGCACACCTGGCCCCTGCCGTCGTACTACGCCTACGGACTGGCCGTCGACCCGGCCCTCGACCGGGAGATCGCCGCGCAGGAGCGCTGCGCCCTGACCGAGGTGCTGCGGCCCTGGCGGCAGAAGTACCCGGCCGTCGAGGTGGTCGAGGAATCGGGCGTCGGCAGCGCGTCGGCCCGCCTGGTGGAGGCCTCGCAGGAGGCGTCGTTGGTCGTCGTGGGCCGCCGTACCCGGCCGGCTCCGTTCGGGCCGCACGTCGGCCCCGTCACCCAGGCCGTCCTGCACCACGCCACCGCGCCCGTCGCCGTGGTCCCGCACGACTGAGGTACGTCACGACGGAGCGGCGCCGCCGGGCGGCGACGGAGGTTCAGAGGTCGGCCGCGTGATCGGGGACGTAGGTCTGCAGATCGCGCGGCGGACGCTCGTAACCGGTCGACGGCGGCCGCTCGGGCAGCTCCAGCACCGGCGGCGGCACCTCCTGGTAGGGGACGGACGCCAGCAGGTGGGCGATCATGTTCAGCCGGGCCCGGCGCTTGTCGTCGCTCTCGACGACGTACCACGGGGCTTCCGCGATGTCGGTGTGCACGAACATCGCGTCCTTGGCCCGGGAGTACGCCTCCCAGCGGGTGAGCGATTCCAGGTCCATCGGCGACAGCTTCCAGCGCCGCACGGGGTCCTCCAGCCGACGCCGGAACCGCTCCTGCTGCACCGCGTCGCTCACCGAGAACCAGTACTTGCGCAGCAGGATCCCGTCCTCCACCAGCATCCGCTCGAAGATCGGGCACTGGCGCAGGAACCGCTGGTACTCCTCCTGGGTGCAGAAGCCCATGACGTGCTCCACGCCGGCCCGGTTGTACCAGGACCGGTCGAAGAGCACGATCTCCCCCGCGGCCGGCAGGTGCTCGACGTACCGCTGGAAGTACCACTGGGTGCGCTCACGCTCGGTGGGTTTGGGCAGTGCCGCGATCCGGGCGACACGGGGGTTGAGGTGCTCGGTGACCCGCTGGATGGTGCCGCCCTTGCCGGCCGCGTCCCGTCCCTCGAAGACGACGACGAGCCGCGCGCCCTCGGTGCGCACCCATTCCTGCAGCTTCACCAACTCCGTCTGCAGACGCAGCAGTTCCTTCTCGTACGCCTTGCGTGGCAGCTGGTCCACCGTCTTGTCGGCCATGTCCTGCAGTCTCTCCCGCGTCGGGCCGTACGCCCGCTAGGCGGTGCCGTCCGCCGCGTCGAGGAAGTGCTGTGCCGCCCGGCCTGGCGTGGGGGCCCCTTCGGGGCCGTAGCCGAGGCGGACGATCATCTGGACGTGCTCGTACGGGAAGGCGGCCCCGCGCAGGCGCAGACGCAGGTCGGGCCACTCCAGTGCCTGGTGCAGCAGCGAGGTGCGCAGACCGTCGGCCGTCGCGAGCAGCAGGACCCGCTCCAGGGCCTGTCCGCCACGCAGCCAGTCGGCGCGCCGGTCGTGGGCCGTGGTGAGCGAGATGAGTGCGGGGTGCCGTTCGAAGGGCCGGGACGGCGGCCGGTCCGGGGAGCGCGGAGGGCCGAAGCCGCGTACGGGCAGTTGCTCGAAGGAGTCCTGCGGGCCGAAGGCCTCGGCGGGGATGCCGGTCTCGGGGCCGGCCTCGCTACCGGTCCAACGCCGGCTCTCCGCGGTCCGGTGCGGGTCGCCGTGGTTGCGCCGCTCCGCCAGCGCGGTCAGCCGCAGCAGGCGGGCCGCCGCCGACGCCTCGGCCACCGTGAGCCGGGCGCCCTCGGTGTGGGCGGCGTCGGCGAGTTCGGCCAGTACCGTGATCGGTACCGGCCGCTGCGTGTAGGCGAGCCGGCTGCTGTGCCGGCGGAAGATCGCCGTGTACAGGTCGGCTTCGCGGGCGGGAAGCGGTCCGGCGCGCCCTTCCAGGCGCACGGTGGCGAGCAGGGTGGGATCGCCCGGGTCGGGCAGGAGCCGGCTGATCGGTGTCCAGCCGAGATGGCCCGCCGCGACGCGTAGGTTCAGCAGAGCCGCGCCGGCGGCGATGTGCACGGCCCGGCCGTCCGGATCCTCCCGGGGCAGGGCGCGTTCGGCTGCGGCATGGATCCCCACGGTCAGCGTGTCGGCATACAGCCGGAAACGCCAGGGCTGGGTGTTGTGCATCGACGGTGCGGCGACGGCGGCCGCGAGCAGCTTCTCCAGGGCCGACGAGTCCAGTGACACGGAGGACATCTGGGCCTCCTTCCCGGCGGTCGCCGGAGGGACATGCGTTTCCCCCCAGCCTGACCCGCCCCACGCCCGGCCCGAAGGGGCCGACCGGCCCGGACCCGGTCCCAACGGCCCAGGGTCCGGTTCCGGTCTCGTCCCTCCCGGGTACTCCGGACGTTACGGGTATTCCGGGCCGGGCAGGGCTCCGCCCGGTCCCGCACGTCCCGGCCGGGGGGCCGAACGGCTCAGGGAGGGGCCGGACCGGCCCATGGGGCCGGGACCGTGCGCATGGGACGGTGGCCTGGTAGCCGCGTGGTGTTGTGTGACCGTGAAAGGCGGTGAGCCCGAATGATGGAACTCCCCCTGGTCGTGGGCGTCGACGGATCCGCTTCCAGTCTGACGGCGGTCGACTGGGCCGTCGACGAGGCGGCCCGGCGCGGCCTGCCGCTGCGGCTGGTGTACGCCTCGCTCTGGGAGCGTTACGAAGGCTCCCTCCTGTCGGACGGCCCGGCGCGCCCCTCCGAGCAGGTGATGGCCGAGCACATCGTCGCCTCGGCGGCGGAACGGGCCAGGCTGCGCGACCCGGAGGTGAAGACGACCACTGACATCCTCCCGCAGGACGCCGCGGAAGCCCTGGTGGGCGCCGGTGACACCGCCTTCGCCTTGGTGACGGGCGCACGCGGCCGGAGCGAGCTGTCAGGACTGCTCCTCGGTTCGGTCGGGCCGGCCGTGGCCGCCCGCGCCTACTGCCCGGTGATCGTCGTGCGCGGGGACCGGGCCGGGCTGGCCGGCACCCACGAGCGAATCCTCGTCGGCGCCGGGGATCCGGACACCGGCGGCGAGGCGGTGCGCTTCGCCTTCGAGGAGGCCCGTGCGCGCGGGTGCGTCCTCGACGTCGTCCGGGCCTGGCGCTGCCCCTTGCACGAGACCGCCGACCACCGTCTCCGGGCCGGCGACTCCGCCGACCGGCACGCGCAGCAGGCCTCCGCCGCGCTCGACGCGGCGCTGAGCGGCCCGGCGGCCGACCACCCCGACGTCCTGTTGCGCCGCACCGCGGTGGAGGGACCGGCCCGGAAGGTGCTCGTGGACCGCTCGGCCGCCGCCGACCTCGTCGTCATCGGGGCCCGGCGCCCGCAGGGCCATGCCGGCCACCAGCTGGGCCGGGTGGCACACAGGCTGCTGCACCACGCCCAGTGCCCGGTGGCGGTGGTACCCGAGCGGTCATGAGCGACGGAATACACGAGTGCCGGGCGGCGCGGCCCGGCGAGGAGTGAGTGAGCATGGCCGAACGTACGACCCCGCAGCACCGCACGCAGGATCCGGCGGCGAGTCCCGCACAGGGCGACCTCGGACGCCGTATCGAGCGGCGCCGCAGGGAACTGGGCCTGACCCGGGAGGAGGTGGCGTTCCGCGCCGGCATGGCCGAGGGATACGTCGCGCACCTGGAGGAACACAGCACCGCCGCACCGGATGCCAGCACCCTGCTCAGGCTGGCCGGGGCACTGCGGACCAGCCCCGCGGAACTCGGCGGCGGCCACTTCGGCCTTCCGGCGGGCCTCGGCCGGGCCGCCAGGTATCCCCGCCTCGCCGAGCTGAGCGAGCGGGAGTGCCGGGAGCTGATGGCGACACATGGCGTGGGCCGGATCGCGGTAACCGGTGAAGGCGCACCGGTCGTCGTCCCCGTCAACTACAGCGTCGTCGACGTCACCATCGTCTTCCGTACCACGCAGGGCTCGGTGGCCACCCAGGGACTCGACAGGGAGGTGGCGTTCGAGATCGACCGCGTGGACGACGCGTTGAGCCAGGGGTGGAGCGTTCTGGTACGCGGTACCGCCCGCGCCGTGACCGACCCCGACGAGGTGGGCCACCTGGCCGAGCACGCCTACAGCACCCCGTGGGCCGGTGGGGAGCGCGACCTCTGGATGCGTATCGAGCCGGCCGCGTACACGGGCCGCCGCATCGACGTGTGGTGACACCTCCGGCCTTACCGGTCCGCTCCGGAAGCAGGCTCGACGTACACAAGGGCCATGGGCCCGGGAGGGACGCGACGCGTCATGGCTCGGAACATCGCGGCGGGAATCGACGGATCCCCGGAAAGTCTCGCGGCCGCTCACTGGGCGGCCCAGGAGGCCGTGCGCCGGGGACGCGCACTCACCCTCGTGCACGCCTGGCAGCGGACGCGTCCGGCGCCGTTCGTTCCGCCGGACGGCACGGAACACGGCTGGGCCGAAGACCTTGTCCGGGAAGCGTCCGACAGCGTCCGGGCCGCGCACCCCACCCTGCCGATCACCGGCCGGCTGATCTGCGACGCACCGGTCTCCGCGCTGCTCTCGGCGGCCGCCGAAGCGGAGTTGCTGGTCCTCGGCTCACCAGGGCTCGGCCGGGCGGCCGGTTTTATTACCGGTTCGGTCTCCCTGCCGGTCGTGGGCTGCTCCGCGCGCCCGGTGGTCCTGGTGCGGGCCGGCCGGGGCGCCGCCGACGAGCATCTGCCGGCCGTGGACGGGGTGGCGCCGGATGAGATCCCGCAGACTCCATACCGTGCCGTCGTCCTGTGCCTGGATGTCACCCACCCCTGCGACGCCCTCGTCGACTTCGCCTTCGACGCCGCCCGGCGGCGCGCCACCGAGTTGCGCGTGCTGCACGTGGTGGCTTCCGCCGGCACGCCCACGCCCGCGGTGGCCGGTCCGGAGGGGCTCGCCGCGGCCGAAGACGGCCTCATGACGGCCCTGCGGCCGTGGTCCGAGAAGTACCCGGACGTGCCCGTCACCGGCACGGTCGTCGAAGGTCGGGCGGCCGCGGAGCTGGTGCGCGCGGCCGCTGGTGCCGGACTCGTCGTGGTGGGTCGTCGCACCGGCGACGGCCGGCTCGGCGCGCACCTCGGCCCGGTCGCCCACGCCATCCTGCACCACGCCGACTGCCCCGTCGCCGTCGTCCCGCACACCTGAACCCGCACCGGCGGTCGACCGAGAGCCGGCGGTCGACCGAGAGCCGGCCGGCACCCTCGGCTCACCGGGCTCCCCGTTCAACCGGCACCGGCTCCGGATCCCCCGGCACCGTCCCGCTCACTGCCCGGTTCCGGCTCCGGGATCGTTGGGATGCGGGCTCAACGGCGTGACGGTGTCCGTCCGCCAGGCCCGAAGGGGCATGGAGGCGAGTACCTGCTCCAGCCGGCCCGCATCGGGTGCGCTGAACAGCCCCCAGGTGCGCCACTCGCCGGGCGCCAGAGGGGGCCGCCACAGCCGAAGCAGACTGCCCTGGGCGGCCAGTTCGCGGGAGCGGGCCGCCTCCCGGGCACGCATGTCCGCGACGGCCTCGTCCGAGGTGCCGTCGGGAACGGTGGTCACCATGTCGACCAGGAACTCCATCACCGCGCCCCTCTCCGCATGTCCCCGGAGTATGAGCGCCGAGGCGCGTGCCGGGGGAACCGACACGCGCCCGCACTGTGCGGAGAGGGCAGGATTCGAACCTGCGTGGGCCCCGTGGGGGCCCGACCGTGAGCCGTGCTCGCTGGTCCCCGATCAACCACTCCGGGCACCTCTCCCTGATCCCGGCTCCGGTTTCCCGCGCCGTTCACATGAAAAGAGTGACAGGAGCCGCTGACGGCGGACTGACGGCCCACGGACTCGCGTGGCCGGTGCACCCCTCCAGTGCCTGCGAGGGCGTGAGATCCCGCCGCCGCGCCGCGACACCCTTGGGGCGCTGCGGGCGGGCGGCCGGGAGGCGTGGACGGGGCGAACGCCCCCGCACAGCGGTGACGCGGAGTCGGTTTCCCAGTACCGCAAGTAACATGATGACCTGTCTCCAGTTGCACCAGTCAGTCAACTCGGCGCCGTCTCGCGGCGCGCCCTGCCCGGAGATGCCCATGTCTTCTGATGCCTTGGAAAACGCGCGCTTCACCTACGAGCAGCACCTGCAGACGTGCCGTCAGTGCCATGCCGATGCCGCGCCCTGTGCGGTGGCCAAACACCTCCTGCGGATCTACAACAACGCCCGCAGGGACCGGCTCCGTTCCGGGGGGCACCAGGCACCGACGGCCTGACGCGCACCGGCGCCGGTGCGCGGGCTCGGGTCTCCGCAGACGAGGGAGGTTTTCCGGGTGGGTCGATCAGGGAACCCGGTCGCCTGTCCCGACCGCCCGAGCCGACGGAGGCCCACATGACAGAGCACCGGAGTCCCCAGCCCGACCCGACCACACAGCACGCCCGCCCCGACTTCCCCTCCCAGGACCAGCCACATCCGGGCTGGACCGGGCCGATGGACCCCCCGCCCGATCACGGCGAGGAGTCCTACCGAGGCGCCGGCCGCCTCGACGGGCTCAAGACCGTGATCACGGGAGGAGACTCCGGTATCGGGCGGGCGGTGGCCCTCGCCTTTGCCCGCGAGGGCGCCGACGTGCTGTTCACCCACCTCGCCGAGGAGGAGGACGATGCACGCGAGACGTCCCGCCTGGTGGAGGAGGCGGGCCGCAAGGCGGTCGCCGTGTCCTGCGACATCCGCGAGGAGGGCAACTGCCGTGCGCTGATCGAGCGGGCGGTCGGCGAGTTCGGCCGCATCGACGTCCTCGTGAACAACGCGGCCTACCAGATGTCCCAGCCGGACGGCATCGAGGCGATCAGCACCGAGCAGTTCGACCGGGTGATGCGGACGAACCTGTACGGCATGTTCTGGCTGACCAAGTTCGCCCTGCCGCACATCCCGGCCGGCGGCAGCGTCATCAACACCACGTCGGTGCAGGCGTACAAGCCCAGCCCGCACCTGCTGGACTACGCGACGACCAAGGGCGCGATCGTCACCTTCACCCAGGGGCTGGCCCAGATGGTCGCCGAGCGCGGTATCCGCGTCAACGCGGTCGCACCGGGCCCCGTGTGGACACCCCTGATCCCCGCGACCCTGCCGGACACGGCCGAGTTCGGCAAGCAGAGCCCGCTCGGCCGCCCGGCCCAGCCCGCCGAGATCGCCCCGGCCTACGTCTATCTCGCCTCCAGCGAGGCGAGCTACATCACCGCGGAGATCCTCAACGCGACCGGCGGCACCCCGCTGCCTTGACCTCAGGCCGTGCCGCCGTACACCCGCGCCGCGTTGGCGACGGGCGGCGGGGCATGGCGCGTCGCCGGACCCCGCGCGAACGTGCGCAGCAGGTTCTCCGTGGTGCGCGTGACGAACGCGCGGGTACGGGCGTCCATGCCGTGGTCGCGGCCGAGTTCGCCGGTGCCGGCCAGCAGTCCCTCCACCCAGCGCATGGTGCCGGTCGCGAAGACACCCGCACCGCTGGGCGCCGTGTAGTACGCCGAGTCGCTGTGGCTGGGGCGGCCCTCGCACACGAGCGGCGAGTGCGCGGTGATCTCCAGGGGGCCAGGAGTGGCGAAGGCGGGGGTGACGCGGTCGTACTCGACGCCCACCAGGTGGGCGAAGCCCTCGCCGTCGCGTACGCCGGTGCCGTCGTACAACCAGTGACCGGCGGTGTGCACGACATAGGGGGCGTCGACCGGATAGCCCTCGTAGAGGACCCCGGTGAGCGAGGACTCCGGATCGGCGGCGGGCGGGTCGCGGTAGTCGGTGGTCACCAGCGCCGGGTCGGACGAGTAGTAAGGGTCGGCGCGGTACGACGTCTTGTAGCAGACCACGGTACGGGCCTCCGCCCGCTCCCCGTCCTCGAGGCGGACCCGGCGGAAGCAGGTGTTGGCGCCGAGGAAGGCCACGTTGGTCCCGGCGTCCCGGGCCCGGGTGACGTGGGCGCGCTGCTCGGGCGTCCAGTACTCGTCGTGTCCCAGGCAGACGACGGCGTGCGCGCCGCTGAGCACCGAGGGGTCCCGGTGGACGTCGACGCCGGTGGTGTAGGCGAGCGGGATGCGCAGGCGCTCGGCCAGCACCACCAGCGCCCACTCGTAGACCAGGAACTTCTCGGCGCCGTTGCCGTCGTAGGGGCGGTCGAAACCGACCGCGAGCGACCGGGTGGCGTACGCGCCCGAGGAGCCCGCGTAGAGGCTGTAGCCGCCCCAGCGGTTGTAGGCCTGCCAGGTGGCCGGGGCGTGCAGCAGGACGGTGCGGCCCGCGCCCTCGGTGGAGCGGACGATCAGCGGGACATGGCGCTGGTGGCCGGTGTCCGACTCCAGCCGCAGCAGATACGCGCCTTCCGGCCATCCGGTGGTGTCCAGGCTCAGTGTGACGGGCCAGTCGGCGCGCACGGTGCGGGTGGCGGACAGCAGATGCGGGGCCGGCTGGGCGCGGCCGGGTATGCGGGGTGAGGCCCAGACGAGGCGCGCCTGCTTGCCGCCGTACCAGCCGACGCGGAACGCCGAGACCCGGAACGAGGCGGCGGTGGTCGAGACGTGCAGACCGCATTCCTGGCCCGGCACCACGCTCACCTGATCCGTGTAACCGGTCACGGCATCGGGCGGCCCTGCCGAGCGGATCCGCCAGTCGGCGGTGCCCGGCGCGTCCTGCTCGGTCTCCGGCAGCAGGGGCCGGTCACGGCGGCGGTCCGCGCGCGGTGCCACGGGCGTGCAAGCGGCCGCCGTGCCCAGGCCGGCACTGGCGCACAGGGCCAGGAAGCGCCGACGGGCCGGGTCGTGCCCGTCCAGGGGTGCTGAGGTCACTGAGCCTCCCGGATCCGCCCCGGTTCGTCCCTCGTCCAGGCTCCCGATCCGGGGCCGCCTTCCGCAACCGCACCAGGGTTGTGGAGCGTGGCGGCACCGGTATGCCGCCGGTCCGGCCGGAGGCGGGGACGCGGGCAGCCGGGGGAAGGGGCCGGGGGCTATTCCGTACGGGTGGGGCTGTTCCGTACGGGTGAACAGGCCCCCGATGGGCTGGACGGGCCGGTGCACGGACCCAGGGCGTGCGATGCGCCGTGCCGCAGTCCACGATGGGCCTGGAGAAGGCGTCCGCGGGGCGCCCGGTATGACGTACCGCCAGGGATCTTGCGTGTTCCGCCACGCCGAACGTCGAACGACGGAGGGACGTCCCCCGTGCCCGAGCTGCCAGACGTCGAGGGATTCCGGAAGGTGCTCGAGTCCTGCGCGAAGGGAAGGGTCATCCAGCGCGTCGACGTGCGCGACACCGGCGTACTGCACGGGGCCGACGCGCGCCGGCTGCGCGACGCGCTGGAGGGAAGGCGGTTCACCGAGCCGGAGCGGCGCGGGAAATGGCTGCTGGCCCGCACCGGGGGCCCCACCCTCATGCTGCACTTCGGCATGACCGGCCGGTTGGTCTGCGGCCGTGCCGAGGATGCGGTCGAGGCCCATGACCGCGTGCTGTTCACCCTGGGCCGAGGCCGTCAGCTGCGCTACCGCGACCAGCGCAAACTGCAGGGCCTGTGGCTGGCCCACGACGACTCCGACGTCGACCGACTGCTGGAGCACCAGGGCCCCGACGCGCTGGAGGTGGACGGAGCGGCGTTCGAGTACGCGCTCGGTTCGCGCCGCGGTCACGTCAAGACCGTCCTCACCGACCAGTCCGTCATCGCCGGCCTCGGGAATCTGCTTGCCGACGAGATCCTGTGGCGTGCCGGACTGCGCCCCGACAGGCGAGCAGGCGACCTCACCCCCGACGACCGCCGGCGCCTCTACACCCAGATGCGCCGCACCCTGCGCTCGGCGGTCCCCGCCGGCCGCGTCCCGCCACGCGACTCCTGGCTCACCGGCCACCGCGACGAACCCGTCCCGACCTGCCCGCGCTGCGGCACCCACCTGCGCAGGACCTGTCTGGCAGGCCGCGGCACGGTGTGGTGCCCGCAGTGCCAGCCGGACGGGTCCTGAGCCGTGGAGTACAGGGGACGGACGGGTCCTGGTCCGTGGAGTGCGGGGAAGAGAGCGGCCCTGCGCCCGCTGGAGGTCCCTGCCGGCCGTGGTGCCCTCTGGATCATGCCGTCGACGCGGAGCCTGGCCCGCGCATCGGCCACATCGCGTCGCTCGCCGATACTCCGCAGGGCAACCCCTCGAGACGCGTCCTAGACCGGCGGATCCGCGGAGAGTTCCATCAGCGACCGGGCGCTTTCCACGGCCGGCGCATCCGTTTCGGCCGCGGCCGGGAAGAGGCGGCCCCAGGCGCGGGCGCGCCCCAGCGCGCTCAGACGCCAGGCGATGCTCACCGCGCGCCGCAGCTCCGCCGCTGTGCGGCCGGCTCCCGTCCACGGCTCCAGGTAGGCGTCGCGCAGCCGCGGCAGCACCTCGGGACCGTACCGGTTGCAGGCCCTCAGGGCCGGGACCTGCAGGCTGCAGAAGGGGTGGGAGACGACGGCGTCGCCCCAGTCGAAGAAGGTGTACCGGCCCGGTCCCGGGTTGAACAGCTGGCCGTCGTGCAGATCCGCGTGGTCGAGGGAGTCGGGAATGCCCAGGGCCGCGAGTTCGGCGCACCAGTCCACGAGGCGGGGGCGGAGACGGTCCAGCCGGGCGCGTTCGTCGGGCCGCAGTGCCGCGTTCTCGTCGAGCAACGTACCAAAGATCGCGGGCAGTTCCGAGGTCCGGGCGCTCGGGACACCGAGCCGCTCGATCCGTCGGGTGTGCGGGAGCAGGGCGCGCTGCATGCTCGCGTACTGGCGGAGCACGTCTTCCCACGCCTGCGGACCTACGGCCGCTCGCTCGAGCACGTCACGGAAGAGAGCGCCTCCGTCCGGCAGCAGCGACCAGCCGCGCTCGGCGTCGACCGCGAGCGGCGTCAGGACGTACTCCGGCACCCAGCGGGCCAGGGCGGCGGTCAGCACACCCTCGAACCCACTTGCCGGCGGATTTGCCTTGAACCACACCGCGTGCCGCCCGGCCACCGGCACCCGCACCAGACGGACCACGGCCGCAGCCGCACCTCCAGCCGTCCGGTCATCCGCAGCCCCTGCCCGGCGAGCCGCCCCTCCGTCCAGTCGAGGACCTCGCTCCGCCAGGCCTCCTGCTCCCAGGGAGTCACGGCATCCTCGTACCCGCCCCGGTCCACGGTCACTGACACGTCGAGTCGCATCGCGCCATTCCAGCAGTGGGATCCGTGGACCGGCCAGCCGTTTTCCCGGCGGGAGGCAAGACGGGCAGGCAGGCCGGGACCGCATCGGCGGACGGCGTCGGCCCACCACGAGTGCACGGCCGGAGCGACCACGGGCGCTGTGACGTAGGGCCAGGACGGCACGCCCCCCGGTCGAGTCGCGGGCCACCCGCACCCGCTCGATGCACGGGCCGGGCCGGTGACCCCGCCGACAGGCGGTGTTGCGCGGAGAGGGCAGGATTCGAACCTGCGCGGGCCCCGTGGGGCCCGACCTCGAGCCGTGCTCGCTGGTCCCCGATCAACCACTCCGGGCACCTCTCCCCGTGACCGGCTCTCGGATTCCCGTGCCGTTCACATGCAGCAGAGTGGCAGGACCGGCTGACGCCGGGCTGATGCGTGCCGGACCAGCAGGTCAGGTCGAATCCCGTACCACCAGCCGACCGGGCACCGTGTGCGGGCCCGGTGCCGGGGCGTCCGCGGAGAAGGCGTCCGTGTCGGGCGCCGTGCGCAGCACCGCGTCAGCGGCGCGGCGACCCATGAGCCGCAACCGCGGACGCGTACGCCTGACGGCCACCGTCGGCGCCCGCCGCCGACGGTTCCAAGCGGCTCAGGTGCCGGTCGGCACCCCTGGACAGCCGCTGTGAGCGGCTCGACCGAAATCCGGCGCCTGAAATCGACGGTCAGCGGGCCCGGTTCACCGGACGGGGAAACCGAAGGAGTATCCCTGCTGCTTCAGCCAGGGCAGCAGAGTGCGCAGGGCGGCCACGGTCTGGGAGCGGTCGCCGCCGGCGTCGTGGAAGAGCAGGGTCGGACCGTTGGACAACTCGCCCTTGACGGTGGTGACGATGGCGTCCGTTCCCGGCCGAGCGAAGTCCTTGGAGTCGACGTTCCAGCCCAGCGGCCGCATCCCGTGCCTGGCCGCGAGATGCCTGCTGTACGGGGTGAACGCGCCGCCCGGAGCCCGGTAGTACATCGGCCTTACGCCCCCGGACGCCTGGGTGATCTGGCGTGCGGCGTCCATGATCTGCTGCGACTGGTAGGCCTGGGACTTGGTGTCCATGGTGGTGTCGTGCGAGACCGTGTGGTCGCACAGCCGGTGCCCGGCCGCGACCACCTGCATGACCATGTCCGGGTGGGCCTGCGCCTGGGTGCCGACCATGCAGAACGTCGCCTTCACGCCGTTGTCCCGCAGCACCTGCAGTACCTGCGGGGTCCAGACCGGATCCGGGCCGTCGTCGATGGTGATGTTGACCGCGTGGTCGCCGCCGTCGGATGCGTGGACGATGGTCGCGGACACGGGCGCCGCCTTGGGGGCGGCAGGGCGGGCCGCCGCCTGGGGGCCGCCGACGGGTCCGGCCTGTGCGGTCCACACCGATGCGGCGGCGGCCATCGCCGTCACCCCGACCGCTGCCGCGACCACCCGGCCGTACCAACCCCGCCCGCCATGCCGTGCCATGTCCGCCCCGCTCCTCGCCGTGCCTGTGGACCCCTGTGCACCTGTCAGGACGGCCCTGGACGGCCAAGGGATCCGCCTGTTACCGATCACGGACAATTCCGCGGTGCTTCTGCGACAGGGACCCGAAGTTCACCGCCGAACCCCTCGAACAATGCGTCGCCGCAGCCGCAGCCGCAGCCGCAGCCGCAGCCCGCAACCGCCGAGCCGGGATCATACTCAGGCCGTCCGCGCCGACAGCCTTCCCTGGACCGGGAGCTCACCCACATGAACCCTGCTCATGTGGGTGGCCATGCATGGTGAGCCGTGCAAAATTCGATCAACTTCCTTGCGCCGAACCCTGGTTGGAGGACGCGGGCCGATGGAGCTTTCCCGACGTACCGTGCTGGCCTCCGCGGCCGGAGCCGCCGCGCTGTACGCGGCACCGACGACGGCCCCATGTGTACGACTTCGACCCCGCCACCGGCGCTCCGATCGGCCCCGGCACCGTACAGGGCGACAGCCCCACGTCCTGCTGGTCACGCGGACAGGGAGCCCTGACCCCCGACCACGTCCCCGTGTGGGACTACAAGGCGCCCCAGCAGCCGTACGACGTCAAGGACGCCTCCGCCGGGGCCGTCATGGCCTGCGGTCTGCTGGACCTGTCCGCCGCGACGGGCAGACCCGAGTACCGACAGGCCGCCCTGCGGCTGCTGACCGCGCTGGCAAAGACCTGTCTGACCACGAACTCGACGCGCGCCGAGGCCGTCGTCGCCCGCTGTACCCGCAGCCGGCCGGCCGAGGACGGGATCGAGCTCTCGCTGCCGTACGCCGACTACTACCTCCTCGAAGGCATCCTGCGCGTGCTTCAGCCCCAGGACGTCGACCGGGCGATCGACCTGTCCGGCGCGACATGAGGGAGACGGTGCCGGGGAGCCGCGGTGTCCTGATGCCACGGCCGCCCGTTTCGAGGACCCCGGGGACGAGGAGTCCTCCAGCAGGGGTCCTCCAGCGTCGGGACGCACGGAGACAGCAGCGGCTCCGTGAGCTCGGCCAGGCCCCGCTCACGCGGCGGGCCGTCGCGCGTACACCTCGATCTCCAGCTTCATGCGGGGGTCGGCGAGGCCGCACACGAGCATCGTCGCCGCTGGACGGACGGCGCCGAAGTGGCGGCGCAGGACCGGCCAGCAGGGCTCGAAGTCCTCGCGGTCGGGCAGGAGGTAGCGCACCCGGACGACATCGGTGAAGCCGCAGCCCGCCTCGGCCAGCGCGGCGCCGATGTTGCGCAGGCACTGCTCGGCCTGTTCCACCACGTCGTCGGAGATGGTCATCGTGGTGTAGTCGAACCCGGTCGTCCCCGACACGTGCACCCAGTCGCCGTCCACCACGGCACGGGCATAGCCGATCTGCTCCTCGAAGAGGGAGCCACTGAGGATCGCGCGTCGCTCTGTCATGCGCCGAACGGTAGGTGACCTGCACCGATACGTCTAATACCGTCCGTGGCATGATCTGATATCCCTTGGCGCAGGGAGCGTCCCGAACTTCCCCTCGCGCAGCTGCACGCCTTCGTGGTGCTCGCCGAGGAACTCTACTTCGGCCGTGCGGCCGTCCGCCTCGGCATCGCCCAGCCACTGCTGAGCCGGCAGATCGGCCGCCTGGAGGACACGGGCGGGCACGCATTGTTCAGCCGCGAGCCGGGACGCGTCTCGCTCACTCCGGCCGGCCGGGAACTGCTCCCGGCCGCCCGCCGGGCCCTCGCCGACCTCGCCGACGGCCTGGCCGCGGCCCGCGCCGTCGGCAGCGGCCGGGCCGGACGGCTGCGGATCGGGTTCGCCGCCTCCCTCGCCCTGACCGTGCTGCCCGGACTGCTGCGCACCTTCCGGCAGCGGTACTCCGGTGTGCACCTGGACATCCATGAGATGACGACCGCGTCCCAGCTCGCCGCCCTGTACGACAGGTCCATCGACATCGGACCTGGCGCACGTCCGACCCGAACCCCCTGGTCGCCCACCTGCTCGCGACGGTCGGCAGCGCGTGAGCGCGGTCGAGGGGCCGCCGAAATCGAGACGCGGCCACGGTCCTGGCTGTGCCACGCTGACCGGTCGGCAGATCCCTGCCCCGCCCACCCGTTCGCGCCAGGAGCGTCGATGGCGACACCACCCCGCCTGCTTCCGCTGCTGGAGCAGTTCGACTTCGCGCACGAGCGTCTGCTGGGACGTATGGCCGGGCCCGTCATGGACAGCGGCGACGGAACGGACACCGAGGTCGAGCCCATGACCGACGCGGAGTACCTCTGGGAACCCGCGCCGGGCTGCTGGTCGGTGCGGCGGCGCGAGGACGGTCCGGGGCCGCGTGCCACCTTCCTGGCCGGCAGCGGCGCGTGGGGGCGGGACGCCGCCTCCTACCCGCACCCCTGGCCGCCGCCGCTCACGACCCTCGCCTGGCGCCTGAGCCACCTCACCGAGATGCTGGCACTGCGCGCGAACCACACCGCCGGCAGCCGCGCGATGACCCGCGACGCCCACCCCGTCACCGGGGAGGCCGCAGCCGCGGTGACCGCGTTCCACACCGCCGCCCGGGCCTGGCGTACGGCACTTCTGGGTGTGGACGACACCGCGCTCGACACGGTGGGTTACTGCACCTACCCCTACGGCAGCGACGCGGAGAACCCGTTCCTCGACATCGTCTGGTGGGTCAACCAGGAACTCCTGCACCACGGCGCCGAGATCGCCCTGCTCCGCGACCTCTACCGCGCCCGTCAGCGGCCGTAGCGGCGCTCGCGCGCGGCGTAGGAGCGCAGGGCCCGCAGCAGGTCGATCTCGCGGAAGGCCGGCCACAGGACGTCCACGAAGTGCACCTCCGCGTAGGCGGACTGCCACAACAGGAAACCGGACAGCCGCTGTTCGCCCGAGGTGCGGATGATGAAGTCGGTGTCGTGCCCGGCCGGCGAGTACAGGTTGTCGGTGATGTGCTCCAGATCGAAGTCCGCGGCCAGGTCCCGTGGGTCGCCACCGGCGCTGATGTGCTTGTCGAAGGCCGCCTTGACGGCGTCGACGATCTCCCGCCGGCCGCCGTAGCCGACGGCGACGTCGACCTTCAGCCCACCGCGGCCGTTCGTCAGGGCGGCGGCCTCCTTGAGGACGCGGGCGGTGTTCCCCGGCAGCAGGTCCAGGGCGCCGATGATCTCGATCTCCCAGGGCTCTTCGGGAGCGCAGATGCGCCTGACGGTCTCCTCGATTATGTCGAGCAGGGGCCCGAGTTCGTCGGCCGGCCGGTGGAGGTTGTCGTCGGACAGCATCCACAGCGTGACGTGCTTGATGCCGGCGTCGCTGCACCAGTGCAGGAAGTCCGTGACCTTCGCGCCGCCGACGCGGTAGCCCTCGCGGACGTCCTGATGTCCCGCACCCCTTGCCCAGCGCCGGTTCCCGTCCAGCATGATCGCCACGTGCCGCGGCCGGGGCAGGCCCTCCAGCTTGCGGTTCAGACGCCGTACGTAGATCGCTTCCAACGCCGAACGCAAGGCCTTCATTGCCACGCCGATATCCCTTCCGCCTACCCGTGTTCGAGGGCGCAACGATAGTGCCACGGTTTCCGTGCGAGCCGCGCGGGAGTCGCGGCGCGGGCGCCGGGAATCGGCCGCGCCGACGACCCGCGGACCCTTCGGCCTCCCGCGCAACGGCTGCGCTGCCGCCGTGACCGGTCGACCGATGAGCCGCCGCGGTCTGCTGGCGGCCGCGCCCCTCGGTGCCCCGGCAGCCGCCCTGGCCCGATGCTCGGGTGACACCGGACCGGTCCGGCGGCTCAGGCTCGCGACGAGAGCGCCCGGCGGGCCGTACAACGCCTTCGGCAGGGCCCTGGCCGTACAGGCCGCACGGACCGCACCGCAGCTGCACATCACCACGCTCAGCACCTCGGCGAGCGTGGACAACCTGTGCCGGCTCGGCGGTGGATCGGCGGACCTGGGCCTCGCCATGGCGGACGCCGCCGAGGACGCCGTGCGGGGGCGGGCGCCGTTTTCGACCCCGTACGCGGTGACGGCCCTCGCCCGTGTCTACGTCAACTGCACACACCTGGTCGTACCGGCGCGCGACGAAGGCCGCGCTGACGGCCGAGGGAGTCGGCGAGTACCTCGGGTACCCCGTTGAAGTACCGTCGCAGGCTGCGAAGTTCGGGCGGCCCGGTGTCGGAGACGGCCCGTGTCTCCAGGCTGCCGGAAGCCGGCCCGGCGACCGCCCGGTCGAGATCGCGGACCGGGCGCACCAGCCATCGGGTGATGCCGGTCGCGACCAGGGCGGCGGCCGCGAAGGCGGTGAGCGCCCCGCAGACGGACATCCCGCGGAAGGTCATCTGCTGCAAGACCGCCGGCTACACCTTCGTCCCCCCTCCTGCTGGGCGCCGAATTCGCCGGGGCCGACGCAGTCGTCCCAGGCCGGCGCGCACGGAAGGGGCTGCCGGCCGGTGCCGTGGCCGCGCCGGCAGAGCAGGAAGGCGGGGTCGGGGAGAGAAGCCGGCGGTTGAGGCGGAGGCCCTCCGCCCCGGCATGCAACTGACCCCGGTGCTGCCTGCTCTACGTGCTGCCGCCATGGTCGCGCCCTGATGCCCTCTGACTGTCAGCTCCCCTCCATAACCGGTTGTGGACGGGAGCGCGTGTCAGGAGGACGCGGCGGGCGAGGCCAGTGACCTGATGTGCTTGCGCCAGGCAGCGCTCACGCTGGGCGGGATCTTCGTGGTCAGGCCGCCTTCTTTGGTGAAGGCGAGGCCCTCGCTGTAGGCGCCGCCACCGCAGCCGTCGGACTGGCGCGTCAGCTTGACGTCGTAGGACGCGTCGATCTCGGGACGGTTGCTCCCCTTAGGAGTGACGCGAAAGCGGACCGTGCCGGGGTCCGGGTCCACGTCGTTGGGAAGGCGCAGGCCTACTTGGGTGATGTCTTCCTGATCGAGGTGGTCCTTGACGCATTTGTCCCCTGCGCACAGTTCGTAGGAGGCGCCAGCGAGGTCGGTGTAGCCCCGCTGGAGGAACATCACACCGATCTGCGAGGTGACACCGACCCCGGCGCACGGCTTGGAGCTGCTGCACGCCGACGCGGTCATCGCCACGACGGACACGGTGGCGAGGACTTGGAGTCTCACCGTTCGCTTCACCACTTCTTTACCCCTCCCGGGAGCGCCTTCTCTGCCAGAGCGATGTCCGTGAAGACACCGTGCACTTGCCGTCCCAGCCGTCACCGCACTCGCCGTCGTCACTCACCGAGTCGCAGCCCCCACCCGAGATGATGCCCTTCGCGTTGACGTGCCCGTTCGACTTCACGGTGCAGACGGGGCCGCCGGAGTCACCGGAGATCACGCACGAACCGGAGTTCTTCTGGCCCACGGTCACGTTGTGCACCACATCCCCGTTGCCGTACTTGAAGGCTTGGGCGCTGACGCGCGCACAGTTGACGCGATGCGTGACCGAAGCCGGCTCCGGCGACATCACCTGGCACAGCCCGCAGTCCACCGACTACAACCAGCCCGTCCTCACCGCACTGCGCTCCTAGGAAGACACCGTTGCCGGCGCCGGCCTGATCCGCCGGACAGACCCTGGACCGCAGCCCCCACGTCGGCCTGCGCCGGCCCGTCACGCGTCGGCCAGCGCCGTCCGTACGATCGCCGCCGCCGCCTTGGCCGCCGTGAGCACCGGCGCGGTGCTGCGGGCGGCACGCCCCAGCATGAAAGCGCCCTCCAGCAGCGCGACGACCGAACTGGCGGTCTCCTGGGCGGCGGGCTGGGGGATGCCTCCCTCGGCGTAGTAGGCGGCGAGACGGTCCACCCAGCTGTCGAAGACCTCCGAAGTGGCCCGGCGGAGGGTCTCGTTGGTGCCGGCGACCTCCATGGCGACCGTGGCGATGGGGCAGGGATCGGCGAAGTCGAGTTCGGCGAGGGTCTCCGCCGCCGCGGTGAAAGCGTCGGCGGTGGCCGCGACCCGGTCCTCGTACGGCGTCATCAGTGCGGTGATGAGTCCCAGGTAGACGGCCCCCGAGGTGCGGATCACCTCCTCGCCCAACTGGGCCTTCCCGCCGGGGAAGAAGTGGTAGATCGACCCGAAGGGCGCACCGGCGGCCGCCGCGATCTGTTTCATGCCCGTGCCCGTGTAGCCCGTGCGCCGGAACAGCTCCGTGCCCGCGCTCACGATGCGCTGTCTGGTCTCGTGGGTGCTGGGGGCCTTGCTGTCGCTCACTTCGGGAGCCTCCGGGGGAGCCGCTGGTGCCGTCTGGCATTCCGTGCCTATTCTCTCACTAGAACGCTCTATCAAGAAGACATCGAGGCAGCCGACCATGCCGGAGGCGGAGCCATGCCACAGATCGAGCTCAGCGCGGGAAGCATCGACTACGAGGACACGGCGGGCGACGGCCCGGTGGTCGTCCTCGTCCACGGCCTCGGATTCGACGCGTCGGTGTGGGCCGACGTCGTGTCGGACCTGCGGCGGGACTTCCGCGTGCTGGTCCCCGTGCTGCCCCTCGGCAGTCACCGGCGTCCGATGCGGCCGGACGCCGACCTGTCCGCGCACGGCATCGCCCTGCTTCTCGCCGAGTTCCTGGACCGCCTCGACCTGCGTGACGTCACCCTGGTCCAGAACGACACCGGAACGGCCCAACTCCTCGTCGGCGTCCGGGACGAGCGCGTCGCCCGCCTGGTCCTCACCTCGTGCGAGGCCCTGGACAACTACCCGCCCGGCACGCAGGGCAGGCTGCTGCACCGGGCGAGCAAGGTCCCCGGCGGACTCTTCCTCCTGATCCAGTCCTTCCGCTTCCCCTTCCTGGCACGCATGCAGACGTCCCTGGGCGGGATGGCGAAGAAGCGGCTGCCGAAGGAACTGATCGCCCGCTGGTACGGCCCCTTGCTGACGAGTCGTCACATCCGCCGTGACTTCGCCAAGTTCTGCCGCGACGTGGATCCGGAGTGCTATGTCCGGGCGGCCGGCAACCTTCGCTCCTTCACCCGCCCGGCCCTGGTCGCCTGGGGCGCGGAGGACCGCATGATGCCGCCCGCCACCGGCCGGCGGCTCGCCGAACTGCTGCCCGACGCACGCTATGTGGAGATCCCCGACGCCCGGACCCTGGTCCAACTGGACAATCCCACAGCCCTCACCGAGGAGATCCGGCGATTCGTCAAGGAGCACCCGCTGCCCGGCGAGGGCTGAGCCCGGCTCGGCCCTCGCCGGGCGTACTCACCCTTCCAGCGTCACATACAGGCGCGTGCCCCGCGGCCGGAACCCGACCCGTTGGTACACGCGGCGGGACCCGTCGCCCGAGTACTCCAGCCAGACGGACGATGCCCCGCGGCCGAACGTGGTGGCGGCGAGGGCCGCCGTGACCGCGGCCGCGATGCCCCGACCGCGGCCGGCGGCCCGGGTTCCCACACCCGCCGGCTCCGCCGTACCGCCGGCGGGCGCCGAGCAGATCGCACCATCGCCGAGCACCCCGCCGGAGGGCTCCCGACCCCCCGCGCCCCGCGCCGTCGGACTGGATGACGGGGACCCGCTTCGGCGAGGTCAAGGGGTACGACGGGGATCCGCTGCCCGCTCCGGGACTGCCCCACGTACCGCTGAGGCCGCGCGGCGGGGGGCGCTGAGCCGGGGGGAGGTCCGAGCATTCGGCACCACCGTGACCGGGCCGCCCGGGCGCGGTTCGGGACGGTGCCAAGCGTGCTCGCCGCAAGCACAGCGGCGAGTCCTCGGCATCGTCGCACACGGCGCCCCGGCGGTCGCGGGCCATCGCATGGACGCGTGCTGCCTTGGCGAACGAAGCCCACTTTGCCCCGATAAGATACTTTTTGTGATCAGGACAGGACGGCATCGGCGCCACCGGGCTCCGCACGGTGACCGACGTGAGACCGTACTGCTGTCCCCCGTGATCCTGACCGTCCTCATCACCGGCCTCGCATTCGCCACCCCCAGGGAGATCGCCTTCAGCCGTCTCCTGCCCGCCGCGCCCGCGCTGGCGGCCGCCTTGTGGCCCGTGCTCCCGACGATCGTGCTGGGCGGGTTCTGCCTGCTGGCCATGATCGGACTCAGCCTCGTCTACAGCGATCTGGGGACGCCGTACACGGCTGCCGCGATCGTCGCGGTCACCTTGGCGGCCGCCTACGCCAGCCATCTCCGACTGGAGCGGGAGGAGATGCTCTTCCAGGTCCGGCTCGTCGCCGACGCGGCCCAGAAGGTGCTGCTGCGCCCGCTGCCGCGCCGTATCCAGGACGTCGACATCGAGTCGCTGTATCTGGCGGCCCAGGAGCAGGCCCGGATCGGAGGGGACTTCTACGAGGTGGTCGACACGCCGTACGGGGTTCGGCTGCTCATCGGGGACGTCCGCGGCAAGGGGCTGTCGGCGGTGGGGGCGGCCTCGGCTGTGATCAACTGCTTCAGGGAGAACGCCTACGACCAGCCCGACCTGAAGGGCATCATCCACCGGCTGGAGGCCAGCATAGGGCGCTACAGCGTCGCGATCCTCGACCCGGACCAGCCGGAGCACTTCGCCACCGCTCTGATCGCCGAGATCCCGTACGACGGTGGACAGGTCAGGATCCTCAACTGCGGACACCCACCGCCGCTACTGGTGCAGGACGGGCAGATCCGCGTCGTCGAGCCCACCACCCCCTCGCCGCCCCTCAACCTCGCGTCGCTCCTCGGGGACGACTACAACGTCGACACCGTCGCCTTCGCCTCGGGCGACCAGATGCTGCTCTACACCGACGGCGTGACCGAGACCCGGGACCGCGCCGGCAGGTTCTTCCCGCTGCCTGACTGGATGCGGCAGCTCGGCCCGACGCCGCCGCGTGAACTGCTGGACCGGCTTCACCAGGACCTGCTGCACTACAGCGCCGGACGGCTCGACGACGACATCGCGGCCGTGGCCGTGCGCTGTCGGCACGCCGGGGCTCAGGAGCACTCCGAGTAGGTGGCCGGAAGACGTTCGCACGTGCGGGGTCGGCAAGGCCGGGGCCGCGGCCCACGCCCGAGCACCGGCAGGGCAGGCGCCCCCGAACCATTCGGCGGCGTTGTGATGGCGCCCGCCTCGGTCGGCCCGCACGCTGGACCCGGATGTGGACGCGCCGCCGCGCGACGTGCGGCGGCCGGGGTTCCGGGAGGACCGTGTGACCGCTTCGTCGCCTGCCACCGATGCACCGGCCCGGTACGACGACCTGCGGGCCCTGGTGATCAACTGCACCCTCAAACGCTCGCCCGAGACGAGCAACACCCAGGGGCTGATCGACCGGAGCACCGCCATCATGGACGCGCAGGGCGTGCGCGTGGACGTCGTACGGGCCGTGGACCATGACATCGCCACCGGTGTGTGGCCCGACATGAGGGAGCACGGCTGGGAGTCGGACGCCTGGCCGGACGTGTATCAGCAGGTCATGGCGGCCGACATCCTCGTGCTGGCCGGCCCCATCTGGCTGGGCGACAACAGCTCGGTGATGAAGCAGGTGATCGAGCGCCTCTACGCCTGCTCCAGCCTGCTCAACGAGGCGGGTCAGTACGCCTATTACGGCCGTGTCGGCGGCTGCCTGATCACCGGCAACGAGGACGGCGTCAAGCACTGCGCCATGAACGTCCTCTACAGCCTGCAGCACCTGGGTTACACCATCCCTCCCCAGGCGGACGCCGGATGGATCGGCGAGGCGGGCCCCGGCCCCTCCTACCTCGACCCCGGCTCGGGCGGCCCGGACAACGACTTCACCAATCGCAACACCACCTTCATGACCTGGAACCTGCTGCACCTGGCCCGGGCACTGAAGGACCAGGGCGGCATCCCCGCCTACGGCAACCAACGCACCACCTGGGACGCGGGCTGCCGCCACGACTACGAAAACCCCGAGCACCGGTAGGCGGACCGCGAGTCCATGGGGAGACGGCCGACGGGGCGGCCCGGAGCGCGGCGGCCGGCCTGATCCTGCCCGGCCCTGATCCATCACCCGGCCGGGGATTCACAAGCCGACGACGACCAGAGCGATGTCGTCCCGCGCGCCATGGCTGACACCCAGGCGCGCGAGCAGGGTGTCGGCCAGGCGTTCGGGGCTGAGTCCGAGGCATCGGGACAGCGTGTCGGTCAGGCGATGCAGGCCGGTGTCGATGTCCTCGTCACGGCGTTCGATCAGGCCGTCGGTGTAGAGGACGAGGATGTCCCCGTGGTTGTAGGAGGTTCCGGCCTGAGGGCGCGGGACATGTGCGGGCCGGGCGCCCAGCGGTGGATCGGTGGCCTGGTCCAGCAGCTGGCAGGCGCCGCCGGGGTGCATCAGGACGGGGGGCGGATGACCCGCGCTGGAGTAGACGATCACCTGCGCCCGCGTGTCGACCAGCGCTGTCACGGCGGTGGCCGCCAAAGCGCCGTCGACGGAGCGGGCGTACAGACCCAGGACCTCCAGCGCCTGGGCGGGGCCCGCGACGGCCCTGCTGGCCGCCGAGAGAGCGCTGCGCAGCATCCCCATGACGGTGGCCGCCTCCAGGCCGTGGCCGACCACGTCGCCGACGGCGACGGTGAAACGGCCGTCGGACAGGTCGACGGTGTCGTACCAGTCACCGCACACGTTGAGCGAGCCGATGGCCGGCAGGTAGCGCACCGCCACATCGGAGTGCCGGGCCAGGTCGGGGGAGTGCAGCATGGCCTCCTGGAGCGTGATCGCCACCTGGCGCTCGCGGGCGTGGGCGAGCCGTAGCTCCTCGTTCAGCCGCTCCAGCTCCTTGGCGCGGGCGTACAGCTCGCTCTCCATGCCCTCCTCCCGTCGGCGTCGGGGACCGGTTGCGGTGTCCTGCTGCCGCTTCTGGCGGTGATGGACGAAGGCGGTCACGTCCTCGACGCGGTGGATGATCCATGCGACCTGACCGTCGGGCCGCAGGACCGGGGTGTTGACCGGGGACCACCAGCGTTCCTCGAAGGTGCCCGGCCGGCTGATGACGGGGATGTCGTAGCGCTGGACGGCCATGGTGTCCGGTTTTCCCGTGGCCAGCACCCGCGCCAGGGACGCCGAAAGATTGACGACGCCGCTGGCCTGGGGGTCGGCGGGGTTGTCCGGAAAGGCGTCGAACAGGTACTGCCCGAGCAGCTCCCGCCGGGTGCGGCCGGTCGCCCGGCAGTAGGCCTCGTTGACGCCGACGATCAGCAGCACGGGGCTGAGGACCAGGTAGGGGCTCGGGGTCGCGGCGAACAGCGCGGCGTAGTCGACCTGATCCGCGGTCGGCTCCCCGTCGGCGGCGGTGACACCCACGTGTCCAATGTACGAGGTCATCGCCGTAACCGCTGCACGCGGCGGGGTCGGCCCGGTCCGGCCGGGCGGTTCCGGCACCTGCCGCTACCCGGGGGACCTCGTGCCGTCCGGATCCAGGGCGGGCGGTGGCTGCTGCTCCGTCCAGATCGTCTTGCCGCGTTCCGTGTAGCGAGTACCCCAGCGCTGTGCGAGCTGTGCGACCAGGAACAGCCCGCGGCCGCCTTCGTCCGAGTACCGGGCACGTCTCAGCCGCGGGGAGGTGTTGCTCGCGTCGGACACCTCACAGACCAGGGTCCGGTCGTGGATCAGCCGGACGCCGATGGGTCCGTGAGCGTGTTTCAGCGCGTTGGTGACCAGCTCGCTGACGATCAGCTCCGTTGCGAACGCCATGTCGTCCAGGTTCCACCGGGCGAGTTGGCCCACCGCCTTGCGGCGGGCCTCCGCGACCGCTGCGGGGGTCGACGGGATGTCCCAGGAGGCCACTCGGTCGCTGCTCAGGCTGCGGGTCCGTACGACGAGAATGGCCACGTCGTCGGGCGGACGGTCGGGCAGCAGCGTACGGACCATCGTGTCGCAGATCTCCTCGAGCGGCCGGTCCGGGTGCGCCAGTGCGAAGCACAGGCGCTCCAGGCCGGCGTCCACGTCGTGGTCGGACGCCTCGATCAGCCCGTCGGTGAAGAGGACGAGGACGCTTCCCTCCTCCACCTCGAACTCGGCCGACTCGAACGGGAGGCCGCCCAGCCCGAGGGGCGGGCCGGCCGGGACGTCGAGAATCTCGACGGGCTCACGCATGTGGGCGATCGCCGGACCGGGATGCCCGGCGCGCGCCACCCGCAGCTTGCGCGCGATCGGGTCGTACACCGCGTAGATACAGGTGGCGCCGACGACGAGCGGGCCGTCCTCGGCGGCCTCGGCCTCCTCCGACAGACGCAGGACCAGGTCGTCGACATGGGTCAGCAGTTCCTCGGGCGGCAGGTCGATGTCGGCGAGTGTCTGCACGGCCGCGCGCAAGCGCCCCATGCTCGCCGCCGCGTGGATGCCGTGCCCCACCACATCCCCCACCACCAGTGCGACGCGAGCGCCGGAAAGGGGGATGACATCGAACCAGTCGCCACCGACGCCGGCCTCGGCATCGGCCGGCAGATACCGGTAGGCGACCTCGACGGCGCTGAGGTCCGGCAGCACCGGGGGCAGCAGGCTCGTCTGGAGGGCGAGTGCCGCGCTGTGCTCGCGGGCGAAGCGCCTGGCGTTGTCGACGCACACGGCAGCCCGGGCGGCCAGCTCCTCGACGAGGAGCTGATCGTCGTCGTCGAACGGCTCGGGGTTCTCCCAGCGCAGCAGGGTGACCACTCCCGCTGTCACGCCCCGGGCGCGCAGGGGGACCGTCATGTGGGAGTGCACACCCAGACGGAGGAGTTTCTCCTGCCGGAGCGGATCCTTGGCGAGCCAGGACGTCGCGAGGGTGAGGACCGGGTCCCGCACGGTCAGGCCCGTGGCCAGACAGCGGCTCTGCGGGGACTGGACCGGGTACCGGGCCGGGGAACCGATCGGGACGATCACTTCGGGATGGTCGGCGCGGGTCGACAGGTGGGCCGCCCGGTAGAGGCCGCCTCTGCCGCTGCGAGGGCGTGCGGCGAGCTCTTCCGGCGGGCGAACGCCGTCCAGCAGGTCCACCGCCGCGAAGTCGGCGATCCGGGGCACCAGCACCTCTGCCAGTTCCTGCACGGTCCGTCCGAGATCGAGCGTGGTGCCGATGCGCTCGCTGGCCTCGTTCACCAGCATCAGCCGCCTGCGCCCCCGGTCGTGATCGGTGAAGTCGACGGCTGTCTGGCACACCCCCAGGGTGGTACCGGTCCGGGCGTGCAGCGGGAAGGACGTACGCAGTCTGAGGTGCTCCGGACTCGGCCGCCCGACTGTTTCGGGCGGGAGTTCCACGCTTTCGACGGACGACAGGAGTTTCCCCGAGGACAGCGCCCGCCGGGCCTGCCGCTCGACCGCCCGCAGCAGCTCCGGGTGCGGGACCGGACAGGTGCCGCTGTCGTGGGCAGGCAACCCCTCCATGGCGGCCAGCACCTCGTTGAAGCACTCGAAGCGCAGCCCGGCGTCGAGCACGGCGATACCGATCGGGGACTGGGTCAACAGGCCCTGCAGTGCCGCCTGGCCGAGTTCCCATCGCTTCAGGGCGTCGGCCCCGCACAGGGCGGCGAGCCAACGGCTGCCCCCGCCCGGCGTCGGCAGGGCACGTACCCGAAGCCCCAGCTCGACGGTGCGGCCGCCATGGTGGCGTACCGAGATCAGGCCCTCCCAGCTGTCGGCGACCAGCCGTCCTTCGATCAGCGCCGAAAGTCCGTCCGGGCTGTACAGCACGGCTGACACCGGCTGCCCGAGAACGTCTGCTGCCGCATACCCGAGCAGCTTCTCGGCTTGCGGGCTCCAGCATTCGATCAGCCCCGACGCGTCCACCATCATCAGCGCGGCCGTCGTGAGGTCCAACGGATCGGTCACGCTGTGGTGGTGAGGCAGGCCCGACACGCCCATGATCTGGTCCCATCTGCACACGACCCCGCCACCAGGCTCTCACCTCCCACAGTCGGGAGCGAGGTTTCAACGGTGGCGTCGGGTCCGAGCCACCACCGGGGTGCCATCGGGGCCGGTTGGCCCCGCGTAGGGACATGCGGCCCCTGACCGCGCGACCACGGCATCACCACGCTGGAATCGGATCGTCCTCCCGGGGAGGTGGAGACGATGGCCCGAACCGTCACCGCGGGTCTGGACGGCTCGCCCGAGAGCCGGGCCGCCGTGGAATGGGCGGCCCGTGAAGCCCGGCTGCGCGGCCTGCCGCTGAAGATCGTCCACGTCTGGGAGTCCGTCCCCGAGCCCGGGGCTCAGGCCCCGCTGCCGGGCGAGGAATCGGCCAAGGATGTTCAGTTGCGCCACCCCGGGGTCGAGGTGCTCACGGATCAGCTCACGGGCAACCCGGCCGAGGCCCTGTGCGCGACCGCGGACGCCGCTGAGCTGATGGTGTTGGGCTCGCGGGGCCTGGGAGGGATCGGCGGATTCATGGTCGGCTCGGTCAGTCTGGCCGTCATCGCCCACGCCGAACGCCCCGTGGTGCTGGTCCGCAGTGGAGAGCAGGCCGTCGACGAGCACCGGACGGACGCGGCGGGCGTGCCGTCCGCCGCGACGCCCTTCCTGCCCGTCGTCCTCGGCCTCGACACCGGCACCCCCTCCGAGACGCTGCTGGAGTTCGCCTTCGACGCCGCCGTGCGCCGGGGCGCGTCCCTGCGGGTCGTGCACGGCTGGGTCGAGCCGCCCACCTCCTTCTACCGCTTCTACGGTGACGCCGAACTCTACGGCTCGCTGGAGCGCGAACACGCCACGGTGCTGGCCGACGTGCTGCGTCCCTGGCGGCAGAAGTTCCCGGACACCGAAGTGATCGAGGCGAGCCGATGCGGCGGCGCCGCGCAGGTCCTCGTCACCGCGTCCCGCGACGCTTGCCTGGTCATCGCCGGCCGGCGCGTGCGCACCCGCCCTCTGGGTGCCCACATCGGTCACGTCGCCCATGCCGTGCTGCACCACGTCTCGGCCCCCGTCGCCGTCGTCGCACACGGCTGAGCCGGTACCCCGGGACAGGAATCGCACGATGAACCTTCCGATCGTCGTGGGCGTCGACGGCTCCGAGCCGAGCCTGCTGGCCGTGGACTGGGCCGCCGACGAGGCCGCCCTGCGCGGGGCACCGCTCCGGCTCGTGTACGCCTCTCTGTGGGATCGCTACGAAGGCGCCCTGCTCGCCCAGGAGCTCGACAAGCCGTTGGAGGAGGTGATGGCCCGGGACGTGGTCGGCCCCGCCGAGCAGCGTGCCCGGCACCGCAGGCCGGGTCTGCGGGTCACCACCGACGTGCTGCCCCAGGAACCGGGGCAGGGGCTCGTACGGGAGAGCAGCGCCGCCCTGGCCGTGGTGCTGGGCTGCCGGGGCCGCAGCGGTATGACCGAGGCGCTTCTCGGTTCCGTCGGGGTGACGGTCGCCGGGCACGCGCACTGTCCGGTGATCGTGCTGCGGGGCGGCCACGACGAGAACGCCCGCGCCGGGACCGGGGGCCGTGTGGTGCTCGGTGTCGGCGATCCGCCCGCGGGCTCGGCCGCCGTACGGTTCGCGGCCGAGGAGGCCGGCCTGCGCGGCGTGCCGCTGGAGGCGGTACGCGCCTGGCGGCGCCCCGCGCACGCGACGACGGGCCATCGGCTGCACGTCGGGAAGCCGGCCCGGCTCGAGAAGCAGCCGGCGGTCGCACTGGAGGAGGCCCTGCGCGAGGCACCGGGCGCTGTGGAACTGATCCGGCGCACCGCCGAGGGCCATGCCCGCGACGTCCTGCTCGCCGCCTCCCAGGAGGCCGACCTGCTCGTCGTCGGTGCCCGGCGCCGCCGCGGCCACTTCGGCCCCCAGCTCGGCCGCGTCGCGCACGTGCTGCTGCACCAGGCGGCCTGCCCGGTGGCCGTCGTACCCGAACCCGCCTGACCCGCTCCCGGCACACCGGTCGCCCCACGTCCCTCGACCCTCCGGTCCAGGGAGGCCGGCGAAAGCCGCTTGTGCCGGATGCAGTTCGACCGGGCCGCCTCAGGCCAGGCAGGTGAGGGGGCGACCGCCGTTGTAGGTGACCATGTCGGTGAGGGCGGCCGCGGCGTCGATGCCTCGGCCGAGTGGGCCGCCCTCCAGTTCCGCGTAGGCCCGGTGGAGGTTGCCGACGATGCGCTCGGAGTCCAGCAGCTCGGCGTACCCGCCCAGGTCCGCTTCCCGGGCGGTCTCCAGCGGCGTGAGCCCGGCATCGCGGCCCGCTCGGGCGGTGGTCTGGACGAACCGCAGGTAGCCGAGCACCTCGTCGACGAGCTCGGGACCGGCGACGGCACCGTGCCCGGGGACGATGGTCGTCGCTCCCAGGGGCTTGATCACCTCTTCGAGGACCTGGACGGCACCGGCTACGGATCCCTGGAGGAGGAAGGGAGTACCACCGTTGAACAGCAGGTCGCCGCTGAAGAGGAGCCCCCGCTCGGGCAGCCAGACGATGGAGTCGTTGGTCGTGTGGGCGGGCGTACCGACGTAACGCACGTCGGCGCGCACCTCGTCGGCCCATACCGTGACACCCTCGGTGTAGGTGAGGAAGGGCGGCTCGATCGCGACGTCGCCCCACTCGACCTCGGTCCAGAACGCAGCCGCCGCCCCCGGCCCGCCCCACTCGAGAATGCTCGACCGGGTCGCCTCGTGCCCGACGATGGTGGCGCCGCCGAAGAGGTGGTTGCCGAAGGTGTGGTCACCGTGGTGGTGCGTGTTGATCAGAGTACGTACCGGCTGCGGCGTGACGGTGGCGATCGCGTTCAGATACGCCTGCGTGCGCCGCACCGTCGAGCAGGAGTCCACGCTGATCACGCCGCGCCGCCCGACCAGGAAACCGGTGTTGTTGATCCACCAGCTGCCGTCGGGCTGTATGTAGGCGAAGACGTCCTCGCTGACCTCCTCGACCCGGGGCGGAGGAAGGAGGGTGACGTCGTGGTGGACACTGCTCACTGCGAACTCCTGTCGTGACGAAGGGGGATCCTTGAAGCGGGCAGGAACTCCCACACCTTGCCGGGCTCGTCGAACGCCGCCGGGATCATCGCATGGCGCTCTGCCGACCGATACCCGGCCCGAGCAGTGAGCATCCGGCGCCGGAGCAGTCAGCGTGTGGGCCGTGCCGAGAGCGTCTTGTTGAAGTGCGTGACCGGGCGCTCCAGGCGTTCGCCGTCCACGGTGATGTCGACGGCCTCGTTGTAGAAGGCGAGCAGCCCCTTGACGGCGCCGACGGCGGGCAGCGGATCGGCGTAGCCCCACAGGACGTTGGGCGGAACGTCGCCCTCGCCGCGCCAGGTCCAGTACCCGGCGGTGCCCTTGTAGGGGCAGCCGGTGTGGTGGTCGGTGGGCTCGAAGAGGTCGAGGCGGACGTCCTCGCGGGGGAAGTAGTAGCGGGTGGGCAGACCGGTCTCGAACAGCAGGACGGGGCGCTGGGTGTCGGCCACCACCGTGCCGTGCATCTCGACCTGGACGTGCCGGCTGCTCGGGATGGCGTCGACCCGTTTGTGCGGATCCCGTGGGTGGACGAAGATCTCCTCTTCCTCCTCGTACCAGTGGTCGAGGCCCTTGCCGGTACGCTGGAACCACTCGAAGGAGATGTAACCCGCGAGGTCGTCCGCGAGGAAGGTCCAGGCCGCGTTCTCCAGCAGCTCGCCGCCGACCTCCAGGTCATAGAAGACCGTCGATCCGGTGTGGGTGCCGGTGGGCGGGTTCTTCGCCCGGCGCAGCAGGTCCTCACGGACCTCCTCGCGCGGGAAGGCGTACAGCGGCACCGGGACGCCCGGCTCCCACACGAGGACCGGATGGCGGCTGTCGACGACCGTGACGTCGGCCCTGCGGCCGCGCACCCAGCGGCCGCTGGGCTCCCAG
Organism: Streptomyces sp. NPDC007905; assembly: GCF_042959345.1. Classification (NCBI taxonomy): domain Bacteria; kingdom Bacillati; phylum Actinomycetota; class Actinomycetes; order Kitasatosporales; family Streptomycetaceae; genus Streptomyces; species Streptomyces sp. NPDC007905. The sequence continues at coordinate 175,030 of NZ_JBIBKS010000001.1, read as the reverse complement.
AGGATGCCTTCGGGGGTGCTGCGCAGAGACTCGGCGGTGCTGAGCGGTGTCATGTCCGGTTCCTTCTCCCTCGCCGGTCGGGCGGCTTGGCGGATCGAGGCGCCGGTTCTTGCCGCGCCCACCCGATGGTTCATATGCCATATTTCGTACATGATCCCTACGAAAGGCATGACATGAAGATCGCAGTCATCGGCGGTACCGGGCTGATCGGGTCCCAGGTCGTCAAGATCCTGAACGCCGCGGGGCACGAGGCGGTACCGCACTCGCAGTCCACCGGAGTCGACGTCATCAGCGGCCAGGGACTGGACGAGGCGGTCGCGGGAGCCGACGTCGTCGTCAACCTGACCAATTCGCCGACCTTCGACGAAGCCTCCCCGGCCTTCTTCCAGACCTCGATGGACAACCTTCTGGCCGCGGCACGGAAGGGGGGTGTCGGGCACTTCGTCATCCTCTCGATCGTCGGCGTGGACCAGGTGCCGGAGCTGGACTACTACCGCGCCAAGGTGCTCCAGGAGCAGATCCTCACGGCCGGGCCGATCCCCTACTCGATCGTCCGCGCGACGCAGTTCATGGAGTTCATGGACACTGTCATGTCCTTGACGGCCGACGGGGACACCGTCCGGCTGCCCGCCACGCCGATCCAGCCGATCGCCTCCAAGGATGTGGCCGACGCGGTGGCGGAGGTCGCCGCGGGCGCCCCGCTGAACGGCATGCGCACCATCGGCGGCCCCGAGATCTTCCCCCTGGACGAGCTGGGCCGGATCACCCTGTCTCGCAAGGGCGACGGCCGTACCGTCGTCACCGATCCCACCGCCGGCATGTTCGCCGTCGTCAAGGGGGACGTCCTCACCGACGAGCACGCCCACCTCGCCCCCACCCGCTACGCCGACTGGCTCTCCTGACTCACTCCTGCCCTGTCGGGCGCACAGATCCGGCGGTGGTGGCGGCGAGGGCGTCGCGATCGCCGATGACCGCGGGCCCACAGCCTGGCGGCAGCCGGTCGGCCACCATGGCGACGGCCGCTTGGGCTGTGTACACCTCGCCGATGAAGGCGACCCTGGAGGGGCCTTCCACCTTGAACACCCCGCCGGGCTGCGGACGTATGTAGGGAACGTCCCACGACCAGGGGTACTGGGTGCAGCGACTGAAGTGCAGCTCCCACATGCTCACCCAGGGGAAGAGCTGCCGAAGACGCGGTTCCTCGTAGGCGACTCGCACCAACTCATTGTCCACATGGGGCCAGTTGAGCAGCCAGTGCCATTGCGCCTCTGTCACATCTGAGGGGTGTCATGGGTCATGTCCGGCATCTTTTCACGGGGGCGGAGCACCGGGCCTTTGGCCGAGTACGAACGACCCGGGCAGTGGTGCTCGCCGAGGCCGTCGACCATCTCGACGCCGGCAGGGCCGGGACCCACGGCATGCACACCGATCGCGATCCGCCCGCCCAACTTCCGTTCCCGCGCCGCACGATGACCGGCAGGCCGCGTCGCGTGCCGGGCGTCGGCTCACCTGTCCGATATCGGCTCGTGCTGGAGGGCGTCTGCTGGAATGATCTCGATGCGTGGTCACTACGATGTGACCTTAAGACAACCATTCGACCGGCCCGTTGTATGCGTGCCGGTCGGGGTCGCCGATGCCAGGGACCGCTCCCCGGGCTGCGGTGATCTTCCTGTCCAGGAGGACCCCCCGCATGTTCCGACCAATTGGCAACGCTGTCGTCCGACATCCCGTCTGGACGATCGTGGCATGGCTGATCGCCGCGGTGGCGATCGTCGCCACCGCTCCGGGCCTGCCCTCGAACAGCGACGAGAGCAGTTTCCTGCCCAAGAGTTACGAGTCCATCAAGGCGGCTAGTCTTCAGCAGAAGGCGTTCCCCAGCGCCTTCACCCCGTCCGCGATCGCGCTGTATCAGCGCACCGACGGCGGCAGGCTGACCGACGCCGACCAGCAGGATGTCGCCCGGATCACCACCGAGCTGGGCAAGAAACACATCGACGAGGTGCAGAAGGTCGTCCCCGGCCGGCCGTCCAAGGACGGCAGGTATGACCTGACCCTGGTCCAGATGGACAGCAAGAACGCCGGTCAGCCCAAACAGGCCGATGCGGCCAAGGTGTTACGCGAGGACCTCAAGGAACTGGCCAAGGGCACGCACCTCGACGTCAAGCTCGGCGGCTCCGCCGCCGAGGCCCTCGACCAGCAGGACTCGTCCAAGCGCGGTCAGGCGCTGATCGGGATCGGCACCTTCGTCATCATCCTGGTGACGCTGCTGATCATCTTCCGGGCGCCGATTCTCGCCATCCTGCCCCTGATCCTGATCGGCCTGGTGTCCGCCGTCGCCAACGGCCTGATCGCGTACGCCACCAAGCTCTTCGACCTGCAGGCCAACAGTTCGATCTCGTCGATCCTGATCGTCGTGCTCTTCGGCGTGGGCACGGACTACTTCCTCTTCCTGATGTTCCGCTACCGCGAACGCCTGCGCGCCGGTGACGAGCCCAAGCAGGCCATGGTCAACGCGGTCGACCGGGTCGGCGAGGCCATCGCCTCGGCCGCCGGAGCGGTCATCATCGCCTTCCTCGCGCTGGTGCTGTCCACGCTCGGCTTCCTCAAGCAGATGGGCCCGGCGCTCGCCATCGCGGTTGCGGCAACCCTGGTCGCGGGCCTGACCTTGATCCCGGCCGTGGTCTCGCTCATCGGGCCGAAGGTCTTCTGGCCCTCCAAGTCCTGGCAGAAGGAACCGGACAACGCCCGCTTCGCCGCCCTCGGCCGTGCTGTGCAGCGCCGTCCGGCGCTGACCGCAGCCCTGTCCGGGCTGGTGCTGATCGCGCTGTCGCTCGGTACGTTCGGTTTCAACGCGACGTTCGACCTGGCGTCGGGCGCCATGCCCAAGACCAAGGAGTCCATGGTCGTCCAGGACGAGATGCAGAAGGCGTACTCGGCGGGCGCCGCGGCCCCCACGGACGTCTACCTGTCCAGCACCGACCACATGCCCCTGGACAAGGCCGACTTCGACGCGTACGCGAAGAAACTCGCCGCCGTGGACGGCGTCGCGAGCGTGCGTATGACCCAGGTGAACAAGGCCGGTACCACCGCGGACTTCACCGTCACGCTCAAGTACGAGGCGTCGACGGACAAGGCCATCGATGCCGTGGGCAGGGTGCGCGACGTCGCGCGCTCCGACGCCCCCGACGGCACCGAAGCCCTCGTCGGCGGCATGTCCTCGATCTTCAAGGACATCAATGCCGCGGTCAATCACGACTACCGGACGGTCTTCCCGGTCGCCGCGCTCCTGATCATGCTCATCCTGGGGCTGCTGCTGCGCAGCGTGGTCGCTCCCTGGTACTTGATCGCCTCGGTGGGTCTCGGCTTCGGTGCCACCCTCGGCGCCACCGTATGGATCTTCCAGGAGGGACAGGGGCACTCGGGTCTGATGTTCATGCTCCCGGTGATCATGTATCTCTTCGTGGTCGCCATCGGCACCGACTACAACATCCTCATGATCGCCCGGCTCCGCGAGGAGGCCCGCGAGGGCCGCGGGCCGCGCGAGGCGGCCGGCATGGCGCTCAGGCACGCCGGGCCGACCGTCGCCGCGGCCGGCTTCATTCTGGCGGCGACCTTCGCCACGATGATGCTGGCGGGCAACTCGCTGCTCATGGAGATGGGTTTCGCCGTCTCCTTCGGCATCGCGGTCGCCGCCTTCGTGATGGCGATGTTCTTCACGCCCAGCCTCACCGCGCTGATCGGCCATGCGGCGTGGTGGCCGGGGCACGGGGACCGGGCGGAGGGGACGGCGGCCGGCGCGGGCGCCGGATCCGTCGGCAGCGGGCCGGTCCCCGGCGACGAGGGCCGGGACACGATCACCCACGATCCGGCGGGCCGCCGCGGCTAGCGGCAGCGCGAGGGCAGTTCCTGCCGGGCGGCGCGGCCCGGCAGGAACTGCCCTCGCACATCCACCCCCTGGCAGTGACGCTGGCTTCAGGCCAGGGGCCGGGCCCCTGGCCCCGGCACCACCGTGACCTCGGTCGGGGACAGCGCGGCGTGCTCGTGGGAGCATTCGACCACGACGCGCACGGGGGCGCCGCAGTCGCTGTGCCGGATGTCCAGGACCGGGCCCTCGGGGTCGGCGACGTACGTCTCGCCCCACTGCCGCAGTGCCACGAGGACGGGCCACAGGTCCCGGCCTTTGCGCGTCAGCCGGTATTCATGGCGGGCCCGGCTGCCTCGTTCCTGGTACGGGACCGTCCGCAGGATCCCGGCCGAGACCAGCTTGCGCAGCCGGTCGGCGAGGACAGCCTCCGACAGACCCACATGGCGGTGGAGTTCGTCGAAGCGGCGGACCCCGTTGAAGGCGTCGCGCAGGATCAGCAGCGTCCACTTCTCCCCGACCAGGTCGAGCGTGCGCTGAACCGTGCAGTTCTCCGTGCTCATCTCCAGCCACTTCATGCCGTCATGGTAGAGAGGCCCTCTGGCTTTGTCATTGACAGTCAGCCTTGGGAAAAGCTAGCTTCGCCGAACGAAGTCAGATGAGGAGGCACATCGGCATGGGACGGTCGCGAACGTACGAGTGGGAGGACCCGGCGGTCTCGGCGGCGGCCGTCGGCCGGAGCTCGGGGCTGGAGTTCCTCCAGGAACTCGTCGCAGGGCGCCTGCCCGTGCCGCCGGTCGGCGCCACCGTGGGATTCAGCCTCGAAGAGGTGGAGCAGGGGCGCGCGGTGTTCTCGCTGGTGCCCGGTGAGGAGCACTACAACCCCATCGGCAGCGTGCACGGCGGGATCTACGCGACGCTGCTCGACTCGGCGGCCGGCTGCGCGGTCCAGTCCACGCTGCCGCCCGGCATGGGTTACACATCGCTCGACATCACGGTGAAGTTCCTGCGCCCGATCACGGTCGACACCGGCAAGGTGCGGGCCGTCGGCAGTGTCCTCAGCAGCGGCCGCCGCACGGCGCTCGCCGAGGCCGACCTGTACGACGAAGCGGACCGCCTCCTCGCGCACGCCACCAGCACCTGCATGCTGTTCGCCGTGCCGGCCGCCTGACCGGACGCCGGGGCGGCCGTCACCGCCGGACGTCGAGGCGGCGGCAGGCGCCCACCGGTTCGACGTCGCTCGCGACGACCCTGGCGCCATCACGCGTGAGCGCCTCGGCCTCGGTGGCGCCGGTCCGGCCGGGTAATGCGCCGGGACCACCCGGCGGACCGGCGCGGACAGCTGGTCGAACTCGCCGACGAGGGCATGGCGTTGCAGATGGAGGCCCCGGGTCATGTCGCCGCCGTCCGCGTGCGGTGTTCGACGCGCTCAGCGCCGAGGTGGAGCAGCCGGCGGACATCACCGCGGCCATCCCCGCATCCCTGAAGCGGGCCGACGAGGGACGCCTACCCGGCGGCCGTGGCCGTGGCAACGCCGCTGAAGGTTGTTGTCCCTCGGTACTTGGGGGGCCGTCAACGAGCGGCGAACCAGGTGACAAGTAACCAGTCGGTAGCGGTCAGGGCTTCGTGGTTGCGGTCCTCTTGGGTTGGCGGGGGACGGTCTTGGTCTTGTCGAGGTGCCCGTACACCGTCGACCTCGGCACGCTGAACATGTCGGCGATCTGTTGGACCGTCTTCTCCCGTTCATCGTAGAGCCGTTGCGCGAGCGCGGCCTGGTCCGCGGTGAGCTTCGGTCGGCGTCCGCCCATCCGGCCGCGGGCCCGCGCGGAGGCGAGCCCGTCGTTCGTGTTCGCCACGATCAGCTCCCGCTGGAGCTCCGCCAGTACGGACAGCAGCCCGAACATCGCCCACCCCTCCATCGTGGCGGTGTCGATGCCCTGCTCGATGACGTGCAGCCCGATACTCCGCTCGCGCAGCTCGGCGCCGAGGGTCACCAGGTGCGGCACGGAGCGGGAGAGCCGAGCCGGGTGACCTTCAGCGTGTCCCCCTCGCGGAGCAGCTGCATGACGAGATCGAGCTTCGGGCGGGATGCCTTCGCGCCGCTGGCGACGTCGACGTGGATGTTGTCGCGGCCGACGCCGTGGCGGAGTAGTGCGTCGATCTGATGATCGGGGTTCTGGTCGGCCGTCGATGTGCGGGCGTAGCCATGAGCGTCGTCGGAAACTACCCCGAAGAACCGTTCTCCGACGTTGATTGTCGACGCGAGTTGCCGACACTGCCCACCTGCGGGTTCGTGATCACTGCGCCGAGTGTCGGCAGACGGTCGTTTGCCGACACTTCGACCGGGGAGGGGCCGGTGAGCGGCGCGGCACGGATGCTGCCTCCTGCGCGCCGCTCGTTGACCTCTGGCCGTCTCTTTGCCCTCTGTGGTAGCTCCGCCTACCGCGCGGCAGCCGGGGATTCGGGGCGAGGGCTGATCGGCGTGAGCACGCCGAGGCGGTCCTCGATCTCCTGGGCAGCGGCCAGGCACAGGTCTTCCCGGAACGCGCGCCCGATGACCTGTACGCCGGTTGGCAGTCCGTCGCCGAGTCCGGTCGGTACGGCGGCCGCGGGTACGCCCACGAAGCTGGTCGCCGTGCACAGGCGCATGCCCTGGGCGACCCGTTCCCGCCCCGCTTCATCGCGTGACTCCAGTCCCGGCACGACGGGCGGCTCCGTGAACACCGGGCCGAGCAGCAGCGGGTATTCGTCGAGGAACTCTGCCCACGAGCGACGGATGCCCAGCCAGGTCCCCATCAGCTTCGTGAGCTCTGCGGCGTTCGCGGGCGGAGTCTTCTCCATGGCCATCTGGATGTAGCGGTCTCCGCCTTCGCCGAGCAGTTTCCGCACCACCGGCCAGGTCGGCGCGAATTCGGTCACGGTGATCCGGCCGTATGCCTCAAGTGCCTCGTCCAGCCGCGGAACGTCCGCGATCTCCCGTACGTCGTACCCGGCGTCGCGCAACGCGTCCGCTGCCGCTGCGACGGCCCCGCGGACCGTGGGGTGGACGCCGTGGCCTGCGGGGTCGGCGACGACCGCGACCTTGACCGGCTCCGGCAGCGGTTCGCCGTAGAGGGGCACGGGTACGGCCCGCGGGTCCCGCGGGTCGGTCCCGGCAAGCGCCTCATATGCCAGCCGCAGGTCGGCGACCGTACGGGCCAGGGGCCCGTCGGTGACCAGCATCTGTGAGGCTGGTCCCGGGTCGTCCGGGCCGAGGACGCGGTGGTCGGCGGGGAACCGCCCGGTGGTCGGCTTCAGCCCCGCACGCCGCAGAACGAGGCTGGGATCCGGACTGATCCGCCGGAATCGTTGCCGAGTCCGAGTGCGGCCATGCCGGTGGCGACGGCCACTCCGTCACCGCCGCTGCTGCCGCCCGGGGTCCGGCTCCGGTTCCACGGGTTGACGGTGTCGCCGAACAACTCGCTGCGGGTGTGCATCCCGGCCACGACGAGAGTGGGCATGTTGCTGTGGCCGATCGGTATGGCTCCCGCCGCGCGGAGCCGGGCCACAGGGGGCGCGTCGGCCGGAGCCACCAAGTCGCGGAAGCGCGCCGTTCCGAGGGTGGTCGGCACGCCTTCGACAGCGGTGGCCTCCTTCACTGTGAACGGCACGCCGGCCAGCGGCCCGAGCTCCTCGCCCGCTGCCCGCCGCTGGTCCGTGTGTGCCGCGGCCTCGCGGGCTCGCTCGGCCATCAGCTGCGTGACCGCGTTGACCTGCGGGTTGTGACCTCGGCAATGCGGTCCAGGTGGCTGTCGACCAGCTCGACCGCCGATACCTCCCCACCTCGGACCGCCTCCGCCTGAGCGGCGGCCGTCATTGCCCACAGGGCGTTCTGCCTGATCATCGCGCTTCCCATCCACATGCCGAAGTGCTTGTGTCCGAACCCTAACCCGGAAGCGATACGATCGTATTGGAATAAGGAGGCTGACCGAGCATGCCCAAACAGGTGGACTACGAAAGCCGACGCCGCCGGATCGCCGAGGCCGTCTGCCTCCTCGCCGACGAACACGGGCCGCAGGGGGTGAGCATGCGCGACGTCGCCGCCCGCGCGCAGGTCTCCCTGGGCGCCGTTCAGCGCTGCTTCCGCAGCAAGGAGGAGATGCTCCTCTTCGCCGTCGACCACGTCGGCGACCGCATCACCGAACGTGTGAAGACCCGCCTGGCCGCAAGCCCGGCCCAGTCGGCCGCCACCGCCCTGAGCCACGCGACCAACGAGATCGCCCTGCTCCGCGAAGAACACCGCGCCGAAGCACGGATCTGGCTCGCGTTCGTCGCTCAGGCCGCTGTCAGTGAGCCACTCGCCGACCCGCTGAGAGCCAGCTACACGGCCCTCCAGAACCTCCTCGTCCGCCTCATCACGGAGGCAACCGAGAGCGGCTCGGCCGACGAAGGCGCTGCACCGCCCAACCCGCAGCACGAGGCTTGCACTCTGCTCGCCCTCGCCGACGGCCTCACCACCCATGTACTCGTAGGCCACTTGACCGCAGAAGAAGCCGAGGAAGTCCTGCACACGCATCTGGCCGGCCTCTGGGAACGCCTCGGCACCACCCGCCCCCGAAAGACCGTCTGATACCCAGGGCACTCATCGCCTCGCGCGTGCGGTGCCGGCTGCACCGAAATACCAGGGCCGGGGAGCTGCCCCGGGCATGGTCGAGCCGCTTGCCCATGTCGAGCCGGAACGTCCCGTACGGGTTGCCGTTCGACCAGAACAGCGCGGCCAGGCGCGCCGGTCTTCTCCGCACCGGCGATGTGGACGCCGCCGCTACCAACGTCCTTGAAGGGGCTTAACGGCACCCCTACTTCGCGGTCCCTCGTTACTTCGCGGTCCACAGGGGGGACGGTTGAGATGCTCTCGCGGCCGTCGGCCTCACGGTGCCGTCGCGGGCCGCCGAGGCCCCCGGCCCTGGGGAAGCCAGGACCGCCGGCCGCCGCAACACGTCCGCCCGGGAGACCCCTGTCGAATGGATTCGTGCAGCGTACCGGCGGCTCCCGCGGGTACGGCGCTGCCGGCGCGCCCGTACGCCTGGCCGCCCAGCGCAGGCTGCGCGTCGGACGGTGAGCCTCAAAAAGCTTCCCGGGTCGCTGGACGACGGCGGAGCGATGACTTAGCCTTGCTGTCTAGAATTAGATAAACAGTCGAGTTCAGCGGGTGAGGGCCACTCCGGGACCCTCCGTCGGCGTACCGGGAGAGACCTCGATGGACCACCCTACGGGCATCACCCCGACCGAGGCCGACGAGCATCTCGTTCGCGAAGCGGAGAAGATCGCCGTCGCCCTCGGCCGCATGTTCCCGGGCCTGTGCGAAGTGGTTCTGCACGACCTGCGCGATCCGCGGCACGCGATCCGGGTGATCGAGAACAACCTCTCCGGGCGCGGCGTCGGGGACTCCGCGACCGAGTTGGGCCTGGCACGCATCGCCGACCCGCAGTACCCCAGCGTCATCCAGAACTATCCCAACCGGTTCCCCGACGGCCGCCCCGCGAAGAGCACGTCGATCGGCATCAAGGGCAGCTCAGGCCAGTACATCGCGGCCCTCTGCCTGAACCTCGACGTCTCCGTTCTGTCGCCGGTCACGCTCGCCCTGTCCAACCTCGTCGCCACCGACACCGAGCACCGCGATCAGCCGCTGGAGACGCTGCGCGACCGCAATGCCCGCGAACTGCGCCAGGCGGTCGAGGCGCTCGCCGCGGAACGCGGGGGCACCCCCAGATCACTGAGCCGGGAGACCAAGAAGGCACTCGTACGGCAATTGCACGAGGACGGCTACTTCGATTCGCGTGATGCCGCGCAGACCATCGCGGACCTGCTCGGCGTGTCCCGGGCGACCGTCTACAACTACACCAAGTGAAAGGTCGCTCATGAACCCGGAGCCGACCGAGATGGGCCCGGAGCGCCGTGACCGCGGTCTGCTGCCCATCACCGAGGAACGGCCCGCCGCGCTCGTGGGCGAGGATCTGGCCCTGGAGGCGGCCCGCGGGGCGTTCGCACGCGACCGTGGACGGCGCCGCCTTCCCCAGCGTGGCCGTGCGATCCGGTCCGAAGAACCGCTTCACGCTCAAGCCGTCGGCCTCCGCCACGCACGCCGGGGTGAGGATCGGCAGCTCGGCATCGGCCTGCGGGACCTCTACCCGGGCCCGGCCCTTCTGAAGAAGAGGGACATAACGCTGTGACCACCGCCCTGCCCTCGGCCCCCACCCGAACCCTGGCCGATCCCGACACTCCGTTCGCCGTGGTGGACGTGCACAAGGCGCGACGCAACATCGAACGGCTCGCCCAGCGTGCGGACAAACTCGGGGTCACCCTGCGCCCGCACGTCAAGACGGCGAAGAGCCTCGACGTGGCGGCACTCATGCACGACGGCACCTCCTGCCCGATCACGGTCTCGACCCTCGCCGAAGCCGAGGCGTTCGCCGGCGGCGGCTACACCGACATCACCTACGCCGTCGGCATCGACCCCCACAAGCTGCCCCGCGTGATCGCCCTGCTGCGCCGGGGCGTCGCGCTGCGCGTCCTGCTCGACAGCGCCGAACAGGCGACGTTCGTGGCCGACGCCGCGCGTGCGGCGGGCATCGCCGTCCCCGCCCAGATCGAGATCGACTGCGACGGTCACCGCGGCGGCATCCACCCTGATGCGCCCGGGCTCGTCGGCATCGGCCGCATCCTGCACGAAGCAGGCTGCCTCGACGGGGTACTGACCCACGCCGGGGAGTCCTACTTCGCCCACAGCGCCGAAGAACAGCGCCTGGCCACGAAGAACGAGCGTGACGGTGCGGTCGCCGCGGCCGACAGGCTGCGTGCCGCCGACCTGCCCGTGAACGTCGTGAGCGTCGGCTCCACGCCCACCGCCCACGCGGCCGAGGACCTCACGGGAGTCACCGAACTGCGCGCCGGCAACTACGTCTTCTTCGACCTGGTCATGGCAGGCCTCGGCGTCTGCGCCATCGAAGACCTGGCCCTGTCGGTGGTCGTCACCGTCATCGGTCACCGCCCCGAGTACGGATGGATCATCACCGACGGCGGATGGATGGCGATGTCCCGCGACCGCGGTACCTCGGCCCAGCCCCAGGACCAGGGTTACGGCCTGGTCACCGACCTGGCCGGCCGCCCGATCCCCGGGCTCGTCATGACCGCCGCGAGCCAGGAGCACGGCACCCTCACCGCACGCGGCGGCGCCCTCCTGCCCGACCTGCCCGTCGGCACCCGGCTGCGCATCCTGCCCAACCACGCCTGCGCCACGGCGGCCCAGCACCACGGCTACCACGTCATCGACGGCACACGGCCCCAGGACCCCGCGCCGGTGATCGAGGCGGTCTGGAAGCGCGTCAGCGGCTGGTAGCCGGCCCGCCGAGGGTCAGCCTCCCGAGCCCGTCCCTCCCACCCTCGCCCGCCCAGTCCCCCCAGCCCCACCCGCCCTGTCCCCCCAGCCCCACCCGCCCTGTACCCCTCCCACCGCAAGGACACGTCATGGCCGCCGCTTCACCCGTAACCTTCGACGACGTCCGTGAGGCCGCCGCGCGCCTCGAAGGCATCGCGCATCGCACTCCCGTCCTCACCTCCCGTACGCTCAACGCCCTGGTCGGCGCCGAGGTGTTCATCAAGTGCGAGAACTTCCAGCGGATCGGCGCGTTCAAGTTCCGCGGCGCGTACAACGCGGCGGCCCAGCTCGCCCCCGAGCAGCTGGCCAAGGGCATCGCCGCGTACTCCTCCGGCAACCACGCCCAGGCCACCGCCCTCGCCGCCCGCGAACTGGGCACCAGCGCCGTCATCCTGATGCCCGAGGACGCCCCACGCTCCAAGAGGGAGGCGACCGCCGGATACGGGGCGGAGATCGTGACGTACGACCGCTACACCCAGGACCGCACCGCGCTCGGCGAGGCCCTGGCCGAGGACCGTGGCCTGGCCCTGATCCCGCCCTACGACCACCCCCACGTCATCGCCGGCCAGGGCACCGCGGCCCTCGAACTCCTCGAGGACACCGGAGAACTCGACGCGCTCGTCGTACCAGTCGGAGGCGGCGGCCTCATCGCCGGCAGCGCCACCGCCGCCAAGGCGCTGCACCCGGGCATCCGGATGATCGGCGTGGAGCCCGAAGCGGGCGACGACACGAAGCGCTCCCTGGAGGGCGGCGTCCGCGTCACCATCCCCGTCCCCCGCACCATCGCCGACGGCCAGGCCCTGCCCACCCCGGGCGAGATCACGTTCGGCATCAACCAGCGCCTGGTCGACGCGGTCGCGCTCGTCAGTGACGAAGAGATCGTCCAGGCCATGAGGTTCGCCTTCGAGCGTCTGAAGATCGTCCTCGAGCCCAGCGGCGCCACCGGCCTGGCGGCCCTCATGGCCGGACGCGTCGACGACCTGCCGCGGCGGATCGGCATCATCGCCTCGGGCGGCAACATCGCCACCGACCGGTTCACCGAACTCGTCAGCCGCTGACACCCACGCCAGGCCCGAGCCCCCGTCCCGACGCCGGCCTGCCGCCCGGGACAATCCTCGCCATGACCGCAGACATGATGGATGACGCCGAGAGCCGTCTGGCCAGGATCGAGCGGCTGCTGCAGAGCGGCGAGCGTGATCTGGTCCCCGCGTGGCGGCGGGCGACCCGTGGTGAGCCGCGCTGGGCCGTGACCGCCGTGATCCTGCTGGCGGTCGCCCTGCAACTGATGCTGCCGCACCGGCTCGCGCTCCAGCCGTACTGGGCGCTGCCGGTGCTGGAGCTGGTGCTGCTGGCCGGTCTGATCGCCGCGAACCCGCGGCGGGTCGAGCCCCGGACGGGCTGGCTGCGGGGGCTGGGCCTGGCCCTGATGGGCGTCATCAGCCTGGCCAACGGCTGGGCCGCGGTCCGGCTCGTGCTGGACCTGGTGAGCGGCAGCGCGGGGACGGACGCGGTGCCGCTGCTGCTGACCGGCGGCGGCATCTGGCTGACGAATGTCATCGTGTTCGCCCTGTGGTACTGGGAGTGGGACCGCGGCGGCCCGATGGCACGGGCGCTCGGCGGCGGCAGTTCGCCGACTTCCTCTTCGTACAGATGCAGAGCCCGGAGCTCGCCCCACCGGACTGGGAGCCGGCGTTCCTGGACTACGTCTACCTTTCGTTCACGAATTCCACCGCCTTCAGCCCGACCGACGTGATGCCGCTGTCCCGCTGGGCCAAGATGCTCATGCTGCTGCAGTCCTCGGTCTCGCTGGCGACCGTGGTCCTGGTGGTCGCGCGGGCCGTCAACATCCTGAAGTGACGGTGTGAGCGGGGCGCCGGCCTGCTGTGACTTCTCCCACCCGCTCTTGCCGCGGCGGCAAAGGCTTACCTACGTTCGGTCGTATGTCCTCCTTTGGCCCCGTCCTTCCCGGCGAGCCGGACGAACCCGCCGCGGCGAGCGAGCCCGCGGCGGACCGATCCGGCACCTTTGAGCCGGTCGACTTCGTCGTCGACCTGACCTCCCACGAAATGCTCCGGCGCACCCATGTCCTGGCCGCTCTGGGGCCCGACTGGGACCCCGTCGCGGCATTGCGCGGTGAGGAGGAGGCCTACGACCTGCTGTACTCCGGCCTCAGCGCGGAGCAGCAGCGCCTGTACGACGAACTGGTCGCGGCCGGGGTGCTCCCCGGGCGCGGGGGCGGTCATGCTGCCGCTTGATCCGCAGGCCGACATCGGGCGCCGTGCCTGGGTGGACTGTCCCCGCTGCGACGACCGCCGCGGATGCGACGCCTGCGAGCAGGGGCGTGCGTGCCACGCCCACTGGCGCTACCTGCTCTCCAACACCGGCAGCCTGCTCCACCTGCAGTGCCCGTCCTGCAGCCACGTCTGGACCCACGAGACCCACTTCGGCGCCACCCGCTCGACGGACTGAGCCGCTCAGGGAGCGGTGAACAGGGCCGGGAAACGGGGGGCCAGCCAGGGTCTGCGCCCCCACGCGACGATCTGTCCCTGGGCGATGGCACGCCAGGGGTTGCGGCGGCCCAGCGCGATGAGCAGGAAGGCCGTGGGCTCGATGAGGATGGTGCAGTCCGAGCGGTCCGGCGGCCCCGGCGTCACCCGCACGGTGCCGTCGGTCAGCGACACCCCGAACGCCTCGCCCTCGCGGAGGCGGACCGTGTAGTGGGCCGTGAGCCCCGCGGTGGCCGCGGGGTCGGCGACGCGCGGCATGACCGCGAGCATGAACGGCATGCAGAGGTTCACCCGCGCGCGGTCGATCATGTGCGGCCGGTCCAGAGCGCGGGCGAGATCGTAGCCGTGGCCCAGCATGTGGGTGAGCAGGTAGGACGCGAGAACGCCGCGGTCCATGGGGCCGAGTGGCGTGCGGGGTGCCGGATCGTCGGCGGTCCCGCCGGCCCCTTCGGCCGCAGTCGCCATGGCGTCCAGGAACACCTCGGCCTGCTTCGTGATCATCGTGGCCAGTGGCTCGGCCCGGCGCTCCCCGAAGGCGGCGAGGGACCGCTCGTTGGCCGCGGCCAGGCTCTGAGGTGTGCCGTCCCCGTAGGGGCGTTCGCGCCCGGAGGCGAGGTCGGCCATCAGCTCGTTGGCCAGGGCCAGATGTGCGGCCGCCTCGCCGATGGTCCACTCCGAACCCGGTACGGGGACCGCCGTGTCGCGCACGCCCCGCAGCAGCGTGGCGATGTCCTCGGCGGTCCCACGTATCGCCTGCCCGAGCCCGTCGGGCAACGAACCCCTGATGTCCTGCCTTACCGTCGAACGCACGCCGCCCGCCCCTCTTGCCCCACAGGCCCTGTGCGCATGTGGCGCCGGTACCCAACCAGACTCAGGGGGTACGCGCAAGCCCGGCCGCGGCACGGTTCACTCAGCGGCTGCCCGTCCAGTTGTGGGCCACGTCGATCACGAGGTGGCCGGACGACTGGATCACCCGGAACGGCAGCCGGGCGCGGACACCCAGGCCGATCTGTGTCTCGCCCTCGAAACTGCCGGCGAACCGGGCGTCCCTGAAGGTGCGGTAACCCGCGAGGTGCACGCCCGGCAGGGTGTGGCCCACCCGTCCCGGGTACGTGGGTGCGCCGGTCGCCGGGTCGTAACTCGGCGCGCCGACGCGGACGTCGAGTACGGCCCCGCCGCCGACCGGGATGTAACGACCGCTGGCGCTCTGGTGGAGCCGGCTGACGTACCCGACCCGATAGCCGATCGAGCGGCCGCCGCCGGGCACGTCGAACACCATCCGGTCGAAGCAGTCGTGCCGACCGGTCCTGATGTTCTCCAGCGGCACGGATCCGGTGGCGTCACCGCCTTTGTCGCCGCTGCCCCAGCCGGTCGGGCAGGCCGTGACCCGTGCGGTGGCCGCCGGTGCGGCGCCCGCCGCGGTCGACGCCGCTCCCCAGCCGACGCCCGTCAGCACGATCGCCGCCATCGCCGCCCATATTCTTCGCATGATGTCCCCCTTGGTCGATGCATGCTGTTATGGGTTGAGACACGCCGGTATGCCAAAAGGTTGCACGGGGGGAAGGGGTTATTCCGGAAGATCCGGCGTTGGCTGTAACTCAGGTAATCAGCCCGTACCCGTGCCCGAGATCATCGACCCGCTGTGGGGAAACCAGCCGCCGCGTACGGCCGTGAACGGCATCCGCCGCCATGTCGGCCTGCTGCGCCGCCTGTCGGAGCCTGGACTGCCCGCGCGGGTACCGGGCCGCCGACTGGTGCGCGGCGCGGGCGGCTACCGCCTGGCCACCGACGGCGACGCCCTGGACCTCGTAGTTCCGGCGGTTGCCGGACGAAGCCGGGCGGGCCGTCGCCGTGGGCTCGCCCACGCGGGCCGTGGAACTGCTCGCAGAAGCCCTGGCGTGGTGGAGCGGACCCGTCGCCTCCGGGGTCTCCCCGGACGTGCGGGCGCGCCTGGCGGTCGGCGGGCTGGAGCGCGAGCGCCTCGCCAGCGTACGCGAGGTGGCCGACGCGGCGTTGCGTGCGGGCCTGCCGGGCTCGGTGCTGACCGACCTGCGGGAGGCCGCAACCGGGCACCGGTGGACGAACCGCTCCGGGCCCGGCTCGTCCTCGCCCTCGCGGCCACCGGCCGGCGCGCCGAGGCGCTGAGCGCGTACCGGACCGCGTGCAGCCGCCTCGCCGACGAACTGGGCAGCCTCGACTCCGGGCCCGAACTGCGGGACGCCCAGCGTGTGGTGCCGCGCGACGCGCACGCCACCCCGGCGGCCGGTCCCGACGCCGGCACGCCGCACCAGCAGGCCCCGGTGCCACGTCGCGCCGGGCCGGCTCAACTGCCCCACGACCTGCCCTCGTTCACCGGCCGACGAGACGAACTGGAAGAGGTGCTCGGCGCGCTCGCCGGTGCTGTGCCGCGGAGCCCGCCGGGACGGTGCTGATCTGCGCGCTCGGCGGCATGGCGGGGGTGCGTGAGCCGGCGCATCGGCGCCCTCCGGGCGGAAGGGGGCGGCGGGGTGCAGCGCGCTGGAGCCGGAGTGATCCACAACACCGCAGGGGAAATTGCCTGCGCGGTGCAGCGGAAGTGCGGCTATTCTTCTTCGTGACGCAGTCAATGCGCAACGCAGGTTATATCCGTGTCCTCCTCCGCCCTCCCGCACTCACACCCAGGAGCTCACATGCTCACCTTCGCCGTCACCGGCGCGACTGGCGCCCAAGGCGGTGCCACCGCCCGCGCCCTGCTGGCCGCCGGCCACCGTGTCCGTGCTCTCACCCGCGCCCCCGGCTCACCGCCGGCCGAGGCCCTGGGCCGGCTCGGCGCCGACGTCCGGCAGGCCCACTTCGATGACCGCCCCTCCCTGGACGCCGCCCTCACGGGCGCCGACTCCCTCTTCGCGGTGACGACCCCGTTCGGCACCGACACCGCCACCGAGGTCCGCCAGGGCAGGGCCCTGCTGGACGCGGCGGCGGCAGCCCGGGTCGGCCACATCGTGTTCACCTCCGCGGCGCAAGCCGACCGCGGCACGGGCATCCCGCACTACGACAGCAAGGACGAGGTCGAGCGCCACCTCCACGCGACGGGCGTCCCCTGGACGGTCATCGCCCCCGCGGCCTTCATGGACAACTTCGTCTCCCGCTGGACTCTGGAGGGCCTGCGCGAGAACACCTTCGCCTGGCCCATGCCGGCCGACCGTCCCCTGACGCTCATCCCCGCCGAGGACATCGGCGCGTTCGCGGCCCTGGTCCTGCAGCGCCGGGCCGCGTTCACCGGTCGTCGTATCGACATCGCCTCCGACGAACTCACCGCCGCGCAGATCACCGCGGTCCTGTCGGCCGCCGCCGGCCGCCCCCTCACGCACCGCGAGGTGCCCCTGGCCTACGTCCGCACGCATTCGCACGACCTCGCGGCGATGTTCGCCTACTTCACCACCACCGGTCTTGACGTCGACGTCACCGGCCTGCGCCGCGCCCACCCCGAGGTGCGCTGGCACACCTTCGCCGACTGGGCCGATGCCCAGAACTGGGCCGCCCTGCTCGCCCCGAACCCGAAGGAATCCGCTCGTAGCGTATGACGCACAACCTCGAAGCGCTGCGCCTCGTGACCGCGACCGACCGAGGGGCCGCTCACTCCTCCTGAGGCGCCGCTCAGTCCTCGTCGTCTTCGTGAGAGGGCGTCCAGTGGTGTTCACAGAACCAGCGGCCGAACAGCGCGCCCCCGTAGACGACGAACCCGACGCCGATGAGCCAGGACTCCACCACCAGCACGGTCCCCACCGCGCCGTAGGCCAGCGCGTTGGTGACGATGAGCGGGGTGAAGACGAGGGACGAGAAGCCCCTGAGGCCGGCCAGGCCGACGACGGTGGCGAGCGCGCCCGGCAGCAGGGTGCGCCAGTGGACCTGGCCCCCCAGCAGGAAGCGCTGGCCCCACCAGAAGAACAGCACCGCGCTCGCCAGGGACAGCGCGATCCGCTGCGTCCCGTGCACTGCGGTGCGTGTCTGCACCTCCTGGTAGAGGTAGGCGGTGAGCACCACCAGCCAGGTCGCCTGCCGCCAGACCCGGTGCCAGGGACCGGACGCCAGGCCCCAGATCCGCTCGTATCCGTTCTGCACGCTGCCCGCGAAGGACACACCGAACACGGCGAGCAGAACCAGGCTCAGCACACCGGTGGTGCCGATGACCTTGCGGGGCGGACTGATGATGCCGGTGAGCGCGTCGGCGGACTGCCCGGACAGGCCCATGCCGTCCGTGAGCCACGACGCGAAGCCTCCCGGCACCAGCGGATCGGCCGCGGCGACGACGATCAGCAGCGGGGCGAGCGTCACCAGGGCCAGCGTGGCGAACCCCATGGCCCGGTGCATCAGCTCCAGATCGCGGCCACGCCGGAGCAGGGCGTGCAGGCCGAGCCACTCCCAAGCGCGGTGAACGCCGCGCCGCCACTGCCTCACGGGTCCCTCCCGTGCTCGCCGCACCAGGGGTCGTCGCCGACGGTCGTGCGCCGCCGGCAGCGCGCCGGGCGGCCCTCGATGAGTCTGAGTCTCTGGTGACATGATCGGACGAAAGGTTCCGACCTGCGCGGCCGGACATGCGGGGGACGGTGCGGGCACCGCGAGTGTGGCGTGGCCGAGGCGATCGGGGGTCGGTGGTGTGGCCGGGGGCGGGGCACCCGAACGCCCATGGGGCGGGGAGCCCGAACGCCCATGGGCGGGGAGCCCGGACGCTCATGCTCCAACCGGCGAGTATCGCGACGGCGCGCACTCCCCGGGCGCCCACACTCGATTCAGCCCTTCGTGCAACACCGTCCCGGCCTGTCGGACGCACCATTCCTCCACGACGTCCAGGACCGTACTGAGCGGAGAACGCCGCACCAGGCGGCCGTTGCCCTTCAGCCGTGCCACCTTCTCGGCCGTCCAGGCCGCACAGACCTTGTAGCGGCGCACGGGGACGCCGAGCTTGCGCATGATGCCGAGCAGGGCCGTCCGATCCTGGGCTATCTCGGCGCTGACGGGCCCGAGCGCCGCGTCGTGGGTCGAGCGCACCAGATGCCGGGCCCGTTCCGTGCCCGCGGTGGCGCCGGCCAGGTGGTCGTTGAGGCAGATGCCCAGCAGGGCCAGGTCGGTGCCGGGGCCTGCTGTGCGCCGGGTACCTGAACGCGGTCGGTCGTCCATGACGTGCTGCCTTCGTCCGTTCGCCGGGAGAGGGGACCGGAGCCCCGCCGGGTTCTGCTGCGGGTACCCGCCGCGAGGCCACACGCACCGTCACCGGAGGCGGGACGGGTCTGCCGCCCGGACGGTGGTGGTGACGCGGACGAGGGAAGGCCTGCGGGGCGTCGAGCCGAAACCGAAGCGCACCGCGGGTACGACCGTTGCCAGCTCGCCGAGATCCCGGCCCTCGTAGGCGGCCGTCGCGGTGGTGATGGGGTGCAGATCGCGCGCGCCGTACCATTCGCGCCGACCGCCGCCGGCGCTTCCCCGGGTGCGTAGGCCCAGCAGCAGGTGGGCGGGCGGGTCCGTCACGGCGGTCCAGGCCGGGCGGGCGGCCAGCGGGCCGGGGACGGCCCTGAGCAGCAACCCCGTCAGGCGCCGCCGCCCGAGGGTGAAACGCAGGTGGAGCAGCGGTTCGGCCTCGACGGTCCAGCCGTCTTCGCCGACACGCACCCGGACGGGTACGACACGTATCTCGTCGAAGGCGTACGTGCCGCCGACGAAGCGTGCCGTTTCCCCCGTGGGGGCCAGCAGCAGCCGATGGCCGTCTGCCCGTTCGACCATCACATCGCTGAACAGGCCGAACGGCGAGCGGGTCCAGTGCCCCAGCACCAGGCGGGTGCCCGATGTCGTCCCGACGCCCGCGATCCAGCCGTCGAAGCGCAGCGGGCGGGGCTTGGAGAAGCCCGCGGCAGGGGGGCTCACCGGGCCGTGGGGGACCGGCTGCGCAGCCGGCCTTCGGGGTCGTGGGCCCGCTGCACCGGGCGTGAGCCGCCCAGGCGTACCTGGCGGACACCGTCCGAGAAGTGCGCCAACGGCTCCGTGCCGGGCGGGGCCAGCCCCACCGCCCGGGTCAGGGTCTCCTGCAGGAAGTCGACGGAGACGGCGCGCAGCGGCCAGGGCTCGTGCTCGACGGGTGTTTCCCAGATGACGCCGAACCGCCGGGTGAAGGCCCGCCAGCGCGACGTCAGCCACACGTCCCGAGGGTTGGGCCTGACCGGATCACCTGGCCGGACGGTCAGGCGGTAGGCGGGCCCGGCGCCCCAGCGGGAGCCGGTGTACGTCACCACGCCCTCCCGCTGCGCCACATCGAGCCGGCCCACGTGGTAGGGAGCGCCGACCGCTCGGACGGCGACCATCGCGGGGCAGCCCACCTCGAGGGACAGGAACCACAACCCGTCCCGCCCGTCCGGCCGCCGCACATAGGTGCGCAGGTTGGTCTCCGGGAAGGAGGGCAGGGACACGGACGCCGGGAGCCCGAGCGGGCGCACACCCGTCATGACGAACGGCGTAAGGCTCACCCACGCGGTTCCGTCGTACGTGTCCACCACCAGACCGTCCGGCAGCAGGCGCTGGATCCGGTCCGGGGGAACGGCCCAGTGGACGAACGTCTGGGTCAGCCAGCCGGCCCGCAGCGCCGGTACGTACACGCGCTGCTCCGGCCCGTACGAGACCACGCGCACCGAATGCCCTGAGCGCCCGCCGTGAAACCCGGGGGGCCGGCCGTACGTGGGACCGGCGGGCGCCCGGTGAGACAACCGGTCACCAGAGGACCGACCGGCGTCGTCACCGGGTCGTTGTCGTCGCCCGCGATCGGGGGAGCGTCGGTCAGACCGTGCCGCTCGCCGCGATCGTGACCTTCGCGCTGGGCGAGCCGCTCCGGCTGCCGAGGGACTCGATGCGGTCCACGAGGTCCTGGCCCTCGACGACCTCGCCGAAGACGACGTGCTTGCCGTCGAGCCAGTCCGTGACGATCGTGGTGATGAAGAACTGCGAGCCGTTGGTGTTCGGACCCGCGTTCGCCATGCTCAGCAGGTACGGGCGGTCGTGCTTGAGGGAGAGGTTCTCGTCGGCGAACTTCTCGCCGTAAATGCTCTTGCCGCCGGTGCCGTTGCCCCGGGTGAAGTCGCCACCCTGCAGCATGAACTGCGGGATGATCCGGTGGAACGAGGAACCGGCGTATCCGAAGCCGTGCTCGCCGGTGGCCAGCTCACGGAAGTTCTTGGTGGTCTTGGGCACCGCGTCGTCGAAGAGCTTGAACACGATCCGGCCGGCCGGTTCGTCGTTGATGGTGATGTCGAAGTACACGTTGTCACTCATGGCGATCAACCTACCGTCGAGCAGTGCCGCGACGTGCGGAAGGGTCCCCTTGGGCGCATGGTGTCGCCCTGCGGACCCAGGACCCGGAAGGCGAAGGAGTCTGCGGTGATCGATGGCTGGGCGTGGGACGAAGCCCTGTTCGCGGGGACCGCAGGCTACTACGAGCGGGGCAGGCTGCCGTACGCCTCCCGCCTGGTGACGCTGTTGGCCGGCGTGCTCGGGCTCGACGGGACCGGGCGGCTCCTCGACGTGGGATGCGGACCCGGCACGCTGGCCCTGCCCCTCTCGCACCTGTTCGGCGAAGCCGTCGGCGTGGATCCCGACCCCGGCATGATCACCGGAGCCGCACGCCGGGCCGCCGAACGGGAGGAGGCCGGGAAGACGCGGTGGGTGCGGATGCGGGCCGAGGAACTTCCGGCGGACCTCGGCACGTTCACCGTGGCCGTCTTCGCCCAGTCCTTCCACCGGATGGCCGCGACTTGGTGGCCGGCACCGTGCACGGCATGCTCCGGTCCGGCGGGGCGCTGGTGCACCTTTCCGACCTCAAGAGCGAGCGGCGCAGCGCCGAGGGGCTGCCGCATCCCGGTGTGCCGTACGGCGCCATCGATGAACTGGTCAGGGAATACCTGGGGCCGGTCCGCCGTGCCGGGCGCGGAGTGCTGCCGAACGGGACACCGGGCGGCGAGGCCGCCGTGCTCACCCGGGCCGGCTTCCTGGGACCCGAGCGGCACGTCGTCCCCGGCGGCCGCGTGCTGGAACGCGGTGAGGCGCCCTCGCCGCGGCCACCGGACGGTACCCGGTGGTCGTCCTGTCGGACTGCGCCGTGTACACCGCCGACGGTCCCTCGCCGCTAGACGTCCTGCCCTACGACGCCGACGGCAAGACGGTCCCGGGTTCGTTCCGGCTCGGAGTGTCGCCAGGGATGGTCAAGCACGAGGGCACCCAGACCACCCTGTGGGCGGAGGTGCGCGAGAAGTACGGAAGGGTGCTCGACCTCGCCCGCTACATCAAGACGGGCGAGGTCACCGCCCAGGACGACGGAGAGTAGGGGACGAGGACCGATGGACACGGTCGGGGAAGGTCTCGACACGGCGGTGCAGGGCGCTTTCACCCGCCCCGTCCCCAGGTCCGCGGGCGCGCAGATGCGGTACCTGGTCAGACAGCACAAGGGCAGCACCAGGCGGGGCGGTCGTCGGTGAAGCAGGAACCCCAGCGGGCGACCGCTGGAATCCCCCGCCTTTGGGCGGGGGAGGAAGTCAAGCGCTGATCATGCCCACCACCTCGCTCGGCCGTGGCCCTCCTGCGTGCGCCCTCGGCCGGAAGTCTCCCTGGCGAGCGGCGGGAGGCCGCCGCCGAACCCGGGGCCCGCCGCCCACGCGTTGCGGCGGCGGGTGAGGGAGGCGTACGACATCCGCGCAATCCGGGGTCTCAGGGGTACGACACCACCGTCGACGGTGTGGTGGAGGTGCCCGCGGTCGGCGATCCCGTCTCGTTGATCACGTGCTCGTACTGGCCGTTGCCACCGAGCGAGACCACCAGCAGGTCGTGGAACTTCACGCCCGGACGGTTCGGAGCGGAGAAGCCGTTGTGCTGCACGATGGACGGGGCGACGTTGTAGTAGCAGTAACTGCCCAGACCCCAGCCCTCGTGCGCGGTGACGTTGTCGCCGACCTTGTAGGCCGCGTAGCCCTTGACGGAACCGTTCTGGATCGCGGCCTGGTTCGGGGCGTCGTACGCCTTCTCGTTCTGGAAGAAGATCGTGCGGCCCCGCTGGCCGTACCACTGCACGTCGTACTTGTTGAAGTGCTCCACGAACAGACCGGTGCACAGCACGTCGTCGCCGTTGACGACGACACCGTAGTCGGCGCGGTTGGTCTCCCAGCCGACGCCGGTGCCGTGGTCGGCGCGCCACACCCAGGTGTGGTCGACGATGGTGTGCCGGCTGTTGATCACCATGCTGGTGCCCGCCCTGCCGGCGCCCGCGCCGCCGATGCGCACGAAGACGTCCTGCACCGTGGTCGGATTGGCGGAATGGTCCTTCGACGCGCCGGCCGGGCCGACCTCCAGCAGGGCCTTGGAGGTGACCGGCCCCGCGTCGATGAGGAACCCGGCGAGCCGTACGCCGTCGACGTCGGCGACCCTCAGCGCCGTGGTTCCGTTGTCCGGCACGAGGGTGGCGTAACCCAGGCCCAGCACCACGGTGTTGGGGCGATCGACCTGGATCGGCCGGTCCACGTGGTAGATGCCCGGCGTCAGCAGCAGGTGCAACCCCTGCGCCAGCGCCTGGTTGAGGGTCGCCGCGCTGACGCCCGGCTTGGCGACGTAGAACTGTGACAGCGGCAGGGACGTACCCCTGGGCGTGCCGCTGCCCCAGGTGACTCCGCGGGCGTTCGTCCGCTTCTCCGGCAGGAAGACCCGGAACTCGCTGCCGCTGACGTACAGGAAGGGCTTCTCGCGGGAGACGGGTGTGGTGTCGAGCGTGGTGTACGGCGGGTTGGGGAAGCTCTGCGCGGGGGCGCCCTGGACGCCGGAGAACACCATGTTCCACACGCCGTTGAGCCAGCTGCCGATGACGCTGTCGCGGGTGTACCACTGCTGCTGCGAGTACGGTCCGACCTGACCGTCGATCCGGCTGTCCGCGATGTAGCCGCCGCTCGCCCAACCGTAGCCGGACGGGGCGAGGTCGAGTCCGCCGCGTACGTGCATACGACGGAACGGCGCCGCCTGTGCCACCGCCCAGCGGTTGGTGCCGTTTGCGGGGGCCAGGGCCAGGTTCTCCGCCGAACGCCAGAAGTTCTGCGTGGCGTTGCCGTTGAACCAGCCCGCGTCGACCGTCACATCACCGTTGATGGTCGTGTCGTCGGGGGAGAGGCCGAGGCCCGCGATGGAGGTGTAGAAGCCGAGCTGGGCGTTGAGGCCGTTGTACGTACCGGGCTTGAACAGCAGGGCGTAGCGGCCGGTGCCGAACTGGGCCGACTCCTGCTGCTGGAAGACCTGGTCCAGCTTGGCCTGGATGCCGGGCGTTGCGGGGTCGAAGACCAGCACGTTCGGGCCGAGGTCGCCGCCACCGGGCAGGGCGCGCGAGGACTTTCGGGACGCGGTCGCGGCCCGGGCCGGAGCGGACACGCCGGCCAGCACGGGCACGGCCGCGGCCGCGGCACCGAGAACGGCCCGACGGCCGACGGACGACGGGGAGGCTGGGGAGGCTGGGGAGGAGGGGGGCATGCGCGGCTCTCCTTGTTCAGGAAGTGAACGAAGTGGGGCTGGGGAGCGCTCTCTCGACGTTGGATGCTTCATTGGCGTGAACCATGCGTCAAGAGTTACGACCGATTTTCCCTGGGCCATCCCTGAGTAACCGTCATGTTGCCGCGCCTGCCTTCGAGAAGTGAGCGAAAGGGTCTGCTGATCCTTTGGTCGATTCTCTTGACACCCTCACGTCACCGCCCCAACACTCCAGCGGTGGGAGAGCGCTCTCCCGGCTCCGTACGACCTCAAGTCCCCACCTTCCGTCCAGGAGCCCCCATGTCACGTAGATGGACGTTCCTCGCGGGCGCGCTGGTCACCTCCGCCCTGCTGCTGACCTCGCTCGGCCTCAGCGGTGTCGCCGCGTCCTCACCGCCCCGGCCCACCGCCGCGGACGCACCTCCCGGCCATGCCATGGCGCTGTCGACCGCGTCCTCACCCGAGGACCCCGACGGCGACGGCTACATCCCCGCCAACCCGCCGGTCACCGGCGTCACCCCGTCCACTCAGGACCCACCGCACCGCTACTTCCACGAGTTCCAGGCCACCTGCGCGGTCAGCCACACCAAGCCGGACGACCCGATCGTCTACCCGCAGCAGCCCGGAAAGTCCCACGACCACACCTTCATGGGCAACACGACGACCGACGCCACCAGCACCACGGCCTCCTTGAGTGCGGGCGGCACCACGTGCAAGGCACCGGGTGACCTGTCCGGTTACTGGATGCCGACGCTCTACGACGGTGACAGGCAGATCCTGCCCATCGGCCCGCAGGTCATCTACTACAAGGCCGGCGTCACCGACTACACCAGCGTCCGGCCCTTCCCCAAGGGCCTGAGGTTCGTCGTCGCAAGCCCGATGCAGAGCGCCGACGAGTTCCGCCACCACCCCGGCTTCGTGGAGGGCTGGGAGTGCGGTGACAGCTACTTCAACACCGAGTTCCCGGCGACCTGCCCGAACCGGGCCGACGTCCAGCTCAACATCCGTTTCCAGGCACCCAGTTGCTGGGACGGCACGTACCTGGACACCCCCGACCACAAGAGCCACATGGCCTACCCGGTGGTCAAGCCCGGCACGAACGACAACATCTGCCCCGCCGGCCATCCGGTGGCGCTGCCGATGATCGAGTTCAAGATGGCGTTCCCCGTCAACGGCGACATGTCCCGGGTACGGCTGGCCAGCGGTCCGGGCCACACCTTCCACTACGACTTCTTCAACGCCTGGGACGACCGCACGCTCAAGGCACTCGTCGACCACTGCATCGTCGGCGGACTGCAGTGCGACGCACGCGGCTACGACGAGACGCATCCGGAGGCGGGCGCTGCCCTGGACGCCAACTACCGCCTGCCGTAGGACACACCGCCCCCTCGGCCACCCCCACGTCACACCGGAGACCCCGCCACCATGACCTCACCACCACGTACCCGCGCGCGCCGCCTGGCCGCGCCCCTGACCGCCGGCGTGCTGACCGTCGGCGCCCTCACCGCCCGGCCGGCCGCGCAGGCCCACGCGGCCGGCAGCGTCGTCGAGGTGACCGGCACCCAGGGCAACTGGCAACTGACCGTGGACGGGCAGCCGTACCAGATCAAGGGCCTGACCTGGGGCCCTGCCACGGCCGACGCCGGCACGTACCTGCCCGACCTGAAGTCCATGGGCGTCAACACCGTCCGCACCTGGGGCACCGACGCGACCAGCAAGCCGCTGTTCGACTCCGCCGCCGCGCACGGCATCAAGGTCATCGCCGGGTTCTGGCTGCAGCCCGGCGGCGGCCCGGGCAGCGGTGGCTGTGTGGACTACCTGACCGACACCGCCTACAAGAACCAGATGCTGGACGAGTTCCCCAAGTGGGTGCAGGCCTACAAGGACAACCCCGGCCTGCTCATGTGGGACGTCGGCAACGAGTCGGTGCTGGGCCTCCAGAACTGTTACAGCGGTGCCGAGCTGGAACGGCAGCGCGACGCCTACACGACTTTCGTGAACGACGTCGCCAAGAAGATCCACGCCGTCGACTCCGACCACCCGGTCACCTCGACGGACGCCTGGGTGGGCGCCTGGCCGTACTTCAAGAGGAACGCACCCGACCTCGACCTGTACGCCGTCAACTCCTACAACGCGGTCTGTGACGTGAGGTCAGCCTGGGAGCAGGGCGGTTACACCAAGCCCTACATCGTCACCGAGACCGGACCGGCCGGTGAGTGGGAGGTACCCGACGACCCCAACGGTGTGCCGCTGGAGCCGACCGACCGGGCCAAGGCCGACGGGTACACACACGCCTGGAACTGTGTCACCGGGCACAGGGGAGTCGCGCTCGGCGCCACGATGTTCCACTACGGCACCGAGTACGACTTCGGCGGCATCTGGTTCAACCTGCTGCCCGCCGGCCAGAAGCGGCTGTCGTACTACGCGGTGAAAAAGGCCTACGGCGCGGACACCTCCCACGACAACACCCCGCCCGTGATCTCCGGGCTGACCGTCGAGGGCGATCCCGGCAAGGTCCAGGCCGCTCGCGACCTGGTCCTCGACGTCAAGGCCACCGACCCCGACGGGGACCCGGTGTCGTACGAGGTCCTCGACAACAGCATGTACATCGACAAGAGCAGGGAACTGACCCCGCAGCCCGTCACCGACCTCGGTGGCGGCCGGCTGAAAGTCACCGCGCCCGACCGGCCCGGCGTGTGGAAGGTCTACGTCAAGGCGACGGACGGCCACGGCAACGTCGGCGTGGAGAGCCGCTCGATCAAGGTGGTCCCGCCCACGGTGAACGGCACCGACATCGCCCTCGGCAAGCCCGCCACCGCCTCGTCCTACCAGTCGAGTTACGGCGACTGCCCCTGCACCGCCGCCAACGCCGTCGACGGCAACCCCAACACCCGCTGGGCCGGCGACTGGAGCGACCCCCAGTGGATCCAGGTCGATCTCGGCACCCGCACCACGTTCCGGCACGTCCAGCTGCTGTGGGAGGCCTCCTACGCGAAGTCGTACACCGTGCAGACCTCCGACGACGGCCGGACCTGGCAGGCCGTGCGCACGGTGACGGATGGCAACGGCGGCGTGGACGACTTCGACGTCACCGGGACCGGCCGTTACGTGCGGATCAACGGCACCGCCCGGGGCACGGGCTGGGGCTACTCGCTGTACGAGTTCGGCGTGTACGGCTGACGTTCACGCGTCCACGAAGAAAAGGGGGTGGGGATGACCGACGAGGACGAACTCGACCGGTCGCTGGACAGAACTGACCCCGCGTTCCGGGATCCGGCTGCTCACCGGCTCCACCACCTGGCGCACGGCGGCGCTACCGGGGCCGTACCGGGTGCTCGCCGGCCGCCCGGCCGGAGACCTGCCGCTGACTTTGGAGACGAGCGTGCGCGACCGGGTCCGAGAGCCGTACCGCACGCGGAGAGCGCTCTATCCTCCCAGGCCGCCTGACCGTTAGGGTGCGGGCATGAGCGGACAGGCCCCGACGCTGGAGGACGTCGCCCGGGAGGCCGGTGTCTCCCGGGCCACCGTGTCCCGGGTCGTCAACGGCGTGCGGAACGTGGACCCGGTGATCCAGGAGGTCGTCCGCCGAGCGATCGAGCGAACCGGGTACGCACCCAACCGGGCCGCCCGCTCCCTGGTCACCCGGAGGGCCGAGAGCGTGGCGCTGGTGGTGTCCGGGGCCGGAGACGCTCCGGACGAGGCCCAAGCCGCGTTCGCCGCCCGGGTGTTCGCGGACCCGTTCTTCGGACGGGTGGTCGCCGGGATCGTCGGCTTCCTCCGGCCGCGCTCGGTGCACCCGGTGCTGATGTTCGCCGAGTCCGCCGGCTCCCGCCAGGAGGTGCTGACCTACCTGCGGCAGGGGCGGGCCGACGGAGCGCTGGTGGTCTCCAGCCATGCCGACGACCCCCTGCCCGCGCTGCTCGCCGAGGCCCGGCTGCCCGCGGTGCTCTTCGCCCGCCCCTCCCGCCCGGTCCCGCTCAGCTATGTGGACCTGGCCCACCGGGACGGCGGCCGACTCGCCGCAGAGCACCTGCTCGCCCGCGGGTGCCGCAAACTCGCCACGATCTCGGGCCCGTTGGCGGTCGCCGCGAGCCAGGAGCGGCTGGCGGGCTTCCGCGACACACTGGCCCGCCGCGGGCATCCCTACGTCCCCGCCGCCGAGGGCGGCTTCACCCTGGACAGCGGAATCGCGGCCATGTCCGATCTGCTCGCCCAGCACCCCGATCTGGAAGGCGTGTTCGCGGCGAACGACCTCATGGCCCAAGGGGCCTGCCAGGTGCTGCGCGAGCGGGGCCGCCGCGTGCCGGAGGACGTCGCGGTCGTCGGCTTCGACGACTCCACCGTCGCGGTCACGTGCCGGCCCCGGCTCACCACCGTCCGCCAGCCCGTGGAGGACATGGCCGCCGACATGGCCCGCCTCCTCGACGAGCACATCCACGGCACCCGCACCGAGGCCACCTCGGTCGTGTTCGACCCGGAGCTGGTGGTGCGCGAGTCCGCGTGAGCCCGGACTCGCGCCGTCAGGCGGTCTTGCGGGCCCCCCTCCGTAGAAACCGATCTCGTGCGAAAGGGGCGGTGGTGTGGTGTCCGGGCACCAGAACCGGACCTGGGCCAGACCGGGCCCAGCCAGCTCGAAACCGTCGAAGAACCGCTCGACCTCGCTGCGCGAGCGCAGGTTCAGCGTGGCGGTGGCCCTGGCGTAGACGGCCCGCGTCGCGCTGCGGTCGGCGAAGTCGCCGGTGGCGTGCGAGAGCACCAGGAAGCTGCCGACCGGCAGCGCGTCGCGCAGGGTGGCGACGGCCTGCTCCGGCTCCACGCCCCAGCCCGCGGTCGCACAGCCGGTCACGGGCGAGAAGCAGATCGCTGCGGGGCGCGTGAACGCCTTCGTGGTGCAGCCCGCGTCCTTCCGGGGAGCCGGCCCAGCACGAAGGTGCCGGGCCGGCCTTCCCTCAGGGCAGTGTGCGGCACAGCAGGGCATCGGGCCCGGGACGGCTGCCGAACCGCGTGGTGAAAGCGATCCCGGCGGCGTACTCGTTCACCCCGCACTGGCCCTTGTAGTCGCCGTAGGCGAAGTCGCCGCCCGCCGCGCCGGCGGGACGGTTGTCGGAGCGGTCGAACCACACGGTGCGTGCGGTTCCCGACAGCGGGGTGCGGCCCGGCACGCACAAGGCCGCCGACAGACGTTCCCCTCGCACGCTGTAGCCGATCAGGAAACCGCCCGGCGGGCACTGGAGCTTCGTGTACCCGGACGCCCAATCGCCGCCCGCGGGCACGTACCGCTCGTCGGCGACGACCGTCTGACCCGCGTCGGAGCTCCGCAGCTCTGCCGCGCCGGCGTCGGTGCACAGGCCACGGCCGGTGGCGTGGCCCAGGCCCACCAGCCGCAACCCGTCGGGGCAGGCGGCCTTGTGGGCTCCTGGGTCCCAGTCTCCCGCGGTCCGCACGCGCAGCGACTCCACCGCGTCACCGTGGTCGGTGCCGAGCATCCGCCAGACGGGGACGGACGCCACGGGACCGGCGGTGCTCGGCGCGGTCATGAGGTGCTGCCATGCCGGGCTGCGCCAGTCGCCGGAGTCGAGCACGCCGGTGCGGTGCCCCGCACTGTCGTAGCGCAGCAGTGCCCAGTCGTCGTGGCCCTCGAAGCCCACCAGCGGCCAGAACGCGAAGTCGGCGTCGCGGTCGGCGAGGTAGTCGGTGAAGTTGCCGAGCCAGGCCCGTGCCGCCGTGTTCGTCTCGTTGGCGCCGATGCCGAACTCGCTGACCCACACCGGCGCGGTGTAGTGCCGGCCGTTCTCCTCGACGAAGAAGGCCTCGTCGTCGAGAGCCGTGTCCAACTGCTCGCGGTTCAGGTCCTGGTAGCGGGGGTCGTGCGTCTCGCCGATGCCGGTGGCGCCGCTGTGGTGGGGGCCCGTGTATCCGTAGAAGTGGGCGGAGTACACCAGCTTGTGGGCGTCCACGAGGGTGTGCGAGAGGGTGCGTGCCGGGGTGAGCTGCGGCCGGCCGTGCGGGAGTCCGTCTACGGGCACGCCGGTCCAGTTGATGCCTTCGACGACGATCAGGAGCCGGGGGTCGGCCTCGGTGAGAATCCGGTCGGCGGCGAGCTGGGCGGCGGAGTACCAGTCGTGGTCGTCGCCCAGGCCCCAGTTGGGGTCGTCCAGGACGTCGCGTCTGACCTCGTTGTACAGGTCGGCGCCGACCACGCGCGGAACGGCGGCGTAGCGCCGGGCCATGAAGACCCAGTCGTCGGCCCACTGCTGCGTGGACTGCCCGCTGTTCCACCGCTCGTTGCCGTCGACACCGCAGCACCAACGGGACGTGTTGGTGTGGTTGTTGAGAATGACGGCGAAGCCGCTCCGGCTGAGCGCGTCGACGACGGCGTCGTAGATCTGCAAGGGTGTCCGGCCCCGCAGCTGGGGGTTGGCGCCCACGGCGCCGTCGGGCACGGGGGTCGTGCTGTGGATCATCTCGTTGGAGAACGGCAGCCGGATGGCGTTGATCCCCAGCTCGTGGAAGTCGGCGAGCAGCCCGTCCAGCGGCATGCGGTCGAGGCCGAGAGGTATGCCGTAGGAGTTCTGGCCCGCGTGATGGCTGGCGGGGTCGGTGACACTGCCGTTGCCCGTCCACGACCCTTGTGCGCCGTCCCAGTTGGCGGCCTTCAGCCGGAAGCGGGTGCCCCGCGCGTCGACTATGTAGCGGCCTCGGGTGGACAGGGGCGGGTACCAGGTCTCCGAGGCCGCCACGACGGCGTGCGGGGCGGGCGAGTGGGGCGGTGGGGCGGCGGACGCGGGTGTCGGCTGCGCGGCCACGAGCAGTAATCCCGCGACTGTTGCGGCCAGACGAAGGACAGCTGGTGCAAGGGACATGTTGACAGACCTCGGTGGTTGGGGGTGGCGCTCTCTCCGAGGCTGTACGGTGCCCTGTCCCGCCGAGAAGGTCCAGCTGGCCGGCAGACGAACCGGCCCTGCGGGGTCGTCGGTGTCCCCGCAGGGGTTCGGCGGCGCGCCCGGCCCTAGGGCAGCTTGACGAAGGGGGACAGGAACGCCCGGGCGCCCGGGGTGTCGAGCCGGTAGGCGACGTTCGTCGCGTAGCACGGAGTGTCACCGGTGATCGTGGTGGCGGCGAGGATCCTCCTGCCGCCCAGGACCGCGAAGTTGGGTCCGCCCGAGTCGCCGTAGCAGGCACCGCCGTTGCCCTGCGGCGCCGTCATGCCCAGCCGCACCCAGGCGTTGTTGAGCGCGTCGAACGTCACGGGGGCCTTCATGCGGACGCCACCGCCCGGATGTGTCTGGCCTCCCGGTCCGTTGACCGCCTCCTGCGTTCCGTACCCGGCGACGAACCAGTCGCTGGAGTTCAGCCCCCGCGGGCCCAGGGCGCCCAGCTGGTTCGCGGCCGGCGCGAAGGACCAGCGGGAGGCGACCTTCGCGGCGGGCAGCTCGATCACCGCGATGTCGTGCGGGTCGGAGGCGGGGCCCGGGTAGTCGGGGTGGGTGTGGGCGGTACCCGCCACGGCGACGGCGTTCGCCTGGGCGGCCGGATCACTCGGGTACTTCTTCGCGGCGGCGTCGAGTCCGGCCTGGACGTCCTGGTCCAGCGACACGTAGAACCGCACGTCGTCGGGCCAGTCGGTGGTGCAGTGCGCCGCGGTCAGGAACGTGTTCGCATCGACCATCGTTCCGGAACACACCCAGTCGACGCGGTCCGGGCTGGCCGGATCGCCGTCGTCGTCCCAGGTGGCCATGAGAGCCCGACCTCGGTGCGTTCGGGCGCGGGTGTCGCGTTGTACGAGTTGATCGCGGAGGAGGGCAGAGCGGCGGCGAGCACGGTGGCACAGGCCGCGGCGGTGACGGCGATGGCGCGTACGGCGGTCAAGAAGAACCCCTTCACTGGGTGTGTGGGACAGGTGTTCTCCTGTGGGAGGTAGGGAGCATGGAAGTGCCTGGTGCGCCCCGCGACAAGAGCGCGGACCGCGGCGCCGGCCTCCGCGCCCCGACACCGGACGGCGGAGCACGGCGTCGCGATCGCACATGGTGCCCCCTGGCCCGTGGCTATGGTGGAGCGTGATCAACAGCGAGACAGAACCCCACCGGGCGGGGCGCGGACGGCCCGGGTACAAGGCCGCCGCGGGCGTCTTCGCCGTCGGCATGATGGGCACCACCCTGCCCACACCGTTGTACGGGCTGTACCGGGAGCAGATCGGTTTCTCCGAACTGATCGTGACAGTGGTGTTCGCGGTCTACGCGGTGGGCGTCATCACCGCCCTGCTGATCGCCGGCGGCTTCTCCGACGTACTGGGGCGGCGACCGGTGCTGCTGGCCGCGCTCGGTCTGTCCGCGCTCAGCGCCGGGTGCTTCCTGGTCGAGGGAGGGCTGCCATGGCTGTACGCGGGCCGGGTGCTGTCGGGCTTCTCGGCGGGTCTGCTGAGCGGCACGGGCACCGCGGCCGTCCTCGAGCTGGCTCCGCCCGGCCGCCGCGGCCGCGCCGGACTGGCGGCGACCGCCGCCAACATGGGCGGTCTGGGGCTCGGCCCCCTCGTGTCCGGCATCCTCGCCGAGTACGCCCCGTCGCCGCTCAAGCTCCCCTTCGTCGTCCACCTCGGGCTCCTGACGGTCGCCGCGCTGGTCGTCTGCCTGCTGCCCGAGACGGTGCGCCGCTCCGATCCGAGGCCGTCGCTGCGGCCCCAGGGCATGAAGGTTCCGCCGGAGGTGCGCGGGGTGTTCGGGCCGTGCGCTCTGGCCGCCTTCGCGGGCTTCTCCATGCTCGGTCTGTTCACGGCTGTGGCCCCGGCTTTCCTCACGCAGACCCTGGGGGAGCACAACCTGGCGGTCACCGGTGCCGTCGTCTTCTGCGTGTTCTGCGCCTCTACCGGCGGACAGCTGCTCATGGGACGAATCGGCGCGCGCAGGGCCCTGCCCTGGGGCTGCGCGGTACTCGTCGCCGGACTCCTCCTCATCGGAGCCTCGCTGTTCCTGAAGTCCTTCCCGGTCCTGCTGATCGGGGCGGTGACCGGGGGAGTGGGGCAGGGGATGGCGTTCCGTGCGGGGCTGACCGAGGTGAGCGCCGCGGCGCCCGAGGCGCACCAAGGCGCCACCATCTCGGCGTTCTTCGTCGTCGCGTACGTGGGGATCTCGTTGCCGGTCGTCGGGGTGGGCGCCATGACCCTGGTGCTCGGACTGCGCGGTGCCGGCCTGGCGTTCACGGCGTGCGCGGTGCTGCTCGTGACGGCGGTGGGCATCCGGGTGAGGCGGAATCTGCCCCCGGCGGCCGTCCGGACATGAGGCGCATGCCGACGGGGTGAACGTCCGGCCGGCCGCCGGCGTCGAAGGAGAAAGAGCCGACGAAGGCGAAAGGCCCTGACATGCGATCGGTCCGTCCCGTTCCCTGTTCCCCGCTGCCGTGCCTGGTGCTGGTCGCGGGACTCGTCTGGGCAGTCGCCGGCTGCCGAGGGGAGTCCCGGTCCGCCGGTGCGGGGCGGGCGGAAAGCACCGCCTGGAAGGAGCCGTCCGCGTATACGTACACCCTGGAATCGGCGGGGGGAGAGCGGCTTGTGATCGGCACCTTCCGGGTGACCGTACGCGACCGGAGGGTGGCGCGCGTGGTGGGGCTGGACGAGGCAAGCCGCGCTGTGGTGCGGCGGTCACCCGCAACCGTGCCCACCATCGGTGAACTGTTGAAGGAGCTTGCGAAGGCGCGGCGCGACGGCGCGGACACGGCGCAGGCACAGTACTCGACCGCCGGGTACCCGCTGCGGATCACCCTGGACCCGTCGGTGAACGCCGTCGACGACGAAGCCCAGTACGTGATCAGCGACTACTCGCCGGGCACCGGGTGACCGACGGAACGGCCGACGTCCGCCTGCGGGGCGTCGGCCGTGCTCAGGTCGTCGTTGCGGAGAGGGCAGGATTCGAACCTGCGTGGGCCACGTGGGCCCGACCTCGAGGCGTGCTCGCGGGTCCCCGATCAACCACTCCGGGCACCTCTCCCTGTTTCCTGCGTTCCCGGCTCGGGTTTCCCGTGCCGTTCACATGCATCACAGTGCCAGGAGCCGCTGACCCGGCCCTGACGCGCTGCTGACCCGCTGCGGACGCGAGGGGGACGTGATACGGCAACGGATCAGGTGTCAGAACGGGTGTCTCAGGGACGAGTCCGGGCTCGAGCGGGGGATGTCCCCGATGCCCGGGCAGGGGCCGAGCCCGCACGATGGGCGGCATGACGAAGGCACAGTCGACCGAGCGCCGGGTCCACCGGCACCAGGGCCTGTGGGCAGTGGCCGTGTGCGCGCTCATGGTGCTGAGCTCCCTGGTCGCCGCTCTGCCCGCACAAGGCGCGACCCCACGCGCCTCGGCCGCGCATCCGACCCGGATGCGGCTGCCGGTCCCCACGGGCCGGTTCCAGGTGGGCGCCGTGGCCCTGCATCTCGCCGACACCTCCCGGCGCGATCCCTGGCAGGCGGGCAAGGACCACCGCGAGCTGATGGTCGGCGTGTACTACCCCGCGACGCCAACATCCGGCCGCCCGTCCGCGCCCTACATGCTGCCCCGGGCGGCAGCCCACTTCGACTCGGTGACCGCCAACGACTACCTGGGCATGGGCCTGCCGGTCGGACAGGCCGACTGGGCGGCCACGGCCACGCACGTCTCACAGGGGGCTCCGGTCGCCGGCGGTGGCGGAAAGCGGCCGGTACTCATCTACTCCCCGGGGCTGGGTGAACCCCGGACCTGGGGCACCACGCTGGTGGCGGAGCTCGCCGGCCGAGGGTACGTCGTGGTCACCGTCGACCACACCTACGAGTCCCCGGAAGTGCAGTTCCCCGACGGCTCGTTGGCCACCATGGTCGCCCCGGGCGATCCCGATGCCTTCATCAGGAAGGCCCTCACCGTCCGCAACGCCGACACCGGCTTCGTGCTGGACCAGATGGCTTCGCTGAACGCCGGCCGGAACCCCGACGTGAACGGCCGGCCCCTGCCCCACGGCCTCGTCGGCGCTCTCGACCTGTCCAAGGTCGGCATGTTCGGCCACTCGCTGGGCGGTACCGCGGCGGCCACGGCCATGGACACCGACCCCCGGATCACCGCCGGCATCGACATGGACGGCAACCTGACCAACTTCGACGGCACACTGATGCCCGTGGCCGAGTACGGGCTCACTCGGCCGTTCCTGCTGATGGGCAAGGACGGACCCACGGACACAGGCCCCGGCTGGACGGCGTTCCGGGCCCACACGCCCGGCTGGAACCGTCAGCTCAGGCTGCGCGGCGCCGAGCACGCGTCGTTCACGGATGCGGAGGTGCTGCTTGGGCAGATGGGTCTGTCACCGGCCACGCTGGCGCAGGACATCGGCACGATCGACCCCACCACGGCTGTCCGCACCACTGAGGCCTACATCGCGGCGTTCTTCGACCACTGGCTGCGTGGGCGGCACGACGGCTTGCTGGACGGTCCGTCACCCTGGTACCCGGACATGGAGTTCGTCGAGTGATCGTCACCTGAAGTAGACCAGGACGCGTCCGGCGTTGCCGGAGTCGACCTCCCGCCGGACGTACAGCTTCCTGATGTGGTTCTGGTCGAGGAATGCGAGGACACGAGCCTTGAGCCGGCCCGATCCCTTGCCCGGAATGATCTCCGCAACGGTCTCCCCCGAGTTGTTGGCCCTGAAGAGGAACTGACGCAGGGCAAGTTCGATGTCGCGGTTGTTGCGGAAGATCGGATGGAGATCGAGCGACATCATGCGGAGCCTCCTGGTGGCGCGGTACGGGTGTCCGCAAAGGGGCCCTCAGTGGGCCGGGGCGGTCTGGGTCTGCTCCTTGCGGACCCGGTAGGCGGCTGCCTTGATCTTGTTCCCGCAGTATTCCATTCCGCACCACTGGCGGCGCCTGCCGCGGCAGCGGTCGACGTAGATGCGGGTGCGTTCGGGGTTGCCGCATTCCTTGAGCAGGGGCACGTCCGGGCCGCTCAGCAGTTCCACGGCCTGCCGGGCGACGCTGGACAGGGCCGCTTGCGAGGATGCGACGGTCCACTGTCCGGTCGCGGTGAGCTGGGAACGTGGCGGGGGGCTTGCGGGCGCCGCTGTTCACCCTGGCGAGGGCTTCCTCGTCGTACGCCTCGCCGAAGCGGCGCGAGGTGACGAGGCGGTACAGGGCCTCGCGTACGGCGATGGCCTGCGCGACGCCGCCGTCCTGGCTGGGGGAGATGGCGTCCGGGCGACCGCGAGGCCGCCCGAACCGCGCGGCTCGTATGGACCGACGAGCACGTGAGCGGCATTCGCCACGGCGTCCCTTGGCCGGGCGGCCGGGCCTACCGATCAACGGCAGGCCCGGCCGCGGGCGACGCACCATCGAACCGCTTCCCACGATCGCGTGATCCCGTGTACGACCAGGGAACGGCAGGCCGTCATGCCCCGTTCGAGGGGCGGATGTTCTGGTTGAGGCGGAACAGGTTCGTGGGATCGTAGGTGTCCTTGACCTCGACGAGCCGTTCACGCACCGCGTCGGGGTACGCGGCGCGCACCTTGTCCTCGGCGGCCTCGCCCGTGAAGTTGACGTACGTCGTCCCGCGCCCGTGGCGCGCGATGTCCTCGCGGGTCCTACGGGCCCACGCGACATGCGAGTCGAAGCCCGTCGCGTCCGGGGATCGCGCGATCACGTTGCACAGCATGCGCGCATCGCGCTGACTGAAGGCCGTGGCCTCGGCGGGCACCCGGGCGAAGGCACCGCCCAGTTGGTGAAGGTGCAGTTCGCTGGACGGCGTGGGTGTCGTCAGGTGGAGGCGCAGTACAGCATCGAGCGCGGCGTCGGACGGCTCGATGAACGCCGACGTGAAGTAGTTGTGGGCGCCGGCCGCCCACAGCGGGTCGACCAGCGACTGCATCCCCGTGTACGGCATGGGGCCCATGAGGTCGGCGATGGGTGTCCCCAGCTTCCGCAGCGGGGCCACGGCCGCCTCGCCGGCCGTGAGGTCGCCCGCGTACATGCCGAGCAGCACGACGACACGGGTGCCGTGGACCTCCTCGGGCAGGAAAGGCAGGGGAGGAGCCGTGGTCAGGTTGACCAGCGTCGTCAGTTCGTCGGGCATGTCCTCGGTCAGCTCACGCCAGCCCGTGATCACCTGGCGGGCCTGTTCCGCGGGATAGACGATCAGGCCGGCCAGGACCTGTGGCCCCACCGGGTGCAGCTGGTACTCGAAGGAGGTCACGACACCGAAGTTGCCGCCGCCGCCCCGCAGGGCCCAGTACAGCTCCGAGTGCTCCTGCGGGTCCGCGCGCACCACGCGGCCGTCCGCGGTGACGACCTCGGCCGCCGTCAGGTTGTCCGAGGCCAGCCCGTGCCGCCGCAGCAGCCAGCCCACTCCGCCGCCGAGCGTGAAGCCGGCGATACCGGTCGAGGACACCAGACCACCCGTCACGGCGAGGCCGAAGGCCTGGGTCTCGTGGTCGAGGTCACCCCAGGTCATCCCGGCCTGAGCGACCACCCGGCGCCGTACGGGATCGACGATGGCGCCCTTCATGGGTGACAGGTCGATGACGATGCCGTCGTCGACGGTCGAGAACCCGGCGATGCTGTGGGCGCCGCCGCGCACGGCGACGAGCAGGTCCTCACTGCGGGCGAACTCCACGGCGCGGACCACGTCCGCGGTCCCGGAACAGCGCACGATGAGCGCCGGGTGCTTGTCGTGGGCCCCGTTCCAGATCGCGCGGGCCTCGTCGTACTCGGCGTCGCCCGGGCGGACGACGCTGCCGCGCAGGCCTGCCTGCAGTTCGGCGATGGTGGCGTCCCCCAGGACGCGCCTTGCCGTGTCGATGGACATGGTCGGCTCCTTGGATCGAGTGGCTTTGACCGACACACAGGACGCTAGGCAGCGCCACTTAGCACTCACTCAGCAGCCGCTTTGCCGGTCGCCGCCCGTGGCACCGTGCGCCGCAGCACGGCCGGGCCCCGGGTGTCGCCGAGGTCCGCGAAGAGGTCACCGGCCCGGGTGGCCGTCACCCGGGCCTCCTCGCGCTCACCCGCCTGCCACAGCAGCTGGGCCAGCATGAGGTCGACCCAGCCGGCGGCGGAGAGCGACCCGGCGACGTGCTCCAGGCGCTGGGCGTGAGTCAGCAGGCCGCGGGCGCGCGCCGAGTCGCCGGCGCTCCGGGCCACGAGCCCGAGGTGCAGCAGGCTGTTGGTGGTGCCGGGGATGTCGTCGTGCTCCTCGAAACCAGCGAGGACACGGGCGAGCGTCGCCCGCGCGCTGCCGGCGTCCCCCTCGGCCAGATGAAGCAGGCCGAGACAACCGAGGGTGATGCCCTCCTCCCGGCGGTCGCCAAGTCGGCACCTGATCGCAAGCGCCGCGTCCAGGTACTTCCTCGCCCCGTCGTGGTCGCCCCGGCTGCGGTGGATGTTGCCGAGAGCGTTGAGGGCCAACGACTCGCCGTGCGGGTCGTCGAGCGCGCGGAAGCAGTCGGCGCTGCGCTCGGCCGCCGCGATGGCGGCGCGGGTGTCGCCGTCGAGGCGGCTCGCCCACGCGAGATCCGCCAAGGCGTAGCCACGGGCTCGGGACGGGCCGACCGTACGGCCGGCGAGCACCGTCTCCTCGAAGAAGAGCGAGACCTGCCCCGCCGCGTCCTCCTCGACCGCGTAACCCGGTGTCATGACCGGGAAGAACCGGCCCCTTCCGGCCTCGACGTCGTCCAGCAGTCGGAGACATTCCTCGCAGGCCTCGCGGGCCACCGAGCCCTCACCGCGGCAGACGGCCCAGACGCCCTCGAGGTGCGCGGCGGTGGCCAGGACCGAGGGGTCGCCCGCGTCGCGGGCGACGGCACGGGCCAGCTCGAGGGCGGTGCGGGCGCGGTCCCACGTACCGCGCATCCACAGCAGGATCGCCTGCTGGCAGTGGGCGTACGCCAGGGCCGCCGGGTCCTGCCGTCGCTGGTGGATGGCGACGATCTGCTCGGCGATGTCCACCAGTGGGGAGCCGTCACCGAGGCGGATCGCCAGCACGGCCTGTCCCATCAGCGCTCTGGCCCGCTGCGGGGTGGGCTCCGGCGCCGCGGCCAGGGTGTCGTCCAGCCAGCGCCGGCCCTCGGCGAGGCGTCCCCGTTCGGGCCAGAACGACCGCAGGGCGACGGCCAGCCGCAGCGCGCTGTCCGGTTCGTGGCGCAGGAAGGAGCGCAGGGCTGCCCGGAGGTTGCCGTAGTCGGCCTCCAGCTCCAGTGATGTCGCCCCCGACACTCCGGTGGCCCGCTCGAGGTCCTGTGCCTCGGCGAGTGCCAGGTAGAAACGCCGGTGCCGGGCCTCGGTGGCCGCCAGTTCCCCGGCGGCCCGCAGGCGCTCCGTGGCGTACTGCCGGATCGTCTCCAGCAGCCGGTAGCGGACCTCGTCCTGCCGGGGCTCCGCCCACACCAGGGACTTGTCGGCCAGCCGGCCGAGGAGATCCAGCACCGAGACGGTCTGCGTGCCGTCTGCGCACACCTCTTCGGCCGCGGCGAGGGAGAAGCCGCCCGCGAAGACCGCGAGCCGGCGGAACAGGCGCCGTTCCTCGTCGTCGAGCAGCCGGTGGCTCCACTCCAGAGTGCCCAGCAGGGTCTCCTGGCGGGTCGCCCCGTGCCGGCTGCCCCCACCGAGGAGGGCCAGGGCGTCGTCGAGCCGTTCGGCGATCTGGCGCGGGGCCAGCACATGCACCCGAGCCGCCGCGAGCTCCAGGGCCAGGGGCATTCCGTCGAGCCGGAAGCAGATCTGCGCCACGGCCGCCGCGTTGCCGGGGGTCAGCCGGAAGCCCGGGGTCGCGTCGGCGGCCCGCTCCACGAACAGCCGCACGGAGGCGAAGTGGCCCAGCTCCTCCACGGACGGCAGCCGGCGCGGATCCGGCAGCCCGAGGGAGGGCACCCGGAAGGTGCGTTCCCCGTAGCTGCGCAACGGCTCCCGGCTGGTCGCGAGTACGAGGACGCCCGGGCAGCGGGCCAGGACCTCCGAGGCCAGCGCCGCGCATGCGTCGATCAGGTGTTCACAGTTGTCCAGCACCAGCAGCGTCTGCCGACCGCCGAGCTGGGCGATCAGCGCTTCCCGGCTCCCGCCGGTCGGTGGGAGGTGCAGTTCCAGGGCCGCCGCGACCGCCTCGGGCACGAGGTGCGGTTCCGCCAGCCCGCCGAGGTCCACGAACCACGCCCCGTCCCGGAAGCCGTCCGCCCGACGGGCCGCCACGGCGAGCGCGAGCCGGGTCTTGCCGCAGCCGCCGGCCCCGGTCAGGGTCAGCAGCCTGCTCCGCCCCAGCAGCTTCTCCACCTCGGCCATCTCGCGCTCACGGCCGATCAGGGCCGTCGCCTGCGCCGGCAGATTGTGCCGGGGGGTCGGCGGCCGCCGGTCGCGCGCCTCGACCGAGTCGGCCAGCAGCACCCGATAGAGGCGGCGCGTCTGCGGGTCGGGGTCGGCGCCGGTGTCCCCGCCCAGTGCGTCTCGCAGATGCTCGTAGGCGGCCAGCGCCTCCCGGCGTCGCCCGGCGTCGGCGAGGACACGCATCAGCGCCCGGTGGCCGGGCTCGTGCAGCGGGTCCTCGGCGATCAGGGCCCGCAGCACGTCGATGGCCTCGTCCGTGCGGTGCTCGTGCTCGAGGGCCTCGCCCAGCCCCAGCCCGAGTGCCCTGCGCCGTGTCTCCAGCGTCTCGGCCGCCTCGCTCACCCAGGGCTCGTAGCGGTCCTCGGGCAGCAGTCCGGGAGCGGCCAGGGCGAGCGCGGCGCGGTGGTCCGCGGCGCCGCCACCGTCCGAGGCCCGCCGGGCCGCCTCGTCGAACATGTCGAGGTCGGTGCGCACACCGCCGTCGGGGCCGAGCAGCACCATGTCGTCGCGGAGCACCACGACGTCGCCCGGCGCCCCCGCGGAGGCCAGTGCGCGCCGCACGGCGTGCAGCACCTGGTGGAGGTTGTTCGAGGCAGCCGTGCGGTCGAGCTCCGGCCACAGCAGGTCGTAGAGCCGCTCCCGGTGCATCCGGCGGCCCGGTGCCAGGCACAGCAGTTTCAGCAGGCTCCGGGCCTTGCGCAGCCGCCACGCCCCGGCGGCGACCGGGCGGTCCTCGACCGTCACCGCGAAACCGCCGAGGAGCCGGATGCGTACCTCATCGGCCATGGCTGCCCTCACGAGAAGGCTACCGCCTGACCTCGATCGGGACCGGGAGCCGGAACTCGCCCGGGCCCCCGGGACAGTGGGCCCTGCGGTGGGACCGCCGTGCCCAGATGCACGATCATGGTTGGTGCACAAGGATCGGCAGGGGTGGTCCACGCTCCGCGGCGCAGCGCGGGGCGCACCGCACCACCCGTGCCTCGGCGACCGGCCGAGCTGGGGGCAACGACCGTTCCGGCGCGCCTACCGGAGCATCGACATGCATACGAAACGCATCTTGCGCCGTCCTTCGAGTTCCACGGAATCGCGAGCGCACGGCACCACCGCACCGACGTCGTCCGCCGCCGACTGGGGCCTGTTGCTCATCCGGCTGACTTTCGGACTGCTGATGGCCGCTCACGGCGCTCAGAAACTGTTCGGGCTCTTCGGAGGAGACGGCTTGACGGCGACCGGTCAGGCGTTCGCCAGTATCGGTTACCGTCCGGGAAAGCTCTTCGCCGTGATCGGCGGCCTGTCCGAGTTCCTCGGTGGTCTCGGCCTGGCTCTCGGGCTGTTCACTCCTCTGGCGGCCGCCGCCCTGATCGGCATGATGATCAATGCCATGGCGACCGTCACCGGTGCCCATGGTCTGTGGGAGGCGGACGGGGGTGTGGAGTACAGCGTCTGCATCGCCGTGGTCGCCCTGGGCATCGCGGCCATCGGCCCCGGCCGCCTCGCCGTCGACCGGTTCTTCCGCTGGGGTACGGGCGGCTGGGGCGAGGCCGCATTCGCCCTCGGCCTGGGCGGTGTCGCCGCTGCGATCACGCTGACTCTCTGAACCCGCGGTCACGGCAGGTGACCGGCCGGGCCACTGACAAGGGCGCAGACCACCGGCCGGGGAGCCACTGACAAGGGCGCGGCTGACCGGCCTGGCCCGCCGAGGCGCGCGGAGATCACCGGCCCACCCTCGGTGGCGTCTCGCTCACCGGCCGGGCGCCCCCGTGCGCAGGCCGTCCATGACGAGGTTGAGGAGCCGGGTGGCGCGTGGCTGCCAGTCGACGTGCGGGTCGAGCTGCCACAGACCCGCGATGGCGAGGAGGAAGTCATCCGCGGTGACTCCGGCGCGGATGGTGCCGGCTTCCTCGTTGGCGCGGAGCAGGACCTCCGCCGCGGAGGCGACCGGCGTGGGGGACGGCTTCGCCGGTCCTCCCGGAGCGCCGGTGACCAGCCGTAT
Organism: Streptomyces sp. NPDC007905; assembly: GCF_042959345.1. Taxonomy (NCBI): domain Bacteria; kingdom Bacillati; phylum Actinomycetota; class Actinomycetes; order Kitasatosporales; family Streptomycetaceae; genus Streptomyces; species Streptomyces sp. NPDC007905. The sequence goes on along the minus strand of NZ_JBIBKS010000001.1, from coordinate 132,433 downwards.
CGCGTCGGCCAGGCCCGCCTTGGTCATGGCGAACGCGGCGAGCCGGTCCATCCAGGCACGCAGGGCCTGTTCGGGCGGCAGGGTCCCGAGCAGATGTGCCGCGCTGTCGGCGACCTGCTGCATCTCGTGGCGGTAGATCTCGAGGACGAGTGCCTCGCGGTTGGGGAAGTTCCGGTAGAACGTGCCCTGTCCGACGCCGGCCTTCCTGGCGATCGTGCTCAGCGGGGCGTCGGCGCAGCGCGTCAGCTCGGCGAGTGCCACGTCCAGAATGCGCTCACGGTTGCGCTGCGCATCCGAGCGCAGAGGTGCGCCCTTCTTGTGCTGCACTCGTCCTCCTCGAGGGTTCGTAGCCGAACCTCGCCCTTGCTAACCGGACAGCTGTCCGGTACGTTCTCCAGGTAACGGACAGCTGTCCGGTTGCGTCCACGATAGCCGTGGCCGCGGCCCTACGGCAGTCAGCGGCCGGCACCTTCGGCCCCAGCACTCCGCACATCCGGTTCGCTCCTGCGGCATCGACCGCGCCTCGCACCCCGCACCTTCCACGGCATCCGGTACGCCGGCCGCCGGACCACCCCCCTCTGTCCCTGGAAACGCGAAAGAAGCTGCTCATGGCCCAATCGACGTCCAGTGTCATCACCTTGAAGATCAACGGCGAGAAGTACACACTGCCCGTCGACCACCGCACCACCCTGCTCGACGCACTGCGCGAGCGCCTCGATCTGACCGGCACCAAGAAGGGCTGTGACCAGGGGCAATGCGGTGCCTGCACCGTCCTGCTCGACGGCCGCCGGGCCGTCGCCTGCCTGCAGCTGGCCGTGGCGGCCGAGGGCCGCGAGATCACCACCATCGAAGGCGTCGCCGACGGCGAGCAGTTGCACCCGGTGCAGCAGGCCTTCCTCGATCTGGACGGTTTCCAGTGCGGCTACTGCACTCCGGGACAGATCTGTTCGGCCATCGGGATGATCGAGGAACACGCGGCGGGCTGGCCGAGCGCCGTCACCGGCGACGTCCGGCCCGAGGCGGGACCACCGCCCCTGACCGCCGAGGAGATCCGCGAGCGGATGAGCGGCAACCTGTGCCGTTGCGGCGCCTACGTCTCGATCGTGGAGGCGGTGGCCCGGGCGGCCGAGACCGGTGCGCATACCAACTCACCTCCCGCGGCGGGCGTCAGCCCCGCGGCGGGGACGAAGGAGACCGTGGCATGAGGGAGTTCGGCTATCAGCGGGCGTCCGACGTCGCCGGCGCCGTCGCGCTGCTCGGCGCCGATCCGGACACCCGCTTCCTCGGCGGCGGCACCAACCTCGTCGACCTCATGAAGACCGGCGTCGAACGACCCGCCCGGCTCGTCGACATCCGCGAACTCCCGCTCGATCACATCGCGTTGACGCCGGACGGAGGCCTGCGCATCGGTGCGACCGTCACCAACGGCGACCTGGCCGCCCACCCCGAAGTCCGGCGCCGCTACCCGGCCCTCGCGCAGGCGGTGCTCGCCGGCGCGTCCGGACAGCTGCGCAACATGGCCACGGTCGGCGGGAACCTGCTGCAGCGCACCCGCTGCGGCTACTTCACCGACGTCACCAAGCCGTGCAACAAGCGTGTCCCCGGCAGCGGTTGCCCCGCCGTCGAGGGCGAACACCACAACCACGCGATCCTGGGCGCGACCGACCACTGCGTGGCCGTACACCCCTCCGACATGGCTGTCGCACTCACCGCCTTCGACGCCGTCGTCCACTACGAAACCGCGGACGGCCCGGGGAAGTTGCCGCTTCGCGACTTCTACCTGCCCGTCGGCGACACCCCGCACCGCGAGACCGCCCTGCCGCCGGGGGCGCTGATCACCGGCGTCGTGCTGCCCCTCACCCCCGTCGCCGCCCACTCCCGCTACCGCAAGGTGCGCGAGCGTGCCTCGTACGCCTTCGCCATCGGCTCCCTCGCCGCCGCGCTCGACGTCCGTGACGGCGTCGTCCGGGACGTGCGCCTGGCCTTCGGCGCCGTCGCCTCCCGTCCGTGGCGGGCCGTCGCGGCCGAACGTGTCCTCACCGGCGCGCCGGCCGACGCCCGGACCTTCGCCACCGCGGCGGATGCCGAGCTGGCGGCGGCGCGCCCGCTGCCGCACAACGTGTACAAGGTGACGCTCATGCGCAACCTCGTGGTGGCCGTGCTGACCGAACTCGCCGAGGAGGCCACCCGATGACCACCGTCACCACCGGGACATCCACGCCGACGCGCTCCGTCGGCACCGCGCACACCCGGGTGGAGGGCCGGGACAAGGTCACCGGAGCCGCCCGCTACGCGGCCGAGGTGCCCTTCACCGACCTGGCGCACGGCTGGCTGGTGCTGTCCACGGTCGCGCGCGGCCGCATCCGGGCCATCGACACCGACCCCGCCCTCGCCATGCCGGGCGTCCTGGCCGTCCTGGACCACCGCAACGCCCCACGGGTGACGACCGATTACACCGGCCTGCTGGGCACCTCGCCGGACCCGACCTGTGCCGTCTTCCAGCACGACCGGGTGCCGCACCTGGGCTGGCCGGTGGCGCTGGTCGTCGCCGAGACGTCCGAGCAGGCCAGGGAGGCCGCCGAGGCGCTCGTGGTGCACTACGAACAAGAGCCCCACGACGTCGACTTCACCGGGGACCACCCGAACGCCTACCCGGTGGACGGCCATATGCCGGCGGTGACGGAGAAGGGGGACCTCGAAGCCGAACTGGCCGCGTCGGACGTCGTGGTGGACGTCGAGTACACCACCCCCGAAGAACACCACAACCCGATGGAACCGCACGCGGCCACCGCCCGCTGGGACGGCGGCCGGCTCGAAGTGATCGACTCCAACCAGGGCGCCACCTGGGTCGTCGGGGAACTCGCGAACCTCTTCTCCCTCGACCCCGGCTCGGTGCGGGTACGCTCCGAACACGTCGGCGGCGGCTTCGGCAGCAAGGGTGTCCGCGCCCACCAGGTGGCCGCCGTGATGGCCGCGACCGTCCTGCAGCGCCCGGTCCGCGTCATCCTGACCCGCCGTCAGATGTTCTCGCTGGCCGGTTACCGCAGCCCCACCACCCAGCGCGTCAGGCTCGGTGCCGACGCCGGGGGAAGGCTGCGCGCACTGGAGCACCGCTCGCTCAGCCTCACCTCCACCGTGCACGAGTTCGTCGAGCCGAGCGCCGGAGTGGCCCGGGTGATGTACGACGCCGACGCCCACCACACCGCCAACCGCGTCGTACGGCTCGACGTGCCCACGCCGACATGGATGCGCGCCCCGGGCGAGGCACCGGGGTCGTTCGCGCTGGAGGCGGCGCTCGACGAACTCGCCGAGAAGTGCGGGCTCGACCCGATCGAGCTGCGCCTGCGCAACGAACCCGACAAGGGGCCGGTCTCCGGCCTGCCGTTCGCCGGCCGCAACCTGCCCGCCTGCTTCCGGGAGGGCGCCCGCAGGTTCGGCTGGGCGGACCGGGACCCACGCCCCGGCCTGCGCCGGGACGGCCGCTGGCTGCTCGGCACCGGCACGGCGGCGGCCTCTTTCGGCGCCGGCGCCGCGCCCTCCACGGCGACCGTCACCGCGCACGCGGACGGCACCTTCACCGTCCGGATCGCCGCCGCCGACATCGGCACCGGGGCCCGTACCGCACTCACCCTGGTCGCCGCGGACGCGCTGCGCGTGTCCCCGGAACGGGTCCGGGTACGCATCGGCGACAGCGACTTCGGGCCTGCGATGATCGCCGGTGGTTCCATGGGCACCCGCTCCTGGTCCTGGGCGGTCACGGCCGCGGCCGACGAGCTGCGCGACAGACTGACCCCGGGCGCCGACATCCCCCCGGAGGGAATCACGGTGCGGTCGGACACCACCGCGGCCATCGGCGCCCTCGCACCCGCCGAACGCCACTCCTTCGGGGCGCAGTTCGCCGAGGTGGCCGTGGACGTCACCACCGGCGAGGTGCGTGTGCGGCGCATGCTCGCCATCTTCGCGGCGGGCCGGATCGTCAACCCGCTCACCGCGCGGAGTCAGTTCGTCGGCGGCATGATCTGGGGCATCTCCATGGCCCTGCACGAGGAGGCCGTCCGGGACCGCGCCTCGGGCGGCCACGTCGCTGCCGACCTCGCCGGCTACCACGTGGCGACGCACGCCGACGTACCCTCCATCGAGGCCGACTGGATCGACGACCCGGACCCGAAGGACCCGGTCGGGATCAAGGGCATCGGTGAGATCGGCATCGTCGGCGCCGCGGCCGCCATCGCCAACGCGGTCTGGCACGCGACCGGCGTACGCCACCGCAGCCTGCCGATCAGGCCGGACCGCGTCATCCTGGCGGGGGCGCCAAGTGCTTGACGTCGCCGAGGAGTTGCTCCGCTGGGTCGACGAGGGCCGGGACTTCGCCGTGGCGACCGTGCTGGCAGTGGCGGGCAGCGCGCCACGCGGCCCCGGCGCGGCCCTGGCCGTCGACAGCGCGGGCACCGTCGTCGGCTCGGTCTCCGGAGGCTGCGTGGAGGGCGCGGTGTACGACCTGTGCCTGCAGGCCCTCCAGACGGGCGAGAGCGTCACGGAACGGTTCGGCTACAGCGACGACGACGCCTTCGCCGTGGGACTGACCTGCGGCGGAACGATCGACGTGCTGATCACGCCGGTGGGCGGGCAGGCGCCCGCCCGTACGGTGCTGGCGTCGGCCCTGTCGGCCGCCGTCCGAGAGGAGCCTGCGGCCCTCGTCCGGGTCGCCCGTGGCCCGGCCGAACTCCTCGGCCGGGCCCTGCTGGTGCGGCAGGACGGCACGTACGAGGGCGGTCTGGGCGGCGACCCGGAGCTGGACCGGACGGCGACGGCCGAGGCCCGAGCCCTGCTGGAGGCGGGGCGCACCGGCACGCTGGACATGTCGGCGGACGGGTCGCACTGTCCCGGCGGCCTCACCCTGCTGGTCGAATCACACGTGCCGCCCCCGCGCATGATCGTCTTCGGCGCGGTGGACTTCGCGTCGGCGCTGGCACGCGCGGGCAAGTTCCTCGGATACCACGTGACCGTCTGCGACGCCCGCCCCGTCTTCGCCACGCGGGCCCGTTTCCCCGACGCCGACGAGGTCGTCGTCGACTGGCCCCACCGCTACCTGCGGCGCACCCGGACCGACGCCCGTACCGTCCTGTGCGTGCTCACCCACGACGCGAAGTTCGACGTACCGCTGCTCAAGGCGGCCCTCGCGATGCCGGTGTCCTTCGTCGGCGCGATGGGCTCGCGCCGCACCCACGAGGAACGCGATCGGCGGCTGCGCGAAGAAGGCGTGAGCGAGCGGGAGCTGGCCAGGCTGCGCTCCCCGATCGGTCTCGACCTCGGCGCCCGCACACCGGAGGAGACCGCCCTGTCGATCGTGGCGGAGATCGTCGCCGCCCGGCGGGGCGGCACGGGCGTTCCGCTGACCGGCTCGAAGTCACCGATCCACCGCGACCGCGCGGTGGACGGCGGGGCGACCGCGGCCTGAGCGGTCGCCCGGCCATCCGTCCGGAGCGCTCAGGTGTGGGGGCAGAGGACGAAGTCGGAGCAGGCGCGCCGGCCGGGGTCGTCGTCGAGCCGGTCGAGCGCGTCCCGGATCCGGCGGAGGTGGGCGGGGGTCAGCTGGAGCGGGGGCTCGTCGGGCTGGTAGGTGGTGCGGACGGGGTAGTCCACGCCCGGCTCGGTGGTCATCTCGATGTGGCAGCCGAGCACATGGGTGACGGGCCGGTGGTCCGCGAACTCGATCAGGCGGTCGATGCTGCGGGTGAAGGCGGGAACGTCCTGGATGTAGAGCCGGCCTGGATAGACGCTGTCGCCGGTGAGCAGGAGACCGGTGGCCGGGTCGTAGTAGGTGACAGCCGCCTCGTGGTGGCCCGGGGTGGCCAGGCATTCCAGCACCCGGCCGCCCAGGTCGACGAGGGCGACCGCGTCCGGGTCCGTGTCGAACCCGAAGTACCGCCAGGCGGTGGCGCGGTCGGCGCCCACCAGCGTGGTGCCGGGGCGGCCCACGAACTGCTCGTCGCCCGCGATGTGGTCACCGTGCGCGTGGGTGTGCAGGACGAGCAGGTGGTAGTCGTCCCGTGGATGCCGGGCGAGCCAGTCCGTGAGCAGCCCGTCGACCACCCGGCGCAGCGGGAAGAACTCGGCGGACCCGGTGGCGCCGGTGTCGATCAGCACCGCCCGCTCGTTGCCGCACAGCAGGAACAGGAACGGCGCCTCGTAGTGGACCGCCATGTTCTGCCGCAGGATGAACGTGTGCTCGTCGTAGACATGGACCTGGATGTCCGGGTCGGTGTTGTGCTTGGCCGACGGCGAGCCGTGGATCCACCGCACGTCCAGGGGCCCCGGCAGGGGAGCGGTGCCGGTGAAGTCGATCGGGTGCGTGCCGGTGTCCACGATGTCTCCGCGCGTGCGTCGTCTTGGCGGGCCGGGTACGGCGCACATCTCGTCCGGGGCAGGCACCTGCGAGCCTCCGACGGGGACGCTACCACGCTGTCCGGCGGTGGAGCCGCGGACCTGGCGAGCGGCATCACCCCGTCGACGCGGTGCCGGGAGCGGCCGAGCGCCGGAGCCGGACCACGTCCCCGCCGCCGTGTGGGCCGTCCCGGCTGCCGCGGTCAACGGGGCTCCCCGCTGTCGGCCACCCCCGCCGGCGGCGGAGGCGGTGCGGAGCGCTCGTCGGCGAGCAGGCAGGCGGTCAGCGCCGCGGTGTCGTCCTGGAGGCGGTCGTGGCTGTAGGCCAGCAGGTCCTGGTGGAGTCGTTCCATCAGCTCGCGGGGCGGCAGGGGCCCCCAGGAACGCAGGCGCTGGGGCAGGGGGTAGAAGGAACCGGCGGGGTCGCGGGTCTCCGTGATGCCGTCCGTGTACAGCAGGAGCTGGTCTCCGGGCCGGAACTCGTAGACGTCGACGTGATACGGGTCCCCGATCAGCATGCCGAGGTTCAGCGGCGGAGCCGACCGGCCCCGGTCGAGTTCGCGCACCTCGTCGGGGCGGATGAGGAGTGGGGGCGGGTGGCCGCAGTTGACGACACGGACGACATGGGCGTCGGCGGGGATCTCGGCGAAGACGGCGGTGACGAACCTTTCGCTCATCTCGCTGCCACCGAGCAGTGTCGCCCCCCGGCTCATGCTCGTCTCCACGCGGCCCGCCAGCGCGGGAAGATCGGATTCGTCGTACGCCGCCTCGCGGAACGCCCCGAGCAGGGCGGCGGCGGTCTCCACCGCGAGCAGCCCCTTGCCCCGGACGTCGCCGATGAGCAGGCGGACCCCGTACATGGTGGGGACGGCCTCGTAGAGGTCCCCGCCGATGCGTGCCTCCGCGGCGGCGGAGAGGTAGAGGCTCGCCAGGAGAAGGTTGCCGATGCGGTGCGGAACGGGTCTGAGCAGGACGCGCTGCGCGATCTCGGCCACGAAGCGCACGTCGGCGAGCGTGCGCTCACGGCGGACCCGGTGGGCGGCCAGGATCGTGCCGAGGGCGCCGACCAGGGCGGTGCAGATGTACGAGGCAACGTAGTGGCGGTCCCACAGGTAGCCGACGGACCGGCCCGCACAGCAGGGCGTACCGGCCAGCACCCCTTCGAGGAGGACGGCGAACACCGTGGCGCCGGCGACCACGGCGGGCCCGTGCGCGAAGGCGGTCAGCAGAGGCAGGGCGATCAGCACGAAACTCACCGGCCACTCCACGGGCGTAACCGGTTCGAGCAGCAGAACGATCACGACGTACAGGACCGGAAGCCAGCGCATCCACGCCGGGGTAGCGGGCAGCTGAGTCCGTACGGCCACGCCGGCCGCCGGTACCCGATCGGCACGCCCGTGGCTCACCCGTCGCTCCCGCGCGCCGACCGCGGCGGACCGGCCTCAGCGGCCCGGAGGGCGTGGCATTCGGACCGACGACCCGCCTGACGGTTCGACTTGCGCGGCCTTGGCACACCGGACTCCTGTCACACGATCCCGACAAGAGGCCCAGCCTGCTGCGCCCGGTCGCCGCACCCCGGTGATTGCTCCGGTCGGCGGCATGTTCCGACGACCCGCAGCGGTATACTATTCATCGACTGATGAATTACTGCTCTCCCGAAGGGCAGGACCTGCCATGGATCAGACCACCTGCTGTGTGGTGGGAGGCGGCCCCGCGGGCATGGTGCTCGCCCTGCTGCTGGCCCGCTCCGGCATCCGGGTGATGGTGCTGGAGAAGCACGCCGATTTCCTGCGCGACTTCCGCGGCGACACCGTCCACCCCTCGACCCTGGCGCTGCTGGACGACCTGGGGCTGGCCGAGCGCTTCGCCCAGCTGCCCCAGCGGCGGGTGCACACCGTCCAGCTGCCGGTCGGAACCGGCCGCTCGGCGGTCACGGTCGCGGACCTCACGGTGCTGCCCGGTCCCTACAACTACGTGGCCATGGTGCCCCAAGGGGACCTGCTTGACCTGCTCGCGGACGAGGCCCGGCGCGAACCGTCCTTCGACCTGCGGATGAGCACCGAAGCGACGTCCTTCCTGATCGAGTCCGGACGGGTGACCGGGGTGCGCTACCGCACCTGCGACGGCCGCACCGGCGAGTTGCGCGCCGTCCTCACCGTCGCCTGCGACGGCCGCGGCTCACTGGCCCGCTCCCGGCCGGAACTGGGCCTGCACCGCTTCACCTGCCCGATGGACGCCTGGTGGTTCCGCCTGCCCCGGCGCGACGGGGACCCGCGCGGACTCGTCGGCGGTGTCGGCGACCGCTTCCTGACCGCGATGATCGACCGCGGCGACTACTGGCAGTGCGCCGCGCTCATCCCCAAGGGCACCGACACCCAGCGCCGCGCCGCCGGCCTCGACCGCTTCCTGGCCGACTTCACCGCCGCCGTCCCCTGGCTCGCCGGCCGTGCGCACGCCCTGCGCTCGTGGGACGAGGTGAAGCTCCTCGACGTACGCCTGGACCGCCTGCGCCGCTGGCACCGCCCCGGCCTGCTGTGCATCGGCGACGCCGCGCACGCGATGTCCCCGGTCTTCGGCATAGGCATCAACCTCGCGGTCCAGGACGCCGTGGCCGCCGCCCGCCACCTGACCGAGCCGCTGCGCCGCGGGGCCGTCGGCCTGCGGGACGTACGCGGCGTGCAACGCCGCCGCCGCCCGACAACGGTCGTCACACAGGCGCTCCAGCGCACGGCCCACGCCCGCTTCATCGCTCCGGTCCTACAGGGCCGTCCACCCCTCGGCAGCGCGGAGCGGGCCGTGCGCCTCACCCGCCTGCTCACCGGGTCCCGTTGGATACGCCGCCTCCCGGCGTACTTCATCGGATACGGCGCACTTCGGGAACGTCCACCGGAGGCGGCCGTGCGATAGCCGACGCTGCGTACCCGGCACGCGGGCGCAGGACGCCGCCCCGCCCCGCGGGCAAGTGGGCGGAACCTTGGACCCGCCGGTTCCGCCCGGCCGTGGCACGATGGTGTTCAGCGTCACCCTGTGTAGGGGGTATGGAACATGACCGTCTCCCAATCGTCGCCCACCTCGGGAACCCACCGGCCGGGCCTGAGACGCGAAATCGGCTTCATCGGGCTGATCTGGGCTTCGGAAGGCTCGATCATCGGATCCGGATGGCTGTTCGGCGCTCAGGGCGCCCTGGCGGCGGCGGGCCCCGCAGCGATCATCTCCTGGGCCATCGGCGGCCTCGCGATCCTGATTCTCGCGCTGGTGCACGCCGAACTGGGCGGCATGTATCCGGTCTCCGGCGGCACCGCCCGCTTCCCGCACTACGCCTTCGGTGGAGCCGCGGGCGCTTCCTTCGGCTGGTTCTCCTGGCTGCAGGCGGCCACGGTGGCGCCCATCGAAGTACTGGCGATGATCACCTACGCCCAGCACTATTCCTGGGCGAGCGGCTGGGAGAAGATCCAGGGCGGCGAGCACGTCCTGACCCCGCCCGGCATCGCCGTCGCCGTGGGCCTGATGGCGGTCATCACGGCCGTCAACTTCCTCAGCATCCGTCTGCTGGCCCGCACCAACAGCGCGGCGACCTGGTGGAAGGTCGGCGTCCCCCTGGTGACGATCTTCGTCTTCGCCGTCGCCCAGTTCCACACCAGCAACTTCACCGCCGCGGACGGATTCAATCCCTACGGAGCCAAGGGCATCCTGTCCGCCGTCTCCACCAGCGGCATCATCTTCGCCCTGCTCGGATTCGAGCAGGCCGACCAGCTCGCCGGCGAGAGCGCCAACCCCAAGCGCGACATCCCGCGCGCGGTGATCGGATCGATCCTCCTCGGCATCGTGATCTACATCCTCCTGCAGATCACCTTCCTCGCCGCGCTGCCCGCGTCCCAGATCGGCAGCCATTGGGCCACCTCCGCGTTCACCGTGTTGAGCGGCCCGTTCGCCCAGGTCGCCACCCTCATCAGCCTCGGCTGGCTGGCCACCGTCCTCTACCTCGACGCCGTCATCTCTCCCGCCGGGACCGGCCTCATCTACATCACCGGCTCCTCCCGCGTCTCCTACGGCCTCAGCCGCAACGGCTACGTCCCCTCCGTGTTCGAGACCACCAACCGGCGCGGTGTCCCCTGGGCGGGCCTCCTCACCGCCTTCGTCATCGGCTGCATCTGCTTCCTGCCCTTCCCCAGTTGGCGCTCCCTCGTCGGCCTGATCACCAGCGCCAGCGTCCTCATGTACGCCGGCGCTCCGCTCTCCTTCGGCGTGTTCCGCAGCCGACTGCCGAACGCCCACCGCCCCTACCGCCTGCCGGGAGGCAGTTGGATGTCGCCGCTGGCCTTCGTCGTCGCCAACCTGCTGATCCTGTGGTCGGGGTGGACCACCGACTGGAAACTGGGCGTCGCCATCCTCATCGGCTACGTCATCCTGGTCGCCAACCGGGTGTTCAAGATGAACCCGATCACTCCCCAGCTCGACCTGCGCGCCGCCCAGTGGCTACCCGGCTACCTCGTCGGGATGGGCCTGATCGTCTACCTCAGCGACTTCGGGCCCCTCAAGCACCCGTGGTTCCCCCTGTGGTGGGACATCGGCGTCACCGCCGTCTTCAGCCTCATCATCTACTACTGGGCCCTGTCCGTCGCGCTACCCACCGAGAAGATCCAGTCGCTGATCGACCAGGTCGTCGTCCCGGAGGAGGAAGACGTCCTCTGACCGCGAAACCGGCCGAGCGGTGACAGGGGCGGCACGGCGTCGGCTGCGGAACTCCTTGTGCCGGACGGGTGGTGGAGCCAGGGGGGCTTGCTCCCTTGCTCCACTGGTGCTGTCCCCACCACCGAACCGGCTGTCTGCCGGAGTGATCGTGGCGTGGACGGTGCCTGGCGTGATGTCGCATGGCGATCTCCTTACCGAGCTCCGCTCCGCGGACGTACCGGTGTCCTCGCGGCCGTGGCCACGGCACTCGTGCTGGTCGCCGCCCCGGTGGCGGCCGCGCAGCCGCCACCGCACTTGCCCGGGTCGTGCGGAACGCACGACGAACTGAGCCGGTCATGCACCACCTGGTCACGCACGACCGGATCGCCGGTGCCGCGGTCCTGGTCAAAGGCCCCGCCACGGCCGCACCCTGCGCGAGTGACGGACGGCATGGCCGATCTGCGTACCGGCCGTCCCAGGAACACCACCGACCGGCCGCGCGTGGGCAGCGTCACCAAGCAGGTCACCCGTGGTCGGGTCGGGGTGGTCTCCGATGATCAGGCGGGGATCGGGCGGGATTGGTCAGCTGGTAGCGGCCCGGAGGGAGTGTGATGGTGCTGCCCTGGCGGGCGTTGGCGGCCATCACCGCGGCGCGCAGACCTTCACCACGACGGTCGTCCTCCAACTCGCCGCCCGACGACGTCTGTCCTTCGACGCACCGGTGGAGAGCTACCTGCCCGGCCTGATCCGCGGACACGGCTACGACGGACGCCGGATCACCGTACGCCAGGTCCTGCAGCACACCAGCGGACTGCCCGACGACCTCGACGCACCCGAGTGGAGCACCCCGAGCGACACGGTCTCTCGCAGGACAACCCCTCCGCCTCTGGTGACTTCGCCCAGGCGGTGCGGGACCTGCGGCGCACCGCCGAGGGCCGGACGGTCTCCCCGTCGCCATGGCCGGCCGACTCGCTCGACTTCCTCCTGACCGGGGCCGACTCCGCCTACGGCAGCGTGCAAACGGCCATCCTGTGCGGGGACGTGGCCGCACCCCGGGACCCCGAGACCTACTGGCGCGATCTGCGGCGCGCCGGGACCCGGGACCAGCTGTTCGGTCCCGTCACGAACGACATCGGCCCGTGCGCGTTCCGGGACCCGCCGCGCGAACGCCCGACAACCATCCGCAACGACGTGCCGGCCCTGCTCGTCAACGCGACCGGCGACCCGCGCACCACCTGTCGCGGCGCGGAAACCGCCCACGGCAGGTGGCCCAGCTCCGGCCTGGCGACCCTGCGCGGAGCGGACCAGCACGCGGTCTCCGCGTCTTCGGCGACTCCTGCGTGGACACGACCGTCAACGCCTATCTCGCGGACGGACACCCGCCGACCCGGGACATCACCTGCTCCCGGTCCGCACGTGGCGGCCCGGAATGCTTGGCCGGTGCGTTGCGGCGTCCGATGCGGGATTCCAAAAATCCCATGAATCTGCACACCGTTCACGGCCGGCCCGTACCCAACCTGAACAGTCGTCACGGCCGCGCCCGAGATCCCTTGACCTGGCCCAGGAAGAGCCGCTTTGCCGAACCGGCGGCAAAGGGCGTGAGTCCGCACGGTAGTAGGCCATGTGAAGGGACGCGGCAAATTCGGTCACCGCACCGTCACTCCGGTGAAGCCCGGTTTTCCAGAACCGCCCGCCTTGTGCCCGGCGCGGTTGGCCGCCCGTTTGCCGACGTGATTTGATCCTGCGGATGGCACAAGTCGCCCAAAGAATTTTCCAGTTCAGGGAAACAGGCAGGCTTTGCCATTTCGCCATTCTTATCCGAAGGGAAACCACATATGACGAATCTTGCCTCCCCCATGGAAACGACCGAGATCTCGGACACCGAACTGGACAGCGTCTCCGCCGGTCTCGCTACTGCGGGCTCCGGCGGTCTCTGCCTGGAGTCGCCGATCGGGGACATCGCCGGCGACATCCTGGCCGTCGGCTCGACCGAGGGCCTCACGGCGGGCGCGGGCTTCCACACCACCGCTGTGTGACCACCCCACAGAGCCACTTGCCGGTGGCCCGGATCGGCAGATCCGGGCCACCGCGCCCCGTATCACCCGGGCGGACCCGACTCGAAAGCGTTCGCCGCGGGCAGGCAGTGCACATGCCTGTGATTTTCTTCGACATCGGGGCGACCCTGGCGGATGCCCACGTGAAACCCGACGGCTCTTTGGTACTTGAGCCCCGACCGCGGGTCATGGCCGTGCTCGACGCACTCCGCGAGGTCCGCAAGGGCATCATCTCCCACCCCGGGCCGGGCGACGGTGCCACCGCACGAGCGGCGGCCGCACTGCGTGAGGCGTTCCCCGGCCGTTTCACGGACGAGGCACTGGTGCACTGGGGCGCGAAGGACGGCCGCGGGATCTTCGACCAGGCGGTCGCGAGCACGGGCGGAGCGGCGGCCGACGACTGTGTCTTCGTCGGCGAGGACGCCCGGGAGCGCGCGTTCGCACGGGAGGCGGGGATGCGTACGGCGGCCCACCCGGTGTTCGCTCTGGCCGCGATGGAACACCGTCCCGTGCTCAGGGCGCGTGTCGAGCTGCCGGACGGCCTGGGCCTGCCCGAGTTGACCGCGGCTGTGAACGAGGCCGAGGCCGTCGTCGCGCAATTCGTCTCCGAGCGGCTCGTGCTCGCCATGGTGACCACGCACGGCGCCGAAGCGCTCGGACACGCCGGTTTCACGGTGGACCTGCGGGGGCCGGTGGACGCCACGGAGACCTTCCCGATCCGGGGCGGCCGGCCGGTCCCGGCAGCCGAGTCGCTTGCCCACGCCCCTCACCAAGCCTCGTAGGTGGCCGGACGGACACTGCGGCCCCAAGTCCACGGGGTCGGGCAGGGCAGGCATCCGGCCGCCAACGGAATAAAGTGCACCCTATGGGTGCACATGGTGACAAGGGTCAGAAGGGCATCGGCGGCGAAGGGGAACAGAGCGAGGACGCCGAACGCCGAGCGACCGAGAAATTCATCAGCGACCTGCTGGCGCGCGGCGAAGCGGTGTTCGAGGGTGAGGAGCCGACGCCGAGGACGACGCACGTCATCAAGCGCGAGGACGACGGACGGTTGACCGTCCGCCGTCTGCGCTTCTTCCGTTGAGACCGCTGACCGCTCAGTCGAAGCCCCGCCGGACGAGTGCGAGCCCCTCTCCGGACGGGTTCCGCGTGATCTCGTGCGTCTTGATCCCGGAGGGACCGTCGTCGACGAACGCCGCCTGGGTGCGGTGCTCCTCGGGTACGTGGACGCGGCCACGGCGGAAGAGGTCCTCCAGGTACGACGTGGCGACCCGCTCGGGGTCGGCGGGCCGCAGCGAGCCGCCGGCGGGATCGGAGCCCGCGATGCCGAACCGTCGTTCCTCCCCGGGAGCGGAGAGGGTGACGGGCTGAGCAACGCCGTACGCCGCCCCCTGGATCGTGACGGCCGCGAGCCCCTCGTCGTCACCCCCGCCCGGCATCGCCTCGGCGATCGCGGGGCCTCGGCGTGCCACCTCCGGCTCGGTGAGGGACGCGGCGGCCTCCAGGGAGAGGATGCCGTGACGGATGAACGCCGAGCGCAGGGACTGACTGTACGTGCCGCCGTTGCGGCGCTGGTCCGCCGCGATCATGTGACCCGCGACCTGCGCGTAGTAGGCGGACACCACGGGCGCGGCCACGACGGCATCCACCAGCAACTGGCCCGCGATCTCGGCAGCCCTGGCCAGGCCGGCCTGGTCCTGCCGGTCCTGCTGCCGGAAGATCCCGGCGACGACCTTCAGGAACGCGCCGCTGAAGACCCGGGAGAACGAGTGCGGCTCGCTGGAGAGCGTGGCCGCGGGTCCGTTCGGTGGCAGCTGCACCGGGTCGCGGTAGAAGAAGCTGTTCGACAGGTTGCGCAGGCAGTCCGGGTCGACCGCGTTCGGGTGGCCGCGGCGGATCGCGGCGCCCAGTTGCTCGGCCGTCCTCGACACCCGCGAGGACAGTTCGAGGTCGCCCTGCGTCTCGGCCAGTACCGCGACCCGCAGCGACTCCAGCTGGAGCGAGGTCAGCAGCGCGCTGATGTCACCGAACGCCTCGTGGAGTGCGGCCGTCTCCGCGCTCGCCGCGTTGAACAGCCGGGGGCGCAGGGCGTCCAGGACCGCGTGACCCAGCTCGTGCGAGACGACCTCGGTGCTCACGCACGCGGCGACGGTGACACCTGCCACCGTGTGGCGGAAGAACCAGAGGCCTCTACGGTCGTAGAAGGCGTTGAGGTCGTCTCCTGCGTCGAGGTGCGCGGTGAGAGCGCGCCCGACCGACGCATGCCACTGCGTTCCGCTCGGTACCAGCGGACCCCAGGTCCGGCTGGCCCTGCTCAGCGCGTCGGCCGCCACCCAGTAGCGGAAGGCCTCGGTGCCCGGCCCGGCACCGTCCGGCTGCGGCGCGGCATCCGCGATGGCCGTGGGGAAGGGCTGTGTGTCGAGCTGCGGAACCGGATGCGGGACGGGCATGTTGACCTGCGGAGGAAATCCGGGGTCGTCCTCGTACACCAGAACCGTCGGCATCGTGCCCTGCTGTTGGTGCACCGTCATGGCGCCTCCGTGGGGTGGAGAGATTGCGGATGGTGGCACCCCCCAAAGGGAACCTCGCCCAGGAGGCCCTCGCCCCCAGTACCAGCCCCCGATGGGCCGGTGTCAATCCGATCAGCAGCAGGTGGGGCCGCCCCTGGCGGGCAGCGGCAGCGGACAAGTGGGCGTCCTCTCCTGGCCGGTGGCCCACGCGCACCCGCCATCGGACGGGGCGAGGGGATGGCGGCCGAACGGGTGACGGCGAAAGCGTCGCAGGCGCTACGTCACGCATCCCCTCATGTGTGCGGTCTTGAGACGCGTGCGGATTGTCGGGTTCGGGGTCGGGGTCGGGTTCGGGTTCGGGTTCGGGGTCGTACGACGGTACGGCGTCCGCCGGTCGTACGACCGGTGCTGCACCCGCCGCCATGAGGCTGCACCGCCTCCCGGACGGCGCTACGGCAGCCCCCACGCCGGGCCTGGCTCACTGACGGTGACGGGTGCGATGACGAGGTCGGGGCGGGCGCCGGCGTGGACGAGGACCTCGCGGCCCCGGGGCAGGTCGATGGCGAGGGTGCCGTCGCCCGAGGTCCCGGGTGCGGGCCGGGGTGCCGTCGTCCAGCAGCACGGTGAGGGTCCCGTCGAGGCCGTGCCGCAGCTTGAGCGGCTCGCCCGCCAGGCTCCTGATCCGGATGAACCTGGTCGCTCCCGCCGTGCGGACGGCGCTGACCAGGAAGGCCCCCTGGGTGCGGAAGTTGTGCAGCGTGACATCCGCCCAGGCGGACGGGACGGCCGGGAAGACGCGGATCACGCCGCCCCAGCTCTGGCAGAACATGGCGTGCAGGGACTGCGAGGCGGACAGCGGCGTCTCGATGACCGGACCGGCCTCGCTGTAGTGCGTGTTGGCGCGGCAGGGGAAGCGGGTGGTGGGGTCGAAGAACTTCCGCAGGTAGCCGGTCGCGGTGTCGCCGTCACCGGTCATCGCGTACATCGAGGCGGCCCCGGTGTAGCTGTAGCCCCGGTGGGCGCCGGTCAGCGCGTGCCAGTGGGCCACCGACTTCGCGATCAGGTCGCGGCGGCCGGGCTGGTCCCGGTTGACGAGGCACAGTGGGTAGACCATCAGCAGGTGCGAGTAGTGCCGGTGGGACTGCGCGTACGGGGTGTCGGCGCCGATCATGAAACCGTTGTCGTCGACCGGGAACGGCGTGAGCCTGGCCGGCACCTCTTGCCAGCGGGGAATCAACTCGTCCCCGATGCCGAGCAGTTCGGCGGACTCGATGAGCGTCTGGCAGCCCCAGCGGAGCAGCGCCAGGTCGTAGTTGGTGTCCTGCGGCGGCCCGACGGGGTACTCGGGCGAGAGCGTGCTCGGCAGATGGAGTTTGCCGTCGCTGCCGTGGGTGAGGAAGTGCAGGTAGTAGTTGATCGCCCGGCGCAGCACCGGGTAGATCGTGTCGCGCAGCAGGGACTCGTCCATGGAGTGCCGGTAGGACAGCCACACGTTGTGCAGCGCCCAGGTGAGGTCGCCGGTCTCGGCGCCGGTGCCCGGTTCTCCCACGCCACGGTTGGCGAACATGTCGGAGCTGCGGCCGACGCCGGAGCTGTCCGCGCGGTACGCGGCGGGGACGTTGGCGATGAGCTGTTCCTGGTCCTGTCGCAGCGTCGTGGCGAGAGACTCGAGCTCCGGGTGGTTGAAGCCCTGGATGAGCCAGTACTCCAGCTGGACGTTGAGGTTCCACCAGACCGCGGGCCAAGGTGTGGGCTCCAGCCACGGCCCTGAGGTGGCCATCACCGGGCCGCCCGCGCGGCTGGCGGAGGCGACCTCGTCACCACGGCAGAGACGCAGGAGTCCGGCACGCCGGGACGTGCGCAATGAGGCCGAGGAGGCTCCGCGATCGGAGGGCCCGGGTCCGCCCCTGGTCCGCCTGGCTCGCACGCCAACGGGCCGAGGCCTGCCGCGGCCCTGCCGCTGAGGGGATTTTCACCGTGGAGATCGGCCGTGACGCCAGAACGTCCCCTTTGGCACCCTCATGCGCGGAGTGCGGCGTCGAGATCGCGAATCAACTCTCCCACGCGCCCGCCTCCCGGAGGTGCGGCGGGCAGACGGCAGAGCACCGTGGTGACCGCCGGCGGTGCGGTTTGCCGCGCCCGTTCAAGGGCCCCCGCAGTGACACGCTGGTCTTCTCCGGATGCCAACTCTTCTGCTCGTGCCGCATGCGCCGCCGCACCGAGAATGTGTTTCACCTGATGTGCGCTTGCCTTGGGATGGAGGTACGCGGCGGCGGCCGCATGGCTTGCCGCTCGCGCCGCGTCGGCCGCGGCGGGTGAAGCGGCTTCTCCCGCCGCTCTGTACGCCGCCCACGCGCTCTGCCGCAGAGCAGCCGTGCGCCGGCCGCCCCCGGCGAAAGCGTGCGCTGCGTCGATCGCGTCGCGAGGGCGGGTGTCAGCAGGGCGGCCCTGTTCGAAGATCGGCAGCGCCCTGCGCGCACAATCAGCCGCGTAGCCCGCGATCTCCCGGAGTTCGTGTTCGCTCAGCTCAATCTCGTCCGACTCGGTTGGCACGGCTCCATCCTGTCGCAGGACGGCATGCCGTGTTCGGAGCCGGAGTTGGACTTGGGCGTTCGGCTCGGTGGGGTCTTCGTGCGCGCCGTGCGCCCATCCGCACGTTCGGGCCGTCGCGCACAAGGAACAGTGGGACGAAGCAGGGGAGCGGGTCAACGGGTGGTCAGGAGCCCGTCCGCCATGGCGCGGAGCCCGTCCGGGTACGTGTCCTCCGCGGTCAGCGGCGCCCAGCGGTCCGCGACCTGCCCCAGCCGGGGGTACTCGACCGGGTCGAGATCGGCGAAGACCTGTTCCCGGTACGTCGGACGCTCATCGGCCGCGCGCCGTCGGGCCGCTGCCGCCCGGACCACGATCTCTCCGGCGGTGTAGAAACTTACGGGGGCGCCCCGGAACGGTGCTCGCCGCCGCTGCCGTCGCCCAGTCCATCGCCGCCCTCGACATGTCCGTGGTCAACGTCGCACTCCCCACCATTCGCACCGCGTTGGGATTCGCCCCGCTCGACCTGTCATGGGTGACCCGTCTCGGGGGCAGCGCGAAGGCTGCCGGTCTGCGCGCGGCGGCCGAGTTCGGTCAGGTGGTGCTGGCCGCGCTGCCCTTCGGCGCGGGGAGAGCGTGGCACGCGATCTGCGGGAGGTCCTGGACGGCAAGGTGCTGATCGACTGTTCCCATCCGGTGGGTCCGGGCTTCCGGCTGCTGACACAGAGCGGCCTCTCGGCCCCCCAGTAACTGGCCGCGGCGGCGCCGGGAGCTCATGTGATCAAGGCGTTCAATCTCTGCCACGAGGACGTGTGGCGCATGTCGCCGCCCATCTTCGCCGGGCGGCCACTGGCCGTTCCGGTCTGCGGCGACGACGAGACAGCCCGCGCGCTTGTACACCAGTTGGTGCGGCATGTCGGCTGCGAGCCCTTGGCCGGCGGCGGTCTCGAACGAGCGGGACTGCTGGAGGCAACCGCCGCCCTCTTCATCGGCCTATGGGTAGGGGAGGGAGCTGATGTCCAAGCGATCGCACCCCCGCCGGCGTATGCCGCCGGACCGAGACACGAGTAGCCAGAAGACGCCGAGAGGGCTTTGCGGGACTTCGTACTGATCATCGCGGAATGAGAAGCCGAGCCGTCTCAAAGATTTGACGAAGCCACTCATCACCTGCCGCTCCGCCGGACCAGAGTTGAGTACGGGTGCTCATGCACATCACCACCAGCCGGGGCACCCTGCACCCATGACCGACACTCTTCCAGCCCCGGAACGCCGGCGCCCCTGGTCGCACCGAACACGCCTGGGCGTGGACCTCGCTCTCGCGATCCCACTGTTCCTTTTGGAGACCGCGTGGCTCGTGCTGGACTGGATATACGGCTACGGCCTGGAGGTATGGGCAGCGCAAGGCGAACAAGCACGGATCGACGCGGCCGGCCTCGCGCACATCGGGCGGGTACGGATCCTGCTGATCACCGTACTCGTCCTGGCAGTTCTCGCGGCAGTCTTCCGTGCCCGATGGACGGTGATCACACATCTGCTGGTGGCCCTCCTGGCAGGCGGATCGCTGACAGCTGCGCAGCACGAGTGGGACGACAGCCACACCCCGCCACCCGGATGCATCCGCTACAGCGCGAACTGCTGAGGTCGCCGGGCGCGGATCGAGCCGCGTCGCGATGTCCAGGGCGCAGCAGCGCCTGCCGCGCGCCCGCCGCGTCGGCTATGAGAATCGCTGCCCGGTTACCAGAGCACAGTGATAGACATCCGGAGTGCAAAACACTCTGGACTTCCCCGATCTGCTGCGGCTGATCGACGAACGGTCGACCGCCTTCAGTGCCGCGGTCGCCGCCGCGCCCAGCCTCGACGTCTAGGTGCCGACCTGCCCCGAGTGGACGTTGTTCGATCTGGTGCAGCACCTGGGTGAGGGGCGCCGCGCCTGGGCCGCCACCATCGCCGCAGGGCCTGACGTCACGGCCAAGTCCGCACCGCAGGGCGACCCGTCCGCACCTCGGGAGCGCGAGGCCCTCCTGGCCTGGTTGGCCGCATCGACGCAGCAGCTACTGGACGCACTGCGGGAGGCCGGCCCGGATCGCAGTTGCTGGACGTGGTGGGGCACGTCGCAGTCGCCGCAGACGTGCGGGGCCGTCGCCCGACGCCAGCTCCACGAGATCGCGGTGCACACCTACGATGCCCAGGTCACCCTGGGCGTCCCGCAGCCGCTGCCGGACGAGGTGGCACTCGACGGTGTCGAGGAGTTCCTGTCCACCATTTGCACAACGACGGTTGACCAGTTCCTACCAGGGGCCGTCCGCCGAGTGAGCCCCGCGTACCCGCACTGCCAGGGGACGGCACCTCAGGTCGGACCCGGATCGGCTTCCGACAGCGGACGGACGTAGCCGCTCTGGCGCCGGAATCCGCTCGCTGGGACGCAAGGTCGGGAGGTGGACCCCCGGTCGGCCGTGCCGCGGCCATTGACTCCGCCCTCACACATTGGTTGAGTGGCTCATCCACTGAGCCACCGGGAGGACGGCGTGGAGGCACTGCCCCGCGAGACCATCGTCGATGTCTTGGAAAGCCGTCTGCGTGAGGACATCCTCACCGGACGCCACCCGGCGGGCAGTTACCTGCCCCCCGAGCGCACGCTCGCCGAGGGCTACGGCGTCACCCGCACCTCCCTCAAGCATGCGTTCGGGCGTCTCATGCAGGCCGGTCTGCTCGAGACCCGCCACGGCGTCGGCACCCGCGTGCGGGACTACCTGCGCCTGGGCGGCGCCGACCTGCTGCCCATGCTCGTACGGCACAGCCCCGACTGGATCGATGAGGTCTTCGAAGTGCGGCGCAGCATCGGAGCGTTGATCGCGGAGCGCGCCGCTGCCCGGGCCACCGACCGGCAGCGGGCCGAGTTGCGCACGCTGCTGACAGCCGTGGGGGACGCGGCGGACGCCGACGCCGTACAGCTCGCGGACGTCGAGGTGCACCGGGCCCTGGCCCGCGCCACCGGCAACCGTGTCTACGTCCTGCTGACCAACACCCTGTTCAACGCCTATCTCCCGGTCCGCGCCGCGCTCAGGGGTCCGTTCACGGACGCCCAGGTGGCCCGTGGGCGCCTGGCGCCGGTGGTGGAGGCGGTGGTGACCGGTGACCAAGCCGGCGCCCGGCGCGCGGCCGAGCAGTATCTGACGGTCACCGAGCGGATCATGTTGGAGGGCCTCGCATGAGCAGGGACAACGATTCCGCCACGCCCGCTCGCGGCACCGTCTTCAGCGAGACGATGCTCGGCACGCTGCGGCTGGACGCCGAGGACCGCGCACGCCGGGTCCGCCTCGATCTGACGGTCTCGGCGGACCGCCTACTACGGCTCCTCGCTACGACCGAGGCCCGTGCCACCGGCCGGATACGCGTCGCCGACTGGACCGACGACCCGCACGCCGAGGGTGAGCTGGAGATCTCACCTCTCGCTCGGCGCCGTATCCGCTACCGCATCACCTTCACCGCGGACGGCCGCCGGCTCACCCTCGACGGCTGGAAGTCGGTCACCCCGCGCAGGCCCGTCGCCTCGCTGACCGTGCTGCCGTACACCCTCCACGAGGACGGTGTGCGCCTCGGCACCGGCACCCTGTGCTTTCCCCTCGGCACACAACTCCTCCCTTTTCTGGCCAGTTTCCGCTTCCCGCGGCGGGAGGGTCCCGATACGTACCTCGCCCCCCGCTGGCGAGGCGAGCCGGGCCGTACCGAGGTCTGGTACACCACTGTCACCGACCCGGACACCGGCAGCGGACTGTGGCTGCACCACGAACTGACCGCGCCCTCCGACGGATCCGAGCCCTATGCGCACGGCTGGGCCGCGGTGTTCCCCAAGGACGGCCCCGTGCGGCACGCCCGCTTCGGCCCCGCCAAATGGACTCCTGAAGAGTCCGGCTTCACCGCCGACGGGGTCGCGGTCCGGCCCGGACGCCTGACCGGAGCGGCCGAAAGCGGTGCCCTGCGCTGGGACCTCGGCGAACGGCCCGCGGCGCAGCCGCTGTTCACGTTCCCTCGGTGGTCCTGGCGCCGGCCCGTGCTGCCCGCCGCCCAGATGCTGCCCGCCGCGCGCGCCTCCTACGACGGCACCTTCATCCACGACGACACCACGCTGACGCTCACCGCGGCCCCGGGCGCATCCGCCCGGATCTACGGTCACGGCAACGCCCGCCGCTGGGCCTGGCTGCACGCCGACCTCGGCGGCGGAGACGTCCTGGAGATCGTCGCCGCCGTATCCATGCGGCCGGGCCTGCGCAGGCTTCCCCCGTTGGTCTTCTTCCGGCTGCACCGGCACGGCCGTAGCTGGCCCCGACGCCCTGAGCGGCCGGCCGTCGGCTGGGTGGGAGTGGGGCGCTTCCGCGCCGATATCGCCCTGCCCACCTGGACCGTCACCGGCCGTGCCGGACTGCGCCGGATCCGCGTCGAGGTCACCCAGCCCGCGGACCGCACCCTCGCCCTGGACTACACCGACCCCGACGGCCGGCACGCGACGTGCCGCAACAGCGAACGCGCCGACGCGCACGTCCTCCTCGAGCGGTGGTGGTTCGGCGGCTGGCGCACCGAGGCCGAGTGGACGCTCGCCGGCACGGCCCACGCGGAGGTGGGCACACGATGAGTCCCGCCGGCACGGCCCACGCGGGGGTGGGCACACGATGAGTCCCGCCGGCACGGCCCACGCGGAGGTGAGCAGGGGATGAGCCTCACCGGCCTCGTCTCCGCCCTCATCTCCGACGACGGCACCGCGGACTGGCCCCGCCGCGCCCCCGCGAGACTGGAGACGCACCTCGCCACCATGCCGCTCGCCGCCCGGGTCGGCATGCGGGCGGCAGCGCGCGGCGTGGACGTCTACGCCCTGGTGCGCACCGGACGCACCCTGGGCGCACTCACCGCACCCGAAAGGGAGTCCCTGCTGGGCGAACTGGCCGCACGGCCCGCGCTCCTCCCGCTCCTGGACGTACTCAAGGTGCCCGTCCTCCTCGCGGCCGGAACGGAGCGGATGCTGCAGGACGGACCCGCCCCGCGCGGCCTCACGCGGCAGGACCCGCCACTCGACCTCACCCCGGCACCCGACTGGCCCGCTCGTTCCACCGCCGACGCCGTGGTCATCGGCTCGGGCGCGGGCGGGGGGATGGCCGCGCGAACGCTGGCCCGGGCCGGACTGGACGTCGTCGTGCTCGAAGAAGGACAGCACCACTCCACCGAGTCGTTCGGCCGGCGCGCGCCCCTGGACCGGTTCACCGAGCTCTACCGGGACGGCGGAGCGACCGTCGCCGTCGGCAACCCCCCGCTGCTGCTACCGGTGGGCCGAGCCGTCGGCGGCACCACGGTCGTCAACTCCGGTACCTGCTACCGCACTCCGGGCCATGTTCTGGCCCGCTGGACCAAGGACTTCGGCTTCACGCTCGCCGACGGCTTCGACCGGCACCTGGACGAGGTCGAGCGCACCCTGCGGGTGGCCGGCCAACCCGTCGACGTCCTCGGCAACAACGGCCGCATCGCACTCGCCGGTGCTCGCCGGCTCGGCTGGCAGGCCGCACCCCTGCGCCGCAACGCGCCCGGCTGCCAGGGCTCCTGCCAGTGCGTGGTGGGCTGTCCGACCGGCGCCAAACAGAGCGTGCAGCTCTCGGTGCTGCCCGACGCCTGCGCTGCGGGGGCCCGCATCGTCACCGGAGCGCGGGTCGAGCGCATCCTCGTCGACGCCGACCGGCCCGGAGGCCCGCGTGCGGCAGGGGTGCGGGTGCGCCGGGAGGACGGCGGCGGGTTCGAGATCCTCGCGCCCTTGGTCGTCGTCGCGGCGGGTGCCCTGCAGTCCCCACCGCTCCTGCGGCGCTCCGGCCTCGGCCGCCACCCTGGCCTCGGCCGCAACCTCAGCGTCCACCCGGCCACGAGCGTCGCCGGACGCTTCGCCGAGCCGGTCACCGCGTGGGAAGGGGTGCTGCAGAGCGTGGGAGTGGAGGAGCACCACAGGGACGGCGTCCTCATCGAGGCCACCGCCACCCCGCCCGGCATGGGTTCCTTCATCCTCCCCGGACTGGGCGGCGAGCTGCGCCGTGAACTGGAGGGCGCCGACCGGCTCGCCACGCTCGGCGCGATGATCGCCGACCGTCCCTCCGGCCGTGTCCTGGGCCGCGACCGCACACTGCTCCGCTACGACCTGGACCGCCGCGACGCGGCCCGTTTGGTGCGGGCCGTGCGGGCCATGGGTGAACTCCTGTTCGCCGCGGGCGCCGAGGAGGTACTCACCGGCCTCCCCACCGCGCCCCGCGTACGCAGCCTCGCGGAACTGGACGCCGTCCTCGCCCACACGACCGCGCGACACCTTCACCTGTCGGCCTACCACCCCACCGGCACGGTCGCCGCTGGCGCGAACCCGCGGCACTTCCCGGCCGACCCGCGGGGGCGCCTGCGCGGAGTGCACGGAGTGCTGGCCGCGGACGCCTCGGTGCTCCCCAGTTGCCCGCAGGTGAATCCCCAGTTGAGCATCATGGCGGCGGCCCTGGCGATCGCCGAGGCGTACCTCCATGAATGAGAACGCGGACGGAGTGGCCGGGCCGTGAACGACGTGTCGGTCCGCCATGTCGGCGAACATACCGGGCTCGTAGGAACCCCCGGTTGCGCACGATCACGCCGAGCGCCGCTGAGTCCGAG
This sequence comes from Streptomyces sp. NPDC007905, assembly GCF_042959345.1. Lineage (NCBI taxonomy): Bacteria > Bacillati > Actinomycetota > Actinomycetes > Kitasatosporales > Streptomycetaceae > Streptomyces > Streptomyces sp. NPDC007905. Next base: position 107,622 of record NZ_JBIBKS010000001.1, on the reverse strand, counting down.
CGCCGCTGAGTCCGAGCGCCGCTGAGTCCGGGCACCAAGGCGTCGTCACCCGGCACCCTTCCCAGTTGGCGTACTTCTCCGGCCGGCACACCCACGGCGACCGATCCGCCATCGCCGGACGACTGAGCTCGATCACCTGCCATTGGTCTCGCCACCGCGCGGCCTCGCATGTCCCCGGCGGGGGACGACCGTCTTTTCGCCGCGCAGGCGGCCTGCCGCCCTTCACGGCCACACGACCACGGGCTCAGCCTCGGCTGGTGCCCTCGCCGACCGGGGCCGTGCCGTGCCCGGCGGAGGCCGAGACCAAGCCGGAGGCCGGGCGCGTCACCCGGACGAACTCCCGCAGATCCGCCGTGAGCTGCTCGGCGTGGGTGACGAACAGGCCGTGGCCGCCGTTCTCGTACACCTTCAGCGTGGCGTGCGGCAGCAGCCGCGCGGCGCGTTCGCCGGTGAGAGCGAGGGGCGCCGAGGTGTCGTGGGTGCCGTGCACCACGAGGACCGGGACACTCACGCCGGGCATTTCGGCGGTGAGGTCGAGGGCGGCGACAACGGCCCGCACCCCGTTCGAGGCGCGGGGCGTGGCGACCAGGCAGCGATCGACGAGGTACCGGACATAAGCGGCGGACACCTCGTTGCCGGGCCGGTCGACGGCGAAGAAGTCGTCCGCCGAGGCGGTGAAGTACCCCGCACGGTCGTGCCGGAAGACCTCGTCGTCGGCCCGTACGACGGCCAGGTCCATACCCTCCGGAAGGCCCGGCGAGCGAACGACGCCCGGCGTGACGCCGGCGACGAGCGCGGCCCGGGCCACCCGTCCGCTGCCGTGCCGGGTCAGGCAGCGCACCACCTCGGCGGTGCCGACGGAGTGCCCGACCAGGGTCACTGCCCGCAGGTCGAGGTGGATGAGCAGGCCGTGCAGATCGTCGGCGAGGGTGTCGAGGTCGTAGCCGAGCCAGGTTTCGTCCGAGCGTCCGTGGCCACGCCGGTCGTACCCGACGCACCGGTATCCCGCCTCGGCGAGCGGCAGCATCTGGTACTCCCACATCTCGTGGCCCAGGTACGCGCTGCTGACGAAGACGACGACGGGGCCCGACGCGGGTCCGTGGTCGACGTAGTGCAGACGGGCGCCGTCGACGGGGCTCTCGTAGTACGGCATGGGGCCTCCTCGGGGGTCCGGACGGGGTCCGACGGAACGGGGCGTCCCGCCGTGCCAACGATCCCGATCCTTCCTGGAGCCTGCTCCCGGGTCGATTACCTGCCACGTCAAGCGTCCGGTGCCGGACCAGCACCGATCCACGCAGCCGTGCCGACGGCGGGACTGTCCGGGGCGCTCAGGGCCGGAGGCCGCCCGGGCACGGCGCCCCTCGTACGCACCCTTCCCAGGTGGGCCCACAGAGCGCCCCCGTACCGGTCGTGGCCAGTACGGCCAGGCCCAGCCCGGCGAGGACGGCAGGATCGGACCAGCCGCGCCGCCCGGCCTCGTTGAGCGCGGCCGTCAGCAGTGCGACCGCGGTGACGACCGCGCACTTGCGCCGGCCAGTCCAGGGCCCGGTCGGCGCGCCGGGGTGAGCGCGCCACGTGCCGCAGCGTGAGCGCCAGACACGCGATGCCAACGGGCAGATTGATGAGGAACACCCACCGCCAGCCGGCCGTGGAGACCACCAACCCGCCCAGCAGCGGTCCGGCGGAGGCGGCGATGCCGGCCATCGAACCCCAGAGCCCGAAAGCCCGTGAACGTGCGGACGGCGCCGGATAGGCCTGCTGGAGCAGGGCGAGGGATCCCCGGGCACGATCAGCGCCGCGGCCGAGTCCCTCCACGAGCCGGGCCGTCACCAGGAAGGGGGCGCTGGGCGCGAGCGCGCAGGCGGCCGAGGACAGCGTGAACAGGAACTCGCTCACTCCTCAACACCGCCACGAACCGGCACGAGGCAGGTGACGGGGTGGACCTCATCGCTCACAGCGCCCTTACGTGCGCGTACGACGGCAGCTTGGCCTCCGATCATCTGATCATGTGGCAAAGCTCCCCTCAGAGAGGCCGAAGTCCCCATGCGCCGTTCCTCGTTCGTCGCCTGTGCCGCGGCGTCCGCCCTCATGGCCGGCCTGCCCCTGGCCAGGACCTCAACGTCACCGTCAGCGAGTTCGGCCCTGTGACCCGGGCACACAGGTGACGGTCACCGCCCACCCGGCCCTCGGCCACCGGTTCGCCGGATGGGGTCGACGGCGAGGAACACTCCGGCTTCTCGGAGCACCAGATCACCATGAACGCCCACCACACCGTCGTCGCGCGCCTCTCCCGGATCGCGTGACCGCTCCTCCGCCCACGGCTGAACGGCACACGGCAGCGGGGACCGACCGCTCGACGGCCCGGTCCCCGCCGCAGCCGTCCCGCGGCGGTGGGCGTTCCGGGTCACCACATCCAGGGCGGGTGCCGAGGACCGATCAGGGCCTGTGCCTGCCTGCTCAGGCGCCTGCGGCCGTGACGACGGCGTCCGTTCCGAAACCGAGCAGGAGACCGAGGAGGACGCACCACGTGGTGAGCGTCTTCAGCCCCGTCCTGCGGGCGACGGCCAGCAGCTCGATGACGACGTAGAGGATGGAGCCGGCGGCGAGGCCGAGGAAGGCGATCGAGACGGTGTCGTCGACCAGGTGCTGGCCGACGAGCGTGCCGAGGAAGGTGGGGCCGCCGCCGATCAGGCCGAGCCAGAGCAGGGTGAGCCAGGAGGGGCGTTCCCCTTCGGCGGCCAGGGGTGCCACGATGCCGAAACCTTCGGTGGCGTTGTGCAGGCCGAATCCTATGATCAGCAGGAGGGCGAGGGAGAGTTCTCCCTGGGCGGCCGAGTTGCCGATGGCCAGGCCCTCGGCGAAGTTGTGCAGGCCGATGCCCGTGGCGATCATCAGTGCCAGCGAACTTGCCTGACTGCGGGTCTTCGGCGCCAGTTCGGCGGTGGCGGCGGCACCGGGCCCCGCAGGGCGTGCGCCGGCAGCCCGGCGGCGGCCGATCCAGGCGTCGTAGTGCACGAGTCCGGCCAGCCCGAGGCTCAGACCCGCGGCCAGGGTGGCTCCACCGGAGGCGACGGTTCCCCACGCGTGCTTGCTCAGCGCCTCGTCGACCGGCTCCCAGGCATGGGTCAGCACGTCCCAGACGAGGAAGATCAGAATGCCGATGGCCACGGCGTTCAAACCGGCCCTGAGGCGGGGCGTGGGAGTGCGGAGACGGCCGAGGGGCAGGCCGAGGTAGATGGTGAGGCCGGCGATGGCGCCGAGAAGAGTGAGGTGTGCGCTGGACATGGCGATCTCCGGTCTGACGTGCACGGGGAAGCGCACAGAAACTAAAGGAGGTAAGCCTTACCTAACAACTCATGGAGTGCAACTTCAAGAAAGCTTGACGAAGTCATTGCCGGCGCTGTGGTGCGCCTGTACTCGGGCAGACCGGCACGACCCGCTTCCCGGGCCCCCTCGTCTTCGGCCACTTCCTGCTCGCGGCGGCCGGACTGGTCGTCTGGATCGTCTACCTCGTCGCCGACCGGTCAGCCCTGGCGTGGACCTCCTTCGGTGTCCCCGTAGCCGTCGCGCTGCTCGGCTTCGCGATGTTCGCCCGCTGGGTGCCGGTGTACCGGACCGCCGCCCCGGCCACTACCGGGGAGGGGACCACGCCCGCGGAACGGCACCTGCCCGTTCCCGTGGTGGCCGCCCACGGCCTGCTGGGCGCCGCGACGCTGGTGCTGGTGCTGGTGCTGCTGGCGGCCCTGGGAGTGGGCGGCAGCTGAGGCCGACCGTACGTCACCAGGCGCTCTCAGCCGTAGCCGCCAGGTGGAGCGGTCTGCCGAGTGCCACGTTCCAGCGGCCGGCGCGGCCGCTGAACTCGACCGCGCTCAACGGCGCCACGTCGATCCGCCAGAAGGCCGGCTCCGGTGCTCCCAGCACCCGGACGGTCGCGGCTCGTACGACGTCCGGTTCGACCACCGCGACCGTCCGGCCGGAGAACCGCGCGGCCTCGTCCAGCCAGTCCGCGATCCGCCTGCCCAACTCGCGCACCGACTCCCCGTCGTGCGGGGCTGCCGCGGGATCGGCCAGCCACAGGGCTACGGCCTCCGGCTCGGCGGCGCTCACCTCGGCGAGCGTACGGCCCCGCCAGCGGCCCACGTCGAGGCCGGCCAGCTCGGGCGCTTCGCCGGCGTCGAGGCCGAGCGCGGAGGCGGTCTGCCGGCAGCGCTCGGTGGGGGCCACGAGCGCTCGCCCGGCCCGTGGGAGGAGCCTCGCCGCCGAGCGGGCCTGGGCGGCGCCGCCCTCCTCCAATGGGCACCCGTCGTCGAAGCGGGCCTCGCGCAGGGCCGCGTTCATGGCTGGTGAGATCAAGATCACTCGACTGGTCACGTGCTCACTCTCGCGGTCGACGGCCCCGCAATTACAGGGGATTCAAGGGAACGGCGGCTTGAGGGGCGCCCGTGAGCGCCCCGTGCGCCCTTGGCCGCGCCTCCGCTTCGCGGTACGTTCTCGGCGAAATAGACGACGGAAACGCGGAAGCCGGTGGGAATCCGGCACGGTCGCGCCACTGTATGCCCCGTTCACACCGCTCGCGGTGCGGGCAGGGCAAGTCAGACCCGCCCCGTTGTCCTGTGCACCACCGAGACGGGACGCGAGTTCCCCAGGAGGTTCTGCCATGGCGCAGTCCGTCGCTCAGCCGACCACCACCCCCACCGCCATCCCCGCCAAGCTGCCGATCGGCGCGATCGTCCCCTGGGCGGTCTTCTTCGGCATCCTGATGCTTGTCCTGCTGTACTTCGTCGGCGCCGAGCAGGGCGCCACCTCCGTCATGTCCGGCGAGAACGTCCATGAGTGGGTGCACGACGCCCGCCACCTGCTCGGCTTCCCCTGCCACTGACGGCGCGGGAATCCAGGGCCGTCCATGAACTCGGCAACCGTCCGCAACCTTCTGGTGCGTGGCATGCTCGCGGGACTCGCCGCGGGCCTGCTCGCCCTCGTCGTCGCCTACTTCCTCGGCGAGCCGCGCGTCGACTCGGCCATCGCCTACGAAGAGGCGCACTCCCACGAACACGGCATGGAAGTCGTGAGCCGCACGATGCAGTCCACCGGTGGCCTGGCCACCGGTGTCCTCGTCTACGGGGTCGCGTTCGGCGGCATCGCCGCCCTCGCGTACTGCTTCGCGCTGGGCCGGATCGGCCGCTTCGGGCCGCGCGCGAGCGCGCTGCTCCTGGCGACGGCCGGCTTGCTCACGGTCTATGTCGTGCCGTTCCTGAAGTATCCGGCCAATCCGCCGTCCGTCGGCGACCCCGACACCATCGGCAGGCGCACCACCCTGTACTTCCTGATGATGCTGCTCAGCGTGCTGCTGGCGATCGCCACCGTGATCCTCGGCAAGCGCCTCGCAGCACGGCTGGGCAACTGGAACGCGACGGTGGCCGCGGGGGCGTTCTTCGTCCTGGCCATCGGGCTGGCGTACGCGTTCCTGCCGGCCGTCAACGAGGTCCCGAAGGACTTCTCGGCCACCCTGCTCTGGCAGTTCCGCCTGGTGGCCCTGGCCATCCAACTGACTCTGTGGACCGCCTTCGGGCTCGTCTTCGGGCTGTTGGCCGAGCGGGTACTGGATCCGAAGGCCGCCCGACAGGCGAACGCGAAGGCGGCGAGTGCCGGTGCGGAAGTGACACCGGTTCCCCGCTGATCACGCTGCTCGGCGAGGCCCTCACCGCTCCGGTGGGTCGGGGCCGCCGGCCGGGTACGTGGCGAGGTGTCTCGAGTGACACCCGCGCGGTCCGCTGCCGTGATACCAGCGGCACTTCACGCGCTCCTCGATCGCGATCCCGCAGTCCAGGCACGGGCCATGGACGAGGAACTGCAGCACTTGCACCGGGAGGAGGAGGCCCTGCTCGCGCCCCGCCCGGCGTTCCACCAGGCGGGGCCGCGTTCGTGAACGATGACGATCCCGAAAAATCCGCGTCCTGCCACGGCCACTGCCTGGCCGGTGGCCACTGCGGTTGGCGTAGTCCCGCGATGAGGAGCTGGACCAGTCGGCGCGGGTCGTAGCGGGGATCGCTGTCCGCGCCGATGCGGAGTGCGCCACCTCTCCCGCACTTCCCGAGTCATCGAAAATCGCGCAGGTGCCCGTGCCCGGCGAGAAGAGGACTCTTCCGTCACTCGCTCCTCCGGTCGAATCACCGGCCACCGCACCTACGGCGCCGTTCCCTACCGGACGCACTCCCCGCGGTTCATCCTCGCCTACGGCCCACTGGACACGGAGTCCGGCTCCCGCCGTCGGCGGCCCGAGGCCGGCGCCGTGCTCCCTCCGGGTCCGCCCACAGGTGTCGGGTACCCCCACCGGGTATGGTCTGGGGCGGGGCACCGCCCCCCATGGAGGAGTCCGCAGAAAGGAGAGCAGGCCACGATGGGCAGCACACCCGCACGCCGCCCGGGCACCGCCCGGCTGCTGGCCCTGTGTGCGGTCCTGCTCGGCCTCTTCCTCATGCACGGCGCCCCGGCCACAGCCGCTGACGGCTGCCACGGCGCGGTGGGGGCTGCTGCCTCGGTCCACGAAGGCCACGAAGGGCACGAAGTCCAGGCCTTCCCGAAGGTGTCGGACCGGGCCCTGCTGCCTCATGCGGACGGTGCCCAAGCCCATGCCGTGAAGGGCATGAGTTCGCACGGGACGATGTGCGTCGCGATTCCCGCGCAGAACGACATCCCGGTGCCCGTCGCGCCTCTCGTCGGTGTGGCCGCCCTCGCGGTACTGGCGGCTTGGGCCCTGCGCTGGGCATGGAATCCCGACGGAACCCGGCGGCGCGGCCCCCCGGGCGGACGCGGTCTCCTGCTCCAGGTGTGCATCGCGCGGACGTGAGCGGACCTGCACCGGAACCTGCCACCGGCGGTATCCGGCCGCGACGTCCTGCCCACAGCGCGCCCCACACGGCGTGGTGCGCCACCCGGAGAGATCCTCGAAAAGACGATGTTCGCTTTCACCCGCCCCACCATCCGCGACCGAGCCCTCGCGGCAACCGGTATCGCAGCCGCCCTCACTCTGGCCCTGGCCGCTTGCGGCGCGCCCGACGACTCGTCCACGCCTGGCATGCACCACGGCAGCACGCCGTCGGCGCCCGCCTCGGCGAGCCCCGGCTCCTCGATGAGCGACATGCCCGGCATGGACCGGGCCGCCGTCGGCAACGGCCTGGCCGACAGCAGGGACGGCTACCGCATGACCGGCTCCGACACCACCCTGAAGGGCGGCAAGCCGGCTCCGTACCGGTTCATGATCATTGACCCGGCGGGCAAGGCGGTCACCGGCTTCGCACTCGACCAGACCAAGCGGATGCACTTCTACGCCATCCGCTCCCACCTGACCGGCTTCCAGCACCTGCATCCCACGATGGCCTCCGACGGCACGTGGACCGCCGATCTTGCCGCCCTGACACCGGGTTCGTGGCGGATGTTCGCTTCGTTCACCCCCGACAGCGGAAGCGGCAAGGACAAGGACTTCGTCCTCAGCCGGACCCTCACCGTCCCGGGTACGGCCACCAGGACCGCGCTCCCCCCGGCGGGGAACTCGACACAAACCGATGGGTACACCGTCACCGTGTCCGGCGGGCTCATGGCCGGCATGGCGCACCCGCTGACCGTGCGTATCACCAAGGACGGCAAGCCCGTCACCGACCTGCAGCCCTACCTGGACACCTACGCACCTGACCGCGTTCCGCCAGGGCGATGCGGCGTTCGCCCACCTCCACCCCACCACCACCGTCAACGGCGACCACGGCGGACCGGAGCTGTCCCTCCACGCGGAACGGGCCACGGCGGGCAACTGGCGCCTCTTCCTGCAGTTCCAGACCGGCGGCAGGCTCCACACGGCTGCCCTGACCCTGCGCGTCGGCTGACCCCCTCCGCGCAGCCGGCCCGCCGTCACGCCCGACGCCCGTGGCGGCGGGCAACGCGGCCGTATCCAGCGCTGCCCCGGAGGTGCGACGGTCGGCGTGTGATCGTCGATGTGCGGCGCACCCGGGAACAGGCTTTGTGACACGGAACCTTCGCGACGAGAGGTGACTGGTATGCAGGCGATCGGAGATGCGCTGCTGATCACCGGGTCGATGACCTGGGAGATCACCTGGGCGCTGATCCTTGGCTTCACCCTGTCCGCGGTCGTGCAGGCGGTGGTGCGCAAGAAGACCGTCGTACGGCTGCTCGGTGACGACCACCCGCGTACGCTCACCGTGGCCGCAGGCCTCGGTGCGGCCTCCTCGTCCTGTTCCTACGCCGCCGTCGCTCTGGCCCGGTCGCTGTTCCGCAAGGGCGCCGATTTCACGGCCGCGATGGCCTTCGAGATCGCCTCCACCAACCTCGTGGTCGAACTCGGTGTGATCCTGGCCCTGCTGATGGGCTGGCAGTTCACCGCCGCGGAGTTCGCCGGCGGACCGATCATGATCGTCGTACTCGCTGTGCTGTTCCGCATCTTCCTGCGCGAGCGGCTGCTGCATCAGGCCCACGAGCAGGCCGAGCGCGGGCTTGTGGGCTCGATGGAGGGCCATGCCGCGATGGACATGGCGGTGCACGGCCAGGGCGGTTTCGTCCGCCGGCTGCTCTCCCGCGAAGGCTTCACCTCCGTGTCGCACATCTTCGTGATGGAGTGGGCGGCGATCCTGCGCGACCTCGCCGCCGGACTGCTGATCGCCGGCGCCATCGCCGCCTGGGTACCGGACGACTTCTGGCGCGCCTTCTTCCTGGAAGGCCATCCTGTCGCGGCCAAGGTGATCGGCCCGCTCATCGGGCCGATCGTGGCGATCGCGACGTTCGTCTGCTCGATCGGCAACGTGCCGCTGGCGGTGGTGCTGTGGCAGGGAGGCATCAGCTTCGGCGGCGTCATCGCGTTCATCTACGCGGACCTGCTGATCCTGCCCATCCTCAACATCTACCGGAAGTACTACGGGGCCAGGATGGCCGCCTTCCTGCTGGCCACGTTCTACGTCGCGATGGTGGCGGCCGGTTACGCCGTCGAGCTCGTCTTCGGCGGCCTCGGTCTCATTCCCGACCAGGCACAGGCCAAGGTCCCCGAGGAAGGTGTCAGCTGGAATTACACCACCTGGCTCAACATCGCCTTCCTCCTGCTGGCCGCGGCCCTGCTCGTACGTTTCGTGCGCACCGGGGGCCCGGCGATGCTGCGGATGATGGGTGGCTCGTCCGATGACCCCGAACACGGTCACACACGCACGCAGGTGGACAACGGACACCACCACTGAGCCGCGTCGAGCAGCCGATCCCGACGGCACGCAGGCGCGACTGGTCGAGTGGCATCTGTTCGCCGCGCTGTGCGAGGCGGTCGGACTCGACCGGCGACGTGGACTGCACACCCTTCGCCGAGTGGCTCATGCCGCGATGGGCATGCCGGTTCGGCATGGCCGCTTCGGATCTGGCTGAGTGCTTACTGGTCGGGGCCCTGAGAGAGAAGCTGAACGACACGTGACTGGTGCCGGGGGCCCCAGGAGGTGGAGCGAGTCGGCGTGGACGCGGTCGAGCTCGGGGCGGCACAGGCATCCGACGACGTCGGCCCCGGACGACTGCGTGCCCTGCTCGCACCCCTGGCCCTCGCCGCAGCCGCTGCTGGGGCGGATCCATTTCTGGTACGACGACATCTGCGTGCCGCAGGTTCCGTGCACGCCCGGGGAACAAGTGTTGTTCCGGAGGCACCGGGCGACGTCACGGGCGTCCTCGGCCAGGACGCCCAGCATGCGCAGGGCCTGGACACGCAAAGCCCTGCAGGAGTGCCGACGGCGCGGGGACCGCATCGGCGAGGAGGTCTACGCGGCCAACCTGAAGGAGATCGACCGCAGCAGGAAGTAGCCGGCACTGCTTATTTCGCGTCAACGCCAATCACAGGCTCATCGACGCCTGGCTCCTCGCGCTCTGTACCGCCTGCGGGGACACGGCAAAGCTCACGGTCCTGGAGCGGATGAACGTGCGCTCCGTACGACCTGAGCTGCTGGACCGGATGCATGACAACGACCCTGGCCCGGCAGCTGAGGTGCTCCAGGATCCGGTCGTGCGGCGCCGTAACCGCATCGCCCTCGACTGGGACAACGCCTGGGGCCTCGACACCGGCGGTTGGGATCACCTGGGCCGCGAGGTGGTCGATGTCTCGGTCCGCTTTGCGGCGCGGATCCCTGTCCGGCCGGTGCGTCTGGTCGCTGAAGGTTTCGGTCTTGCGCGTGCCGAGGTCGAGCGACTGATCACGGAGGGGAACCTCGTTTCGGCGGTCCGGCTGAGCGGCAAACGCTCCGGCGACTTCACCTTCACGCTCAAGCGCTGACCCCTCCTCGGGATCAGGGGCCTGTCCGACAAGATCCGCCGGCAGGCCCGATCCCGAGCCGCACCGGGACGGGCATCCGCTGGGGAAGCCGACCACTCGCCATCCCTCTCCGAACCTTCCGAGATGCGGCGATCAGGGAACGAGGCTTGCGCGGACGATACGGAATGCGGCTGCCGGGTCCGGGGCAAGTCGCGGGCAGCATCGACAGCGGCCGTCATGATGCGCACACCACCCATGCCGTGCACCGTCACCATGGGACGCCCGGAGCCCCTGCGGCACGGACCGCACCGACGATCGAGTTGGGGATCTCGAAGAGCTTGAGGTCCAGGAAGACTTCCTCGCCCTGCGCAACAAGGTGCCTGATCAAGTCAGGACCAGCCGACGGTGAGGAGCTCAAGGCCGAGCTTGCAGAAACGGCACTCGTCGCCCAGCTGATCGACGATGTGTACCGCAGGCATGGGGACGCTGATGGACGTGCGGGCGCCCCGGGCAGGTGCCCGGGGCGCCCGTGTCGCTGCAGCAGCCGCTTCTCTTATGCCGCAGCGACCGCCTTCCTGTCGGACAAGGTGGACCGCAGGGCCGCTGACCATCCCCCTGACGCCAAGAGGCCCGAGACGCCTTGAGGAGGCGCCGGCCTGTGCTTGCCTGCTGACGTGGAGCTCGCGGTGGATGCGCGGCGCCCAGGACCTGCCGACGCAGCACCACAGTGCCCGGCTCGAGCGGCGGAGGACAGGGGGATGACCAGCACGTCAGCGTCTCGTAAGGGTCGGCGGCGCTGGACGACGACGGTCAGTCGCTACCTGGAGCTCTTCGCCAGGCAGCGGTTTTCGGGTGAGCGAGGTTTTCACAGGAAATGATCTCGTGAGGTGACTCGGCTCAGGGGATCCCGCGAGCCGCGATGAGCCCTGCGGCGTCCGGTGGTCGTACTGTCGAACTCGTTACCGAGGAGGACTCCTGATGCGCAGCGTGACCTATTCGATGGGCGTCTCACTTGACGGCTACATCGTCGGACCGGACGGCGACTTCAACTGGACGGCGCCCGACGAGGAGGTCTTTCGCTTCGCCACCGACGAGGTACGAAAGGTCGGCGTCCACCTGTTGGGACGACGGCTGTACGAGACGATGCTGTACTGGGAGACCGCCGACCAGAATCCATCGCTCAAGTTCTCAACGCTCGAGTTTGCTGCGATCTGGAAGCCGCTCCCAAAAGTGGTGTTCTCCACCACGCTGTCGGCGGTGCAGGGCAATGCGCGCCTGGCCTCCGGCGGCCTGGCGGAGGAGATCGAGCGGTTGCGAGCCGAGCCGGGGGAGGGCGACATCGCGATCGGCGGCGCGACTCTCGCCGCCGAGGCGGCCGCGTTGGGTCTGATCGACGAGTACCGGGCCCGGGTCTACCCGGTACTGGTTGGCGGTGGCATTTCGTTCTTTCCCCAGCGCGAGCACCGGGTGGATCTCGAACTCGTCGAGACCCGCACCTTCGACTCGAGAGTCGTCTACCTCCGCTACCGCGTGGCGCGCTAGGTGTATGCCCTGAGAGGTTGGGGACGCGGCTGGCGGGTGGTGGCACCCGGACGCGGCCCAGGACGGCCTCGAGCTGCGGGGAGTCACCCCGCTGCCCGGCCGTGATGACGATCGACATGGGCGCCCAGCGGCCTTGGCATGCACCATGCCCTGAAGGGCTCCCGCATGGTGTACGTCAAGGGCGGCGAGGGCCACGGCGTCTACTCCGAAGACCCGCGCTCCTGCGCCAACCGCGCCGTCAACGCCTACCTGAGCAACGGAAAGCTTCCGGCACAGGACGTCACCTGCAAGGCGTCGGGTCGTCAGACCCCCGGGGGGAACCAGCGCATCGTCCCGACGCCCCAGAACACATCGGCGGGGCCCCGCTTCTGACGCGTCTTCCCGAATGAGTAGCTGTTGTCGTGCCGAGCTTCTCACCGACTCCGAGCACGGCGGGCCCAGACATCCCTTGCGCGAGACGGGCTGGGGGGAGGGGGCCCCATCGCCTTGCTCGGAGGAGCGGGAGCGCTGAGTCGGGCCCGATGGTCTGACCGGCGTACGGCTTGTTACTCACTTTCGGGTGAGCGGGTGGTGGCAAGCGCTCGCGAACTGCTGGCGCAGGCACTGTTTTCGGTGCTAGACACCTGATACAGAGACAAAACTGCGCATTTATCTAATAGATGGTCATTGCAGTCGAGTGTTACAGAAATCTATTAAATCAGTAATGTCCTTCGCGAGTCCCTCATCGAGATCGGGTTGCGGGTTGCAAGGTGTGGATGCGCGGCCGACCGGCCGCCACCCACACAACGCACCCCGCTGGTTGGCGGTACTTCGTGCCGCGGCCGGCTGGGAGGCACGCACCCTTGTGAAGGGGGACTTCGTGTCCGTTCTTGCTTCTGTCCGTCGCTTGGCCGCCGCTGTCGGCGTGGCCACTGCCCTGGTGGGCGCGGCGGCGCTGCCGGCCGCAGCAGCCGACCACCACCCGGGCCGCCCGCACCAGGCGGTCTTCTTCGGCGGCGTGCAGCACGACTCCCAGGGGCCGGGCGACCGCTTCTGGGACGGCGACCACCGTCGTGACGACAACGGCTGGCGTGATGGTGACGACTGGCGGGCGGGCGGCCGTCGTCACGACGACAACGGCTGGCGCGATGGTGACTACTGGCGCCACGGCGGCCATCGTCATGACGGCGACCGCTGGGGTCACGGCGACCACTGGCGTGACGGGCACGGGTGGCGCAACGGCGGTGGCTGGCACCGTCACTACTACCACCGTGGCGAGCACCGCTACTGATCCGCTGAGCTGAAGCTCATAGGCGGTGCAGCGGTGAGCCGGGCAGGATGATCCTGCCCGGCTCACCTGTCCGTGCGCTTGCGCTCATGGCTTCGGCGAAGCCGTCTCACGACGACTGGAGCTGGACGCAAAGAAGCGCTTCGGCGGGAGCGTGGCATTGGCCCCAGGGGGCCTGGCGATCCGACCGGCCCCCGCCCCCGGTACTTGGAGCGGGCGCGTCCGGAGGGGGCGGCGCCTGAGGGCGCCGCCCCTTCGCCGGACGGTGAAGGTCAGGCGACCCAGCCGTTGGTGATGCCGAGGACCGCGGAACCGTCCAGGTCCGTGAGTTTGGCGCCCACGAAGCCGCGAGCCCAGTCGGAGGTCTGGAGGCGGAAGGCGGGCCGGTCAGCGGTCATCGCCTCGATCACCGACTCGGCGGCGCCCTCGGCGGTCTGCGCGCCGTCGAGGAACTGCGCGACCGTGCGATTCAGGTAGGCGTTCAACTGGGGCGCGTACACCCCGGCATCGGCGACCGCCTTTTCCAGGTCGACGCCGACGTTGGCGACGAACTCGGTGGCCACTGCGCCGGGCTCGATGACGGAGACGGACACGCCGTGGGCCGCGGCCACGGGGGCCATGCTCTCCATGTATCCCTCGACGGCGAACTTGGCAGCGCAATAGGCCTCGTTGAAAGGCTGTCCGACCACGCCGCCGACGCTGGTGACGGTGATCAGACGGCCGCCGGAGGCGCGCAGGTGGGGCATGACCGCCTTCGAGACGTTGAGCACGCCGAAGAAGTTGACCTCCATGACCTTGCGGACCTCGGCCACGGACTCGTTCTCCAGGGTGCCGAGGTGTCCGGCGCCCGCGTTGTTGACGACGGCGTCGAGGTGTCCGTAGTCGGCGAGCACACCGTCGATCGCGGACGCGATCGAGGCCTCGTCGGTGACGTCGAGCCGGCGGATGTCGAGCTCCACGCCCGCCTCGGCGGCGGCCTTGCGTAGGGCGTCGGAGCGACTGGGGTCGCGAAGCGTGGCGACCGTCTTCCAGCCGGCGCGTGCGGCGGAGACGGCGGCGGCGAGGCCGATGCCGGAGGAGGTGCCGGTGATCAGGACGACCTTGGGGGACTGGGAAGACATGGGGGGCCTTTCGGGCACGGGATGTCGGCGCTTTAAGTGCGTGTACACACACCATAAGGCATTTACGTGCGTGTACACGCAACCGCTAAGCTGGAGACATGCCGAAGAAGAAGCTCCCACCGGCGGAGATGCCCGTGGCCGACCATGCCTTCTACGGGCTGGTCTGGGCCGGAACCGTCCTCACGGACCGAGTGGACCGCGCCCTGAGCAAGGCCCATGACCTTCCGGTGTCCTGGTTCGAGGTCCTGCTCTGGCTTGCCTCCAGCCCCGACCCCGTCCCGGCCTCGGTCCTGGGCAACAGCACCATGCTCAGCCGCAGCCAGGTCTCGCGCGTGATCGACGCCCTCCAGAGCCGCGGTCTCGTCAGCCGCACCCCCTCGTCCCGCGACGCTCGCTCCGTCGAGGTCTCGCTGACCCCCGAGGGTCACCAGCTCTTCGAGGCGGCCGACGCCACCCGCCGCGAGTGCCTCGCCCCCGTCTTCACGGACGTCCTCGACGAGGACGACCTGCAGGCGCTCAGCACGGTGTGGCAGAAACTCAAAGCCGGCAAGGACGCCTAAGAACTCCTAACGGAATGAGTACGTGGCGGGTGCTCGAAGCTTGGCGGGACCCGTGCGGCCACTCACCCCATGCGCAACCGATTGGTTGCGCATGCGCCTCCGGATGAGATGAGGTTGCAGTGATCCCCAACACGATCGAACGCGTCATCCTGATCAATGCCTCCAGGGAACGGGTCTGGTCCGTGCTGAGCGAGCCCGCTTTCCTCGGCCGCTGGTTCGGCAATGCAGAGCCGGTCAAGATCGACCTGCGCCCCGGCGGCCTCTTGGTCTTCGACCACGGCATCCACGGCGTCATTCCCGCCCGTATCCAGACAGTCGAGCCTCCGCGCCTCCTGTCCTGGCGGTGGTCTCAAGGCGCCGCAGGCGAGGAACCGGACGACTCGAACGCCACTCTGGTCGAGTTCACCCTGGCCGAAGACGACTCCACAGGAGGCACCCGGCTCACCATGGTCGAAAGCGGCTTTGCGCACCTCGGGCTGCCCACAGAGGAGGTCATCGGCCGGCACCGCGCCCACGGTCAGAACTGGCCTGGCAAGCTCGACCAACTGCGCGCGGACTGCGAACAGACCACGGCATGACCCGCACCAGCGAGGGGTGGCCCTGGCTGAACCGATCCGCCGAGAGGTCCTGGCCGTCCTTGCCCGCGAAGGCGGCGCGACCTCGACCTCCCTGGCGGCAAGCCTCCCCATCACCCGCCAAGCGGTGGCCAAACACCTGGCCGTCCTCGACCGCGCAGGACTGGTACGCGCCCACCGGGTCGGACGCGAGGTCCGCTACGAAGCCGACCTGCAACCACTGAGGCGGACGACGCGGTGGATGGACGCCCTCGCCACCCAGTGGGAACACCGCCTCAACGCGATCAAGGATCTGGCGGAGGGGGCCGATGGGCCCTGACCTCCCGCAGCGCTGTCTCAAAGGCCCATCGCAGTGCGGAGTCTTCTCCAGCAGATCAGTGCGCATCCCAGAAGGAGGAAGGCTTCGTGGATGTCGTCGCGGATCTCCCAGCGGATCCGCAGTCGGCGGAACCAGTGCAGATGGGCGAAAGCACGCTCCACGACCCAGCGTTGGGTGCCCAGGCCGGAGCCGTGCTCGGTGCCGCGGCGGGCGATCAGCGGCTTCACGCCGAGGTCCCAGACCAGACGACGGTACTTGTCGTGGTCGTAGCCGCGGTCGCCCAGCACCACATGCGGGCGGCGCCGGGGCCGGCCGCGCTTGCCCCGCACGGGCGGTACGGCTAAGCGGGGGAAGAGTCCACAGATGGTCTGCCACGGCCCATATTCCGACGCCGCTCCTGCAGGCAACGTGAGGGCACCTGGAGCGTGCTGCTGACCGGACTACAGGCTCGGGCGGACGAGGCAGGGAGCAATTGTCAAATCCTGTGGATCTGGTCCGCGCGGCCGGACGTCAGTTGGTTCAGAACCGAGTCCGGTCTCACAGGGTGGTGTTCGCCTGCTGTTTGGCGGATGAGCTGCTAACTTCCGCGTCATGGCGAACCAGAGCGGCGGCACAGATCTACGAAGCCGGGTGGCCGATGCCGACAGCGGTGTCCTGTTGTTCGGCATCACGCCGCCCCGCCTGAGCAACACTCCCGAGCGGATCCGGGAGATCACCGCAGCCACCCTGGCACGGTTGGAGTCCCTCGATGTCGACGGTCTGGCGCTGTACGACATCGACGATGAGAGCGACCGTAATCCGGCGCAGCGGCCGTTTCCGTACCTGCCGACCATCGACCCTGCCGTGTACCACGCGGACTATCTCGGCAAGTGGAACCGCCCGGTGGTCGTCTACCGGTGCGTCGGCAAGTACTCCCAGACGGAGCTGCGGACCTGGCTGCGGACGGCCGACGCCGACCGGCTGCTCGGCGTCTTCGTCGGCGCGTCCTCGAAGGGGAAGGCGGTGCGGACCGGCCTGTCCGAGGCGCAGGACCTGCGCCGCGATGTCCGCCCAGACCTGCTGCTCGGTGGCGTGGCCATAACCGAACGCCCCGAGGAGCATCTGCGGCTCGTCGCCAAGCAGGTGGCCGGATGCGCGTACTTCATCTCGCAGGTCATCTACAGCGCCGACGCGGCGAAAAGCATGGTCTCCGACTACTACTACGCCTGCCGCGAGCGGGACCTCGAACCGAGGCCCGTCCTGTTCACGCTCTCGGTGTGCGGCTCGGTGAAGACGCTGGCGTTCCTCCAATGGCTCGGCGTCGACGTCCCGCGCTGGCTGGAGAACTCCCTGCGCCATGCGGACGACACCCTGGCCGAGTCATACCAGCACTGCTTGGCGAACGCCCGGGACCTGATCGCCTTCTGCCGCAAGCTCGGCATGCCGTTCGGCTTCCTCGTGGAGAGCGTGTCCATCCGCAAGGTCGAGATCGACGCCTCGGTCACCCTGGCCCACGAGCTCAGCAGGCTGCTCGGACGAAGTACACCCTCGGTGTGAAGCCGGGCACGAACGTGCGGCCGTCGAATCCCGCGATCGGGACGCGGCTCAGGCCGCGCTGGCGTCCTCCCGTTCGACGAGGACGCCGCGCTTGAAGCGGGCTCCGGCTCGCACGAGGGCGACCAGGTGCGGCGCATTGACCGCGCGCCAGCGTTCCTGGGCGGACTCGATCAGCTTGAACGTCATCGTGCCCTCCCAGCCGACGCGCCAACGCCGGCCTACTCAGTGACCTTCGAATCGATCGCTCGGGAGGGTGCGCCCTCACCGAGCCGATCCACAGGTTCTGAGCATTGCTCCGCGGCAGGAGGAGTTACTCGTCCAGGCCCCGCAGCCGGCTCTTCTGTTCCGCAGCGAGGACCGGCGACGTAGTACCGGGTACATCGGGGTCCGGCGCCGCTCCGCAGGGCGTCACCCAGAAGCCACGACCTGGCCGGCCATGACCTGGGGAGGGTTGGGGAGCAGTGACGCGAGGTTGTCCCGTACGAAGTCCGCCGCCGTCTTGACCGACTCTTCGGCCCCGGCCTGGTCTTCGAAGACGCTGGTGGAGAACATCACCCCATCCCCGGCGTCAACCCAGTAGTAGGCCACGAATCCGGGGACCTGGCGGAGGAGGGGCAGGAATCCCTCGTTCACTCGGCGTCCCGCCTCAGCAGGATCGGTCACCCCTTCGTACCGCCGAACTGCTGCGTGCATCGCTGATCTCCTCACGGATCCCGAGGTCATCTTGCGCGAAACGACATACCCCCCGCCTCGCCTCTCCCGGTCGCGAGACGTGCGAAAGGCACTCGGACAGGCTCATGAATCATCCAGTCCGGGCATCTGCTGGGGCGAGGGCGGCCCGCGCGAAGCCGGGGGCTTCACGGCCTTGGTGCCTGCGCTTCAGCTACCCAGAGGTGTTCGGGGATGCCGCGAATCGTCACCCGGCACCCGGGGTGCTTACAGCTCATCTCGAAAGCCTGAAGGAGCTCGTCGAAAACCTGAAGGCCAGAAAGCGGCCGGCTCGCGTTCGTAGCGCCGGTGGAGGCGTCGGCATCCGGCGAGCCGGGCCATGCTGCGTTCGATGGTCCAGCGGTGCCGGCCCAGCCGCCGGCCGGAGTCCCTGCCACTCGCCCGCCTGGGGCGGGCCCTTCCCCCTCGCCAGAGGATCCGGCCCTGGTCCCACTCGAAGCGGTTTCCGGCGTTCGGGAGGTTTCGACGAAGACAGTGGCCGAACAAGGCTCCCACCAGAGCCCGAAGGCGACCCCGATTGCTCCGTTGGTGTGACTCCGTCACGCGATTGGCCGCGAGTCGCTCGTTCTGGAGGTCAGCTCCGCGTCCGTACCGCAACGATGGCCGGTGACTGACGTCTGAGAGCGGCGAGCATCGGGAGAGAAGCGACTTGTGAGTATCCTCAACGAACCCCAGGGTGCTGCGGCAGCTGAGGACTCGTATGAAAACGAGCTGCCCCTCAGGCGCAAGCAGCCTGGCAATGTCGTGGTGAAGTGGCTGACGACCACCGACCACAAGACCATCGGCACCCTGTATTTGAGCACGTCCTTCGCGTTCTTCCTGATCGGTGGCGTGATGGCGCTGCTCATTCGCGCCGAGCTGGCCCGTCCGGGTCTGCAGATCATGTCGAACGAGCAGTACAACCAGGCGTTCACGATGCACGGCACGATCATGCTGCTGATGTTCGCGACGCCGCTGTTCGCCGGCTTCACGAACTGGATCATGCCGCTGCAGATCGGCGCGCCGGACGTGGCCTTCCCGCGGCTGAACATGTTCGCCTACTGGCTCTACCTGTTCGGCTCGACCATCGCCGTCGGTGGCTTCCTCACCCCGCAGGGCGCGGCCGACTTCGGCTGGTTCGCCTACACCCCGCTGTCGGACGCGGTCCGCAGCCCGGGCATCGGCTCCGACCTGTGGATCATGGGCCTGGCCTTCTCCGGCTTCGGCACCATCCTCGGCGCCGTCAACTTCATCACCACGATCATCTGCATGCGTGCCCCGGGCATGACCATGTTCCGCATGCCGATCTTCGTGTGGAACGTGCTGCTGACCGCCGTCCTGGTCCTGCTGGCCTTCCCGATCCTGGCGGCCGCCCTGTTCGCCCTGGAGGCGGACCGCAAGTTCGGTGCGCATGTGTATGACGCGGCCAACGGCGGCCCGATTCTGTGGCAGCACCTCTTCTGGTTCTTCGGCCACCCAGAGGTGTACATCATCGCCCTGCCGTTCTTCGGCATCGTCACCGAGGTCATCCCGGTCTTCTCCCGTAAGCCGATCTTCGGCTACATGGGCCTGGTCGCGGCGACCATCGCGATCGCCGGTCTGTCCGTGACGGTGTGGGCGCACCACATGTTCGTCACCGGGGCTGTGCTGCTGCCGTTCTTCTCGTTCATGACCTTCCTGATCGCCGTCCCGACCGGTGTGAAGTTCTTCAACTGGATCGGCACCATGTGGAAGGGCTCGTTGTCCTTCGAGACACCGATGCTCTGGGCGGCGGGCTTTCTCGTCACGTTCCTCTTCGGTGGTCTGACCGGTGTCATCCTGGCCTCGCCCCCGATGGACTTCCACGTCTCCGACTCGTACTTCGTGGTGGCCCACTTCCACTACGTGGTCTTCGGTACGGTCGTCTTCGCGATGTTCGCGGGCTTCCACTTCTGGTGGCCGAAGATGACCGGCAAGATGCTGGACGAGCGCCTCGGCAAGATCACCTTCTGGACGCTGTTCGTCGGCTTCCACGGCACCTTCCTGGTCCAGCACTGGCTGGGTGCCGAGGGCATGCCGCGCCGTTACGCGGACTACCTGGCCGCCGACGGCTTCACCACGCTGAACACGATCTCGACGATCAGCTCCTTCCTGCTCGGGCTGTCGATGCTGCCGTTCCTCTACAACGTGTGGAAGACGGCCCGGTACGGCAAGCCGGTCGGCGTGGACGACCCGTGGGGCTACGGCCGTTCGCTCGAGTGGGCGACCTCCTGCCCGCCGCCGCGGCACAACTTCGTGACCATGCCCCAGATCCGCTCCGAATCGCCGGCCTTCGATCTGCACCACCCGGAGGTCGCCGAAATGGAACACCGGGCCAACCTCGGCAATCGCGACGTGGTCGAACCGTCGGGACACAAAAGAGACCGGCCGTGACGTCGCCGAACCGTCCTGGTGGAGGTGCCCCGGTGAACCGGCAGGGGGACGCGCTCGCCAACCAGGTCGAGGGCTACCTCCTCCTGCAAGCCGAGCGGGAGCAGGCACAGCGCGAGGCCGCTGCCCTCTGCGCCCGCCTGCCCTGGCTCACCACCGGTCAGACCGAGGATCTCACCCACCACTACATGGAGCTGCGCCTCGGTCTGACGCGACAGGCGCTCCAGGCCACGGCCGACCGGGCCAAGCGCCTGCGCGGCGAATACGAGGCCCGCTACGCCGCCCTGCGTCGCACTTTGCTGCAACGGCACGCCGTCTACGCGTGCGTCCTGTTCGCCTGCGCCAGTGCGACGAGCGCGGCGGCCTGTCTGGTGACTCGCTGACCGACCGGCCCGGCGCGGAGCGGCCGACGAAACCGAGACCCCACGACGTTCGCCAGAGCGCCGTGGGGTCACCTGTGAGGCACGTCGGTCGCCTGCGGCGGTCACCGGGCAGAAACCCGGGGTGCTATCCGGAGCCGGGGGACCGGTCAGGCGAGAAACCAAGGCCACTGAAGTCCGACATGGGCGGTACCGGCAGGCATCGCCGGGTTCGGATGCGCGGCTCGGGCGCCGTACTCGACATGATCGTCGGCGCAGTCGGCACGCCTGAGGGAGCGTCCGCCGCGAGGTTCAGCCCTACGGGGACGAACTTTCGGGGCGGGTCTCCGGCCGGGCGCCGCACCAGGAGCCGTAGCCGGTGAGCACCTCCGGGAGAACCGGCGGGCACACGGCAGAACGACGGGTCCAGCACGCCGCGGACTCTGCGCCGGGTCAGAGCGTGGCGCGCCTTGTCGGGCAGCATGGGGACGCCAGGAGGGTCCATCCACTCGATCTTGATCGAGGCGAAACGTCTCGCACTCATCCGACGCCCCGAGCCGGCCCGCCGTGACGGAACGGTGCCGCAGCGGGTGCCGAGCAGTGGATGTGGGGTTTGTGTGTGGTGAACCGGGGTGGCGCGGGAATGGTCGGCAGGGCTTGAGAGACTGGCGGTATGGATATTGGTCGCAGGAACAACGTCACTGTCACCGGTAACCCGAAGGGGCGGACGGTGGTGCTGGCTCATGGGTTCGGCTGCGATCAGAACATGTGGCGGCTGACGGTGCCTGCGCTGGTCGAGGACTACAGGGTGGTGCTGTTCGACTACGTGGGTTCGGGCCGCTCGGATCCGTCCGCGTTCTCGGAGGAGCGTTATGCCTCTCTGGAGGGTTATGCCCGCGACGCGGTGGAAGTGTGTGAGGCGCTCGACCTGCGCGATGCGGTGTTCGTGGGGCACTCGGTCAGCGCCATGATCGGGGTGCTGGCCGCCGACATGACCGCGGAGCGTATCGGGGCGCTGGTGATGGTCGCTCCGTCTCCGCGGTACATCGACGCCGACGGCTACCGGGGCGGATTCAGCGCGCAGGACATCGACGAGCTGCTGGCGTCGCTGGAGTCGAACTATCTGGGCTGGTCGGCGGCCATGGCGCCGGTGATCATGGGGAGCGCGGAGCGGCCGGAGCTCGGTGAGGAGCTGAAGAACAGTTTCTGCGCCACCGACCCGGACATGGCGCGGGTCTTCGCCCGGACCACCTTCCTTTCGGACTCGAGGGACGACCTGAAAACGGTGGGGGTGCCGACGCTGGTGCTCGAATGCGCCCAGGACGTCATCGCCCCCCGGGAGGTCGGCGCCTTCGTCCATCAGGCCATCCCCGGCTCGAAGCTGGTCACCCTCGACGCGACCGGGCACTGCCCGCACCTGTCCGCACCCGAAGCGACCAACGAAGCACTCCTCGGCTTCCTGGCAGGCCTGCGGTGATGAGCCGCGCCGGCCAGCAGCCCGACCCCCAGGACGCAGGCGACGAGAAGGCATCGGATGCGGCGTTCGCCGCTCTGCTGGAGGACAGTGCCGAGGAGCTGTACGAGAACGCGCCGTGCGGATATCTGTCCACGCTGATGGACGGCACCGTCGCAAAGATCAACACCACCCTGCTGGACTGGCTCCACCTGGAGCGGGAAGCTGTGGTGGGCCGGATGCGGTTCACCGACCTGCTGACCGTGGGCGGCAAGCTGTACCACGAGACGCACTTCGCGCCGCTGCTGCGGCTGCAGGGCAAAATCAGCGGGATAGCCCTGGAGATCAAACAGGCCGACGGTGCCCGGATACCGGTGCTGGTCTCCTCCGTGGTCAAGCACGGCAGTACCGGCGAGCCGCTGATGATTCGCACCACCGTCTTCGACGCCCGGGACCGCCGCGCCTACGAGGAGGAGCTCCTGCGCGGCCGGAAGGCGGCCGAAGAAGCGCGCAGACAGGCGGAGGCCGACCGCGCCCGGCTGCAGGACGCCCTCGCCGTTCTCCAGCAGTCACTGCTACCTGACACCCTGCCCTCGGTACCCGGGGTGGAGACGGCCGCCTACTACCACACCGCCTCGCCCGACCGGCTCGGCGGCGACTTCTACGACGTCTTCCCCGTCGACGGCAAACGCTTCGCCTTCTTCCTCGGCGACGTGTGCGGCAAGGGCCCCCAGGCGGCGGCGGTCACCTCACTGACCCGCTACACCCTGCGCGCCGCCGCTCTGCACGGGTCCGACCCCGTCTCCGCCCTGTCGACTCTCAACCAGGTGCTCCACGAGCGTTACGCCGGCAGCGGCGACCCCCGCTACTGCACCGCCATATTCGGCACACTCGAACCCGACCCCACGACGGGCCAGGTCGCCGTCCACCTCGCCTCGGGCGGCCATCCGCCGGTGCTGATCCTGCGTGCCGACGGCAGGGCCGACTTCCTGCCCACCCCCGGCGGCCTCCTCGTCGGCATCCTGCCCAGCGCGCCGTTCGCCGCCGCCACCACTGTGCTCGCGCCCGGCGACACCCTCCTGCTCTATACCGACGGCCTCACAGAAGCCCGCACGGGCACAGACCGCACCACCCTGTACGGGGACGAGGCCTTGCTCGCCTTCGCCGCCGACCACGCCGGCAAGCCCGCACATGCCGTCATCCAAGCCCTGACCAGCCTGCTGGACGGCTTCGGTGACGGCCTCGACGACGACACCGCCCTGCTCGCCCTCGGCGTTCCCGCCCCCGACCCTCAGACGAAGAACACACGATGAGCCCGCTGAAGATCACGACCCGAGACGCCGCGACCGGTCCCGTTCTGGAGATCATCGGCCAACTCGACTACGTCAGCGCCACCGACCTGCGTGAGCTGCTCACCACCCTCACCCTCCAACCAGGCCAGCGCCTCGTCCTCGACCTGGCGGGCATGGAATTCTGCGACTCCAGCGGCATCACCGCCCTGATCGCCGCCCGCAACCACGCCCAGGTCGCGCACGCGGACGTCGCCCTCGCAGCAGTTCCCGCCAACACTCTGCGCATCCTGCGCATTGTCGGCCTCGACCAGCTCTTCCCCCTCTACCCGGACAGCGATACCGCCGTCCGAGCCTGACCCATGGCGCCAGGCCCCTGCCCGGTTCAACGCCTGCCGACAGCAACGCGTCGGATTCCGAGCCTCGGGCGCTGCGGCTGGCGAGAGAGGGGGGACAAGGGGCGCGTCCTACGGATGGGCGAGAGGGGGGTAAGGGGTGCGTCCGGCAGACCGCTCGGGTCGAGCGGACACACAGTCGCCTGCCGATGGGCCGGCGGCTCCCGCCTGCGTTCCCAAGCGAGCCCTCAACGGCTGAGTGCCCCTTGCCAACCTTCCGACACTGTGCTGTTCAGCCTTTCATCAGACTGGGCGCTGCGGGCGGACGGCCGAGTGTCGCCGTCAGTGGCGGCTGGTGGCGGTGGTGTGCAGGTGGTTGAGGGCGTCGAGGACGACCGTGTTGCGGTAACACAGCAGCCACCGGCCTACCTGATGGCCCAGGTTGTGCAGTGCGGCCAGCTGGGCGTGCGCGAGGTCGAGCAGGGGCCGTTCGTGGTGGGAGGAGATCATGCCGACCACGGTGCCCTTCGGGCTGAGCAGGGGGACGCTGTGGCAGGCGAGGCTGCCGGCCTGCAGGATCGCTTGCCGGGAACCTTCGGCGGCTGGTGGCGGAACGGGAGTTTGAGCGTGCTCGGTCACCGACAGGCCTCCTCATCGGCACTCCACGCGACGTCCCACGCCTCGAGCGAAACGTCCGCGTACGAGTGACCGCGCGCCTGTGCCCGCGGGTCCAGGTACCTCACCCTCACTGTAAACATGCCCGGCATCGGCAACGCCAGGCCGCCTACCAACGATCATGAATCCCGGCTGAGCCGAAATGGGGTGAGGACCGTCATCCCATACATGCGGCGGCAGCGGGTAGGTGGAAGAAGCCCGAGCATAACGATCAGCAATCGGCACCACCAACTTCACAGGAAAAACCATGGTCATCCCGCTTAGGAAGCAGGCGACGGATGAGCACCATCAGACAGCGTCCCAGCGCTACTGCGCCGTCTGGGGTGCCGAAGGCACATCCCTTGCCGACGCCCGGCGCGCGGTCCGCACTCTGCTGGACCGGGCAGGACACCAGCCTGGTCATACCGCCAGCCTGGACGCTCAGATCGTCGTCAGTGAACTCGTCACCAACGCACTGCGCCACGCACCCGGCCCCGGAGGGCTCTTGCTGGAACTGGCACCTGGGGCCCACTCCCTGCGCATCACCGTCCGTGACAGCTCGCCCCGCCTGCCCCAACCTGTCACCCACACCGCGCACCGCATCGGCGGACACGGTCTGCATCTCGTCGCCCGGCTGTGCGACCGGTTCCACGCTGTTCCCCTCGGCAGGGGCAAACAGGTCATAGCCGAATTCAGGCTGCACAGAGCACACGTCTGAACAACCGAACGATCGGCTGGGAGTGCGCTCTCGTTCCGGTATGCGGCTTCGGCGCCGACCGTGCGGGAGCCGCCCGGGAGCCGCACGGGAGCCGCGCGGGCGGTCTCGCCCTCCGCGGGGTGCGAACCTGTGGTGTGCCGGTCGTTCAGGCGATCCGCGCGCTACCGATCGGCGTCGGACGTTCTCGCAGCACCGCCAGTCCCTTGACCAGCGGACACGTCAAGTCCACCCACCGTCGGCAAGGACCATGACCCGATTCGTGCACAGGGCCGGCATGGGTGCAGGATGAGGGGGTAGGCGCAGCGTCGTCGGCCGCTCAAGGACCGGCAGCGCGGTTGGCTCGATTTCGGGAGGGGAACAGCATGGGTTTTACGAACACGGCGGTAGCGGGCACTCAGACGCACGAGCTGCCGGAGGTCGCCGATCCCTCTCAGGTGGCACCCAAGGACGCGCGTGAGCTGTCCCGGCTGTTCTTCGACCAGCTGGCGGTGCTGGAGGAAGGCACGCTCGAGTACAGCTACGCCCGCAACACGCTGATCGAGATGAACATGTCCCTCGTCCGCTTCGCGGCCGGCCGGTTCCGCAGCCGCGGTCCCGAGGAGATGGAGGACATCGTCCAGGTCGGCATGATCGGCCTGATCAAGGCGATCGACCGGTTCGATCTCTCCCGGGAAGCGGAGTTCACCTCCTTCGCCATCCCTTACATCGTCGGCGAGATCAAGCGTTTCTTCCGCGACACCACCTGGGCCGTACACGTCCCGCGCCGGCTGCAGGAGGCCCGCGTCCAGCTGGCCCGCGCCACGGAGGAGCTCCGCAGCCGTCTGGGCCGCACCCCGACGGTCAAGGAACTGTCGGAGCTGATGAGCCTGCCGGAGGAAGAGGTGCGGGAGGCTCGCCTGGCCGCCAACGGCTACAACTCCTCTTCCCTGGACGCGGCGATCAGCTCCAGCGAGGATGGCGAAAGCGTCCTGCAGGACTTCATCGGCAGGGAGGACGCGGCCCTGGAACTGGTGGAGGACTTCCACGCACTGGCCCCGCTGATCGCCGAACTCGACGAGCGCGACCGGCAGATCATCCACATGCGGTTCGTGGAGGAACTCACCCAGGCCCAGATCGGCGAACACCTGGGCGTGTCGCAGATGCACGTCTCCCGGCTCCTGTCGCGCACCCTCGCCCGCCTGCGCGAAGGCATGCTCACCATGCGCTGAATGGCTCCGGCCCTGGGAAGACCGCCGCACCGCGTGGCGGTCTTCAGCGCTTTCATGAGTTGCGCAGGGCCTCACCGGACTGTTCGGCCGGCATGCCGCTTCGACTTCCGGGTCGATCGCCGTACCGCTTCGTCTCCCTCGTGGAGCCTGCCACCGGCGCGACCCGTCAGCGGCACCGGCGGGCGTTGAGCCGGGCGGCCTGGCGTGTCAGGTGGTCGCGTTCGGCGAGGTTGGGTGCCTTTCGGGCTGCCTCGGCGTACAGCCGTGCCGCCGTCGTCAGGTCGCCGTCGCGCTCGTGGAGGTAGGCGGCCACCGCCGCGTGGCGGGGCAGTGAGTCGTCCAGCGCCGCGAGCGCCGCCAGGCCGGCGCGCGGTCCGTCGGCCTCGCCGACGGCCACCGCGCGGTTGAGCCGGACGACCGGGCTGCGGGTCAGGCGCGCGAGCTCGTCGTACCACTCGACGATCTGCACCCAGTCGGTCTCCTCGGCGGTGGGCGCGTCGGCGTGGAGTGCCGCGATGGCGGCCTGGGCCTGGTATTCGCCCAGCCGGTCGCGGGCGAGGGCGGCCTGGAGGATCTCGACGCCCTCGGTGATCGACTCGGTGTCCCACCGCCCGCGGTCCTGCTCGGCGAGCGGCACCAGGCTGCCGTCGGGCGCGGTCCGGGCGGCGCGCCGGGCGTGGTGGAGCAGCATGAGGGCGAGCAGTCCCGCCACCTCGGGGTGGTCGATGGCGGCCGCGAGCTGCCGGGTGATCCGGATGGCCTCGGCGGCGAGGTCGACGTCGCCGGAGTAGCCCTCGTTGAAGACCAGGTAGAGGACGCGCAGCACGGTCGCGACGTCGCCGGGCTGGTCGAACCGCACGCCGGAGACGGTGCGCTTGGCCCGGCTGATGCGCTGCGCCATGGTCGCCTCGGGCACCAGATAGGCCTGGGCGATCTGGCGGGTGGTCAGCCCGCCGACGGCGCGCAGCGTGAGCGCGACCGCGGACGACGGCGTCAGGGACGGATGGGCGCACAGGAAGTAGAGCTGGAGCGTGTCGTCCACCGCGGGTGCGGGGCCGGGCGTCGGCTCCTCGTCGATGCGGTCCTCACGTCGGCGGCGGGCGGCGTCCGCCCGGGTCGCGTCGAGGAACCGGCGCCAGGCCACGGTGACCAGCCAGCCCTTCGCATCCCGCGGTGGGTCGGCCGGCCAGACGCGGACCGCCTCGACCAGCGCGTCCTGCACAGCGTCCTCGGCCGCCGCGAAGTCGGCTCCGCGGCGGACGAGGATCCCGAGCACGCTCGGCGTGAGGCTCCGGAGCAGGGCCTCGTTCATCGATGAGGTCATTCCGTGATGGTGGGTGGCGCGGCCAGGAACTGGCGCACCTCGATCCACTCGTGGATCGGCTTTCCGCCCGCCCCGGGGGCGGCCGACAGCTCCCCGGCCAGTTCGACGGCGCGCTCGTAGCTGTCGACGTCGATCACCATCCAGCCGGCGATGAGGTCCTTGGTCTCGGCGAACGGGCCGTCGGTGACCGGCGGGCGCCCCTCGCCGTCGTACCGGACCCACGTCCCCTCGGGGGCGAGCCCCAGACCGTCGACGAACTCTCCGGTCCCCTCGAGCCGGGCCGCGAGGCCCTGCATGTACTGCACGTGCGCCGAGATCTCCTGAGGCGTCCACTGGTCCATGGGCACGTTGTTGAGCGGGGCCGGGGCGCCGCGGTAGTGCTTGAGCAGCAAGTACTTGGCCATCGGGTTACTCCGTAAGTTGTTAGGCGGCCCATTCTGGTCACGTTCACCGCTGGGACGGAGCCGGATACCGGTTCTCGACATCGCCGTCCGTTTTTTTTTGGGCTCCGGTGAACGAGACCGGGGAGGCGCCCACACGAGAGCGTGCACGCCTCGTGCAGCCCGGCGGTCAGCCCGGGAAGCGTCCTGCCGAGCGAAGCAGCCAGCGGCGTTCGGCATACGCCAGATCGTCGCGCCACAGACGCCCCGCGGCGGCCCGCACGAGCGGGCGCAGGACGGGGGCGACCCGGCATGCCGCGGCGAAACCCGGGCGATCGGAGGCGGCGACCACGGCTTCGATGACCGCCGTGTGCGGTCGGCCCCGCTCGTCCGGACCGAGCGGGGTGGCATGGGTCTCCACGACGGAGCCTTGGCCCTCGCCCCCGGTGATGTGCATGACGACCGTGCGCGGTTCGGGGGCGGTGAACACGGCCCGCACTGGAACGACCAGCCGGCCCGCCACCTTGAAGGAGACGTCCACCACGAAGCTGTCGTCCGCCTCGCCCCCGGAGCTCTCCGGTGTGCCGACCACCGTGAGGTCGACGAACGAGTACGGGTGGAACCACGCCCCGTGCCAGGGATCCAGACGGTTGGCGACCACATCCTCCGGCTCACAGACCCCCTCACCCACGTAGACCGACGAAAGGGTGCGGGCGAGGTCCGGGCGCCGGGGGACGACCGGCGCGTCCAGCGGCGGCTCGCCGCCGGTGTCATCGAGCCGTACCCAGACCAGCACGCCGTCGTCGTACGCCGGCAGCGGGTTCCAGCCGGCGGAGGAAGTGCCGTTCAGGGCCAAGCCGTGCCAATGGCACACCAGCGTCCCGCGGACGACGAGGCTGTCCCGCAACGGCGCACCCAGATGCGGACAGATGCCGGGGCCGGCCACCGCGCGGCCGTCGGACGCTCGCCAGACGACCACCTCCCGCCCTGCCACCGTTCGCGCCAGGGGGCGGTCGCCGCGCAGACTGCGCGAGGCCCCCACGACGTACCAGTTGCCGGACGGACGAGCCTGGGCCTGCTTGAGAGCCCCGGCGATCAGTGCGGGCTTGGCATCGCGCCACGTCGGTCGCTGTCCTTGCCAGCGCACGGGACGCCGGCGCAGGGAGAGCGGGAGACGTTTGCGCCTCTCCGGCCGGATAGGGCTCACAGAGCCTCCTGGTGGATACTGCGGCGCGGTGTCGCCGCCGGGGCGGTGGAGGGCGGACCCGGTTGCACGTCCAGCGGGCGCGAGGCGTCACCGCGGGCGCTCAACCTCGCCGCGATCACGTGTACGAGCCCCCGCGCGGCCACTGCGGCGCGGCGGCGCCGAGGAACCACGGCCCGGCGGTGCAGTACGGCGTAGTCGATCCGGGCGACGGCATCCAGGATGCCGCCGTACAGCACGAAGGCGGTGCGCATACAAGGCCGGGAGACCGGATCCAGCATCTCAAGACCAGGAGCGGCCTCACGGTAGACGCCTCTGGTCAGTGCCTCGAACTCCCGCAACGCGGCGGTGATGCGGACCTCGGGCCGGCCCGTGTCGCGACTCCAGCGCAGCAGGGCGCGGTCGACACCGTGCGCGTCGAGCAGGTCGGCAGGCAGGTAGACGCGGCCGCGGTCGAGGTCCTCGCCCACGTCCCGCAGGAAGTTGCTCAGCTGGAATGCCACGCCCAGAGCGGCTGCGTAGGGCGCCGCCTCCTCCCGGGGAACCACGGTTCCGAGCACCGGCAGCATCTGCAGCCCGATGACAGCTGCGGAACCGTGCATGTAGTCGCACAGGTCGGAGTAGGTGGGGTAGTCCGTGACCACCAGGTCGGCGTTCATGGCAGCCATGAAGTCGCGGAAGTGCTCGTGGGGGATGTCGTAGCGGCGTGCGGTGTCGGCGAGCGCTTGCACAACCGGTTCGGTGCTGTGCCCGCTGCGCAGCCCGTCGGCGAGACTCTCCTGGACCCCGGCAAGCGCTGCCCCCCGCTGCTCGGTGCCGATGTGCGGATCGAGCGAGTCGACGATGTCGTCCGCCCAGCGTGCGAAGCCGTACAGGGCGTGTACGGCGGACCTGCGCTCGACGGGCAGCAGGCGGGTGGCCAAGAAGTAGGTCTTGCCGTGCCGGGCGTTGAGCGCCCGGCAGCGGTGGTAGGCCTCGCGCAGCGCCGTGTCGGTGATGCCTGCCGCGTCGAGTTCGCGGTCGGTCATACGGCGCTCTCCTTCATGCGGGCTGATGACGTGGGAGTGCGCCCACGGCTTGGTCCGGGGGCCCCGGTGATGCGAGCAGCGGCCAGCTTTCCCGACAGCAGCACGGTCGGAACGCCGACGCCCGGTGTGGTGCCGCAGCCGGCGAGGACGGCGTTCTCGGTGCCGCGCACCAGGTTGCGCGGACGGAAGGGGCCGGTCTGTGTGAAGGTGTGGGCAGCGGAGAACGGCGTGCCGGCCGCGTGCCCCTGGGAGTGCCAGGTGGCCGGCGTGACGAGGCGCTCCTCCTCGATGGCTGCCTCGATACCGTCAAGGCCGCGCCGCTCCAACTCCCGCAACAACCGGGCCCGGTAGCGCGGCGCGAGGTCGGCCCAGTCCCGCTCATCGGGCCCGACAACGGTGTTCGGGCAGGGCGCGAGGATGTAGTGCAGATGACGGCCGGGCGGAGCGAGTTCCGGGTCAGTGGTGGTGGGGCGTGTGATGAGCAGCGAAGGATCGCTCATCAGGCGACCCGTGCGGGTCAGTTCGCCGAACGTGCTGCGCCAAGCGGCCCCGAACGAGATCGTGTGGTGGGCCAGTTGGGGCCACGTGCGGTCGGTGCCGGCGTGCAGCACGACCGCGGAGGGGGAGTGGCGCAGCCGCAGCGGGCGCCGCGGCCGGCGGCCCAGCAGACTGTAGGCGACGGGCAGGTCCGGGGTGAGGACGACCGCGTCGCAGGGGATCCGGTCCTGATCGGTGACAACGGCCGTGATCCGCTCGCCGGATCGTTCGAGGCGTGTCACGTGCTGGCCGAACCGCAGGTCGGCCCCCGCATCGGCGGCAGCGTCCGCCATGGCCCGGGGCAGCGCGTGCATGCCGCCCCGGGGGAAGTAGACGCCGGCGACGGTGTCCATGTAAGCGATGACGGCGTACGCCGCCAGCGCCCGGGCCGGCGCCACTCCCGCGTACAGGGACTGAAACGTGAAGACGCGCCGCAGCCGCTCGTCCCGCAGGAAGCCGCCGACCCGGGAATCCAGACCACGAAACCCGCCCAGGGCCGCCAGACGCGCCAGGTCTGCGCCGAGCAGGCCGAGCGGGGAGTCGAAGTTGGCGTCGATGAACCTGCGCATCTGTACCCGGTAAAGCTTCTCGAGCCAGGCCCGCAGCCGCCGGTAACCCACGGCCTCGGCCTTGCCCGCGAAACGCTCCACCTCCGCGGCCATGACCTCGGCCTCGGTGTGAACGTCGAGCGAGCTTCCGTCCGCGAAGCGGGCTCGGTAGGCGGGGTGCAAGGGGATCAGCTCGACGCGGTCGTACAGACTGTCGCCGACCGCCGCGAACGCCTCGTCCGCCAGGTCGGGCATGGTCAGCACGGTGGGGCCGGTATCCACGTGGTAGCCGGCGAGGTTCAGGCGTCCGGCGCGGCCACCGGGCAGGGGATCGCGTTCCACGACGGTGACGCGGCGGCCCGCGCCTTGGAGGTGCAGGGCGGCCGACAGACCGGACAGTCCCGCCCCCACGACGACGACATGATCGCTGGGCCCGGGCAGGGTTCGGGTCATGCGCGCGTCTCCTGAACAGAGGACCGGGTCAAGGCCGCGGGCATCTCTTCCGGCTCGCATCCTTTCGAGGGAACCCCCTGAGGCTCCTGTTGCCCGCCCACGACGACGAGCAGCTCACGCAGGTGTCTTCCGCCTTCCCGGTCGAGCGGGGCGCCGTCGAAGTGGCGGAGTCCTTGTGCCGCCAACCGGCTGATCCTCGCCTGGACCGTGGCTCGCGCACCCGTGCGTTCCAGTACCGCTCTTACGTCGTCGAGACCGGACGGCGTCAGGGCGCCATCGCCGAATGACCTGTCCAGCACGGTCAGGGCCGCACGGTCGTCGGCCGCCTCGGCTCTGACCCGGGCCAGAGCCAGCACATAGGTCGGTTTCCCCTCGCGGACGTCGCCGCCCGCGGACCTGCCGGTCAGGTCGGGATCGGCGAACAGGTCGTTCAGGTCGTCACGCAGTTGGAAGGCCATGCCGATGCATCGGCCGGCCGAGCACAGTGCACCCACCGTCGCCTCGTCCGCCCCGGCCAGCGCCGCGCCCAGGGCGAGGGGCCGCTCCACCGAGTACAGAGCGCTCTTGAGGTACGCGGACCGCAGCGCCCGGGGCAGCGACACGGACCCCGAGATCTGCGCCTGCATGTCGAGGTACTGGCCCGCGACCATCTCGGTGCGCATATCGCTCCACAGACGCCGTACGCCATGCGCGGTGCGGGCGGGGAGAGCGGTCTCACCCATGAGGTCGTCCGCCCAGGCGAGCGCCAGATCTCCGGCAAGCACCGCCGCCGCATCTCCGAACCGTGCGACGCGGTCCGGCCGGGCGGTGCGGGCGTACTGAACACGGATGTCCGCGTGCAGGGCGGGCCGGCCCCGGCGGTGTGGCGAGCCGTCCATCACATCGTCCTGGACGAGCGCACAGGTCTGCAGCAGTTCGAGCGCGGCTCCCACCCGCAGGGCCGCCGTGGCCGACTCATCGTCGCGGCCCCCGCAGGCGCGCAGCGAGCGCCAGACCAGTTGGGAGCGGAGACGTTTGCCACCCTTCTGGGTGAAGTGCGCGACCCGCTGTGCGAGGTCGTCGGCGAAGACGGGCGCCAACTCCCTGGCTCGGTGGAGCCGGTCGGCGAGCACATCGTCCAGTACGCGACTGACGGCCACGTTCACATCGAGGTCGACGGCGCGGAGCCACGGGGCCGTGGCCGGCCACGAAGAGTGGCGCACCTCCTTGCGGTGACTTGGTGCACCGGCAGGTGCGCCGTCGGGGCGCGCCCGAACGGGCGATGGTGGCAGGGCGACCAGTCGGGGGCCGGGCGGCGGTGCGGCCGCATGATGATCTGGACCCTGTGTGGGGCGCATCGCGGTTCCTCTCGTCGTCATCGCAGATCGCTCCGTTGACGTGCTCTTCCGCCCGGGAGCCGTGCTCGGATGCGGGCAGGGACCCGAAATGCGGTCGACGGACAGTGCTAGACCTCCCCTCCTCGTTCGCCGCATTCGGCTCCGGCCGCCTGTCTCATTCGAGTGGCCCGCATCCGATTGGGCTCGCAGGCGGGAACATCGGCACAGTGCGGACCCGAAGACGCCAGAGGGAGGAGCCGTGGTGCAGGAGGCGGATGTCGCGGTCGTCGGCGCGGGAGCGGCCGGGCTGTCCCTGGCACACCGGCTGTCGGGGCACGTGCCAGGGGTGTGCACGCCGTCGGTGGTCCTCGTGGGCGCTCCGCCCGGGCCCCTGCGGCCGCCGCGCCGGACCTGGTGCTTCTGGGAAAGCGGGCGGAGTCGTTTCGAAGCCGCCGTCGCAGCCGACTGGCGATGCCTGCGCGTGCATCCCCCGTCCGGGCAGCCCGTCACGGCGGACATCTCACCCCTGCGCTACAAGATGATCCGATCAGCCGATTTCGAGGAGCTCGTCGCGCGGGACCTGGAGCACAGCCCCAACGTGCGACGCCTGGAAGCGGTCGTCGAGACGGTCGAGGAGATCGTGGGCGGAGCCAGGGTCGTCTTCCGGACCGCCGACGGCGAAACGGACGTTCTGCGGGCCCGCTGGGTCTTCGACTCCCGCCCGCTGGAAAGCCTGCCGGCAGCCCGTACCACTCTGCTGCAGCACTTCCACGGCTGGTTCGTCCGGACGGCCCGACCGGCTTTCGACCGCACCACCGCGCAGCTGATGGACTTCCGCACCCCGCAGCCCGCCCACGGCCTGTCCTTCGGGTACGTGTTGCCCACCAGCCACCATGAGGCCCTGGTGGAATACACGGAGTTCTCCCCGACCGCTCTGACGCGCAGCGGCTACGAGGCGGCCGTACGCCACTACGCCGAGGACGTCCTGCGGCTCGGCGACACCGACGTGGTGGCCACCGAGACCGGTGTCATCCCGATGACGGACGGCCGCATGCCCAGACAGGTCGGCGATTGCGTGTTCCGTATCGGTGCCGCCGGCGGAGCGACCCGGCCGTCGACCGGCTACACGTTCGCCGGACTGCAGCGCCAGACGCGGTACGTCGCCTCGGCCCTGCGCCGCGGCCGTCACCCACTCCCGCCACCCGCTCACTCCGCTCGCTCACGCGCCATGGACGCCGTGCTGCTCCGCGCCCTGGACAGCGGCCGGGTCGACGGACCCGAGCTCTTCTCACGGCTGTTCGAGCGTGTACCGATGAAGCGCCTGCTGCGCTTCCTGGACGGGCGTACGCGCCTGGTCGAAGACCTGTCGATCGGCTGTCGCACACCGGTCCGGCCGATGCTGCGGTCAGCGGTGGAGTTGCCCGGCCTGCCTCTGCGCCCTTTCGACGGACCCTGAGCCGTACGGGTCCTGCCCTCCCCTTGGCCCCGCCGCTTTTGGAGACCACATGAACCTTCTGCGCGACGAAGCCCTCGCCGCCGCGTTCGATCACGCCGCTCGCCGTTACGACACGCTGGTAGCCGCCAACCCCGGATACCACGCGCATCTGCGCCGCTCCGTACGCCGTCTGGGTCTGCCCGGACAGGGAGCAGGGCTGCGCGTGCTGGACCTCGGCTGCGGCACAGGCGCCTCGACCGCCGCGCTGCGCTCCGCGCTGCCGGCCGCGGACATCACGGCCGTGGACGCCTCGGCCGGCATGCTGGAACGCGCCGTCGCCAAGCCATGGTCGGCCGGTGTGACCTTCGTGCACGCCCCGGCCGAAGCCCTGACCCCGGCAGGCGTGACGGGCCCCTACGACGCCGTCTTCGCCGCCTATCTGTTCCGCAACCTGTCCGATCCCGACACCGTCCTCAAGACGGTGCGCACCCTGCTGACTCCGCAAGGACGACTCGGCGTGCACGAATACACCCTCAGTGGCCGTCGCACGGACCGCGCCGTGTGGACCCTCGTGTGCCGTGGGATCGTTCAGCCCACTGCCACGGTCCTCGGTGACGGCAAGCTCTACCGTCACCTCTGGCGCAGCGTCGTTCACTTCGACACAGCGGACCGATTTGCCGAACGCCTGCACGGCGCGGGATTCGACCACGTCAGGACCCTGCCGCTGCCGGGCTGGCAAACGGGCATCGCTCACACGTTCGTCGCCCGCCACGGTGCCACCGCCACGAAGGCCAAGCGATGACCGGCGCCGGCCGCGGCCGGGACCGCCGGGCACGCACCGTCCCGGCACCCCCAGGAGCCCCGCGGATCCATGGCGCTCGCCGCACCACCGCCGTCGTCGGAGGTGGGATCGCCGGCCTGGCCGCCGCCACGGCACTGGCCGAACGCGGAGTGAGCGTGACGCTGTACGAACACGAACCGTACCTGGGCGGGCGTGCGGGCGGATGGCCGATCGAACTGCAGGACGGCTCCTCCGCGACCATGAGCCGAGGCTTCCACGCCTTCTTTCGCCAGTACTACAACCTCCGGGGCCTACTGCGCCGCACCGATCCCCGGCTGGAACGCCTGACCGGCCTGCCGGACTATCCGCTGTGGCACAGCACAGGGCTGCGTGACAGCTTCCGACACGTCCCACGTACGCCGCCGTGGAGCGCGCTCGGCTTTGTCGCCCTCAGCCCGTCCTTCGGCCTTCGGGACCTGCGGACGATGAACCCGGTCGCTGCGCTTCCGCTGCTGGACGTACGGGTCCCCGACGTGTACGAGCGTCTCGACCACATCAGCGCTCATGACTTCCTCGACGCAGTGCGCTTCCCGGAAATGGCCCGCCACCTGGCCTTCGAAGTCTTCTCCCGTAGCTTCTTCGCCGACCCCCGGGAGCTGTCGGCGGCCGAGATGGCACTGATGTTCCACATCTACTTCCTCGGGTCCGCCGAAGGTCTCCTGTTCGACGTGCCACGCGCGCCCTACCCGGCCGCACTGTGGGACCCGCTGGCCACCTACCTGCGGCGCCACGGCGCGGACGTGCGGACCTCCACAACCGTCGAGCATGCCGCGCACACCGCGGAGGGCGACTACGTGCTCAGCGCCGGGGGCGAGGAACAGCGCCACGATGCGGTCGTACTCGCACTGGACACCGCAGGCCTGCGCTCCCTCGTCGCCCGCTCCGGCACTCTGGGCGACGCGCCGTGGCGCGAACGCATCCAACGGCTGCGCAACGCACCGCAGTTCCTGGTGACCCGCCTGTGGCTGGACCGGCCCGTGGCCCGGCACCGTCCAGGATTCCTGGGCACCAGCGGATACGCCGGCCTGGACAACATCAGCGTGCTGGAACGCTGGGAGGACGAGGCGGCCAGATGGGCGGCACGCACCGGCGGATCCGTCGTCGAACTGCATGCCTATGCGGTGCGCTCCGACACCTGCCGGACCGTGGAACAGAAGCGACTGATCGAAGAGTTGCGCCGCGTGTACCCGGAGACGGGCGAGGCCGCCGTCGTCGACGTCCGCCACGAATGGCGGCAGGACTGCCCGCTCTTTCCGACGGGCGGATACCGCGACCGACCGACCGTGCACACCCCCGAGCCCGGTCTCGTGCTGGCCGGTGACCTGGTCCGCACCGACCTGCCCGTCGCACTCATGGAACGCGCGGCGACAAGCGGATTCCTCGCGGCCAACGCCTTGTTGCGGCGCTGGGGGGTTCGAGGGCAGACGCTGTGGACGGTACCGGACCAGGGACGCGCCGCGCTGCTGCGTGCCCTTGCCCGGCGAGCAAGTTGACTCAACGGCGCCCTGCTCACCTCCCATCACACCCGTTTCCCGGCGTTGGTCCCGGCCTCCGTCCGCCGCCGTGGCGGCCGGGCGCAGGTGCTGGTGACCAGCGCAGGTCATCTGCCGCCGCTGATCGTCCGAGCCGACGGCACGATGGACGAAGTACCCACCCACCCAACCCTGGTAAGTGCTCTGCCGGCCGTCACCGCACAGACGGTGGAGACGGAGCTCGCGCCCGCTCGAACCGGCGCTTGCCGACTCTGCTGACCTGCGGGTTCAGGTGGTGGTACGGGTAGTCATCGGCCCGCCGCCGCTGGGCCGATGACGAGGCGGGAACCGAGGTCGATGCGGATCTCACCGTAAGGCCGCGCGCGGGACCAGAACAGCGGGGTGAGGCCACGGCGATCGGCAGGGCCGAGCAGACCGGCCCAGGAGGGCTCGGCGAGAACGTCCTGAAGCATCAACCTCTTGACGTACACCAGGGAAGCCTGCAAGATCCGCAGGCACAGGGCCGCCATCTCGGCCTCCTCGCGGCCCGCCGACAGGCCAACCGCCCCGATTGCGGTCAGCTTGCGGATCTCCCGCAGCACCGACTCCAGGTTGACATTGCCCGGCATCGCCCTGATCAGTGTGCGCATCACCGAACGGTGGATTGCCGAGACCCTCGGCGTGAAGCGGGACCTGGCCGCGCGCCTCCTGAAGGACAGTCGTACGACCACCCGCACCGCCGCCGGCCGCTGATCCCGTTCCCGTCAGCCGGACCGGCCACCGAATCACCAGGGCCCCGGCCCCCACTCAGCAGTGGGGGCCGGGGCCCTGGCGTTCATCACTGTCGTCGTGCAGTCCCGCGACAACACAAGGTGGTCCGGACCCCGCCCGGGCGCTCATCCCTCCGGCGAACCTCGAGCTGCGGCCACGAGAGCAGGAGGCCGCCCGCACCGGGCCGCAATCGCTGTTACGGCTTTGGCGCAGGATGGGTGGGCCGACCGGTGGAATGTGTGTAGTGATCCCGGCGGAATGTGTGTAGTGATCGTGATCGCGTGGATCACGTCGGAGCATGGTGATCGGATTCCGGTGTGTAGACAGGAGGTGATCATGTGACGACTTCCTCAGGGCCCGACCCAGGGGCCCGCTCCGGCTCGCACGTGATGGTGCGAAGAGGCCTGACGAGATGCTTATTCTCGCGGGCGGAAATGGCATGGGTTGCGCTGGTCCTGCTCCTGACGGCGCTGCCCGTGGGCTGGTGTGGCTTCAAGGACTTCAGGGAGGCTCTGACTTTCGCGGGGTGCGTCACCGGAACGGCCCTGATGCTGGCGGCTCTCATCATGGTCGTGGGTGTCGCCGCGGTCGTGGACTGCTGGGTCCGCGGGCCGATTTCCAACTTTGGAGTGATCGCGCTGATCAGTACCGGCGTGGCGTTGTTGACGAACGTCTTGCTCGTGTTACAGACATGGAATGACGGTGAGAAAGTCGGCTACAAAGTACTGTCCGTTGCGCTCACCGCGGGTTCGCTATTCGCTGTCGTCCTGGTGTGGCGAAGACTGGATGAGGTCCCCACTCCGAAGCGGGTGGCTGCGGCACTCATTGTCTCCACGATCGTAGCGGTCGCCAATTTTAGCTACCAATACCTTTTCCAGCCGTACCGGCGAGACGCCACCCCTCTCGTGCAGCTGAACGTAGGCAAGGCGGTGCTCAGTGCGGACCGCAAGGTGTTTTCCGTGCCGGTCGACATCAAGCTCGTGAATCACAGCGATATGGGCTTCTACGTGCTGGGTGCCGAGTTCCATGCCATGGGAGAGGAGGTGACGGTGAGCCCCAAGGACCTGGCCCGCTCGAAGTGGCGAGAGGACGCCGAGGAATGGTCTAGATACCGGGAGAAGCACCCGCTCACCCGCAGGGAGGTCTACCAGCCGGGCAAGCTGGTGGCGGCGCAGCCGTGGATGCCCCCCGGAAATTGGGTCGAGGCGAACGACGAGTCGCTCACGCGGACCGTTGTTCAGCTTCCCAGCGACACGAATTTCGACAAGCTGACGTTCTACGCCACCCTGAGTCTGGCACGTAAAGACCGGCTCGTTATGGAAAAATTTGGAGGTCCTAGTTACTCCTGGAGGGGTGCCACTCTGCCCAATTGGGTGAAGGTAGGCGAGAAAGAGAACGACACCATCATCCAAACGGCCAAGATGCATGAAAACAATGCGATCGATCAATATACGAGAAGGGAGCGCCTCGTCACTACCTATTGGCGCTTTGGCTCGCATGGCGTAGACGTGGCGCCGGTCATCGCGCCGGTGGGTGAGGAAGGCCGTACATTCCCCGAGCAGACGAACCGCGAGGTACGGAGCCGCTACGGTCTGCTCGACGTCCTGGCGGGCCCGGTCGAAGAGACGCTCGACGAGATCAAGACCCGGCACTGACCAGTCGCTCCAGCCACATCACCAGGGCGAGAGAGCTGGTCACGCGATCCCAGGAGTATGAGCTTGTGCACCGGCCACTCACCGGGCCCGCAGTCGAACACTTGGTGGGGCCAGCGGAACCCGTTCTGGTGAGGCCGCCGGAGTTCGGTACAGGCAGCCCGCGGTTTGCGGCTCCTGACAGACCCGTTACCAGCACCCCTGGTTGAACGGGATCTTGACCGCTCGGTCGCAGATGCGGGCCGGAACCGGCCGGGAGCGAATCCCGGCCGGCGCGCCGAGCACTGCGGTGGGTGTCAGCTCAGATGGCGGGCGAAGAACCGCAGCGAGCTGTCCACTTCGAACGACGGCACATCCCCGTGCTTCCCGGGGTTGGCGTGCAGCGTCTTCTCGGCCGAGGCGAAGGCGTCGAACAACGCCAGGCTCTGCTCCCGCGGAACCAGCTGGTCGTCCCACTGGACCAGGAACTGCACCGGCACGGTGATCCGCGCGGCGTCCTCGGCCAGCCCGTGCACGCCGAGCAGGCCCAGCACCGCGGCGCGGATCCGGGGCTCGGCGGCGATGAGCGGGATGCCCAGGCCGCAGCCCATCGACATGCCGCAGTAGCCCACCGGGCCGACGCCGACCTGGTCGAGGCGCTGGACCGCATTCAGGACCGCCTGCCAGTCCGCGACCGCCTGACCGGACAGATGGCTGTGCATGCCGGCGACCAACGCGCCCGGATCCTCACCGGCGGCCATGCCGGCCCGCATCTGGGCCGCGATCCGACCGAACTCCTGGTCCTGGGGCCGGTCTCCGTGGTTGGGCGCGTCGATCGCGACGACCGCGAAACCCGTGGCGGCGTACCGGCGCGCGCGGGACGCGGTATTGGGGGCCGTCTTGTGCTGCCTGCCGCCGTGGCCCAGCAGAATCAGGGGGCGAGTGCCGCAGGCGCCTTCCGGAGTCCAGAGCACGCCGGGGATCTCGTCGAGGGTGAAGAACTGTTCGATGACGCCATCCGAGGACGTCTGGGAGGTGAAGCGCATCAGCGTTTCAAGCCTTTCGGGAATGCCTTGTGCGGGCGCTCCCTAGACCATGCGAAGGAGGGAGCCCCGACGTGTCACAGTGTTGATCGGTCTCACCTCCTCGAATGCGCAACGGTGCACGGCGACGCCGAAGTTATCACAATGATCATCACTCGCGCCTCGCCTCGCCTCGACCAACCTTGCCTGACACGGTTCTGGTCTCCGCGAACCGCCGGAAGGCGCCCGTCCTGTAGGGGGCCGAGAAGCCGGCGCGGGGCGCATGGCCCGATCCGACACCGGGACAGATGGTCAGGGGCATGGGCCGGGGCTGTCGACAATCATTCCTGTCTTGACAACTTTTTCTGTCGGAGGGACTCTGGAGTGGTGTTGGACGCGGCACTGCCGCCCTGTTGCGTGTCCATGGCAACGACGACGCCCTGGACGCGGACGCGCTCAAGCACATCTGGACGGGCGCGGTCGGTGCACTGATCGGTTGGTGGATCTCTCACCCCGAGCTGTCCGCGCAGGACATGAGCGCACGCTGCGGCCGCCTCCTTGCCGCCATCCGGAACGGTGCCTGCAGCGGTACGGGCCCGCAGTGCGGCAGTGCGGGCCGGCCCGCGCCCGCGTGCATTACCGCAGCCGTCTGTGCCGGGTGCTCGTGCCCTCCGCGGCCAGGGCTGTCGGCGGAGCATCCACCGTGGCCGAGGCGGCACCCCGCGGTGACGGCGCAGCCCACCGACCACGACGCCGGCCGGAAGCGGGGGAGCATCCACTTGCCCGGCGTGACTTCGTAACTCCCGACGCCGCCCGGGGCCCCGACGGTACGCCGGTCAACCGCCCTGCCAGCCGTCGAGGTGCAGGACCTGCTCCAGGGGGAGTCGTGGCCCTGGCCGGAACGTGCGGCGCAGTGGGTACGCCGTCGGCAGGAGTGCGCCCTGACGGACAGTGGGCGGCAGGCCCAGCAGGTCGGCGACCTCGTGCTCACGGTCCAGGTGGACGGCCGTCCAGGCGGTGACAAGACCACGGCTGCGGGCGGCCAGCGCATAGCTCCAGGCGGCCGGCAGCAAAGACGCCCACAGCCCCGCCTGGTTGCCCACCGGCAGCCGCCCTTCGGCCAGTTCGAGACACGGGATGAGCAGGATGGGTACCCGGTGCAGTCGGTCCGCCAGCGCCCGGGCCGCGGTGAGGACGGAGCGCTCCGCCTCGGGCAGCTCCGCCAACCGCTCCAGCGCGGCGGCGTTGCGGTCGTAGAACGCGGCCCGGTACACCTCGGCGACGTCCGCGCGGAGCCGCGGTTCGGTGAGCAGGATCCAGCGCCAGTTCTGCCGGTTGTTGCCGTTGGGTGCCTGCAGGGCGGTGCGCAGACAGTCCTTGACGAGCTCCGGGTCCACCGCCCGGTCCACGTCCAGGCCGCGCCGCACGCATCGCGTGGTGGTCAGCAACTCCTCGATGCACAGCGGAAGTTCGGCGGTCATGACAGCAGCACCGCCCGGACGGCCAGCCCGACGTAGGTGGCCACGACGAAACCCATGGCGGCCGGCACCGGCCAGCCGCCGCGGCCGGCGGACAGGAACCGCCGGGTGCCCCAGGCGGGCAGGGCCGCCGCCAGACAGGGCAGCAGCCCGAGCGCGCCGTCCGGCGCGAACAGCAGCACCTGACAGCCGACCGCACCGGCCGCGAGCCCTGCGGTGACCGCTGCGCTGCGGCGCGGGCCGAGTTCCACCGAG
This sequence comes from Streptomyces sp. NPDC007905, assembly GCF_042959345.1. NCBI lineage: Bacteria > Bacillati > Actinomycetota > Actinomycetes > Kitasatosporales > Streptomycetaceae > Streptomyces > Streptomyces sp. NPDC007905. Next base: position 65,595 of record NZ_JBIBKS010000001.1, on the reverse strand, counting down.
TACAGGCAGGCCTCGGGCGGCGCCTCCCAGGCCGTCTTGCGGGCGAACTCGAAGTGCAGGAAGACGCAGGCGCACAGGGCGAGCAGTGCGGGGCCGTGCCAGTCGGCGGTGACGGTCCCCGCGGCGACGAGCGCCCCGTACACGTAGACGCCGAGCAGGAGCTGCACCGGGTAGGTGACCGCCAGATTGAGCAGCGGCCGGTCGCGTACCACGGGTGACAGCCGTTCCAGCGCGGCGAGGAACAGCGCGTAGCCGAGGGCCGCGAGGAGCAGCAGGGCGGCCGTGGCCGAGCAGGCGGCGTTCAGGGCCGTCACCACCACGGTGATCACCGCCATCGCACCGCGCAGTTCGGCCACGGTAATCGCACCGGTGACAAGCGGCCGGTCCGGGTGGTGCACGCGGTCGTACGCGAGGTCCTTCTGCTCGTCCAGCATCCGCAGGAAGAGCAGCGCGAGCACCACGCTCGCGACCCGCACCCAGGTGGCGCCGGACGGGCGCCACGCCGTGCCGGTCGCGACCACCGCAGAGCTCTCCAGCGCGAGAACCCACAGCAGTCCGTACGTCACGTAGATGTGCGGCCGGAACATGCGCAGCACGAAGCGGCCCATCCTGGCGGGTACATGAGCGGCGGCGACGGTGGTCACTACGGAGGCTCTCCCTGGTGTGGTAGGTGTCGGGCCGGGAGCGGGCTCATGCGGCTCCGTGGGCCGCGGGGGAGGCGAGGACCCCTGCCACCGCCGCGTCCGGCTCGGCGAGCCTGATCCGGGCCTCGGCGGCCACGGCGCGGTTCTGGTGCAAGGTGCACTCGATGTCGGCGCCGGGAAGGATCGGAGCCGTCCGGCACTCCAGCGGGAGGTCCATCTCGGCGAAGCAACTGAACCGCGCGGCCAAGTGGACCGGAACCGCCGCGCGCGTGCGGACGGTGCCGGCGGCGACGGCAGCGGCCAGGGCGATTTGGCGGAAGGCCTCCAGTTCCAGCATGCCGGGCACGTGATCGACCCAGTGGTCGTACAGCGTGGGGTGCGTGGTCTCGGCGACCAGGCGTGCCCTGCGGGTGCCGTCGCCGGCGGTGTACGGCGGGGAGATGACCGTGTTGCCGGGGTCGCGGCGGCCGACGAGGGCGGGGCCGACGCGTGGTCCGGGCAGAGCGAGGGGAACATCGGGCAGTCCGAGCGCGCCACGCCGGCCCTTCCGCATGCGTTTCCAGTCTTCCGGGGGCATCCAGGAGTAGTCGATGCGGGCCAGCAGGGCCTCGTGTGCACCGATGACCACGGTGAGGTGCAGCCGCAGGCCCGTCAGTCCGGCCCGGGTGCGGAACCGGTGCTCGACACGAGCGGTGATGACGGCCTCGGTGGGGTGGTCGCCGCAGGCGAGGGCGGCCGGGTCCGGCACCTCGAACTCGACCGTGCGCAGCAGGAATTTATGGCCCAGGGGGACGTCGAAGTAGCGGTGTGCCACCACGAAGATGCCCTGCCTGCACACCTCCAGCAGCAGCAGCGGATCGTGACGGGTGCGGGAGCCGAGGGTGTCGTGGTAGAAGGCGTGGCGGCGGGGAAGCTGCGCGGCCAGGAGCATCTCGTCCTCGCTGCGCGGCTCCGCGTCGGTCAGGAAGACCTCGGCGACCGCGGCGCGGTGCACCAGCTCCTTGGGGAGCGTCCGGGTGAACTGCATGGGCGGCTCCTCAACTCGGGGTGGCACGGACGGAGTTCAGGTGACGGCGCCAGGTGCCGGTGTCGGCCCCGTCGAGCACGGGGGTGCGGCCGGGGTGCCGCATGGGGAGCACCTTGGAGCCGACAATGACGGTGTCCCAGGGGTCGAGTTCGATCCCGTGCTCCCAGGCGCTCTCCAGCAGCAGGCGCGGAGTGGCCGTCGGCTCGGTGCCGGGCTGCCCGGACATGGCGTCACGCAGCCGTTCGAGGGCGGGTTCGAAGGCGAGTTCCCGGGGCTTGGTGGCGGTGTACAACCGGTCGGTCAGCTCCAGGGCGTCCGCGGTGCGGTCGTCGCCGGCCAGCGCGGAGCGGAAGAGGCCTTCACGTGCGCCGTCGTCGAAGTGCACGGCCAGCTCTCGCAGCACGTCGGCGGGCTCGTCAGGGGTGTGCACCAGGTTCAGCAGGTAGCTGTAGCGTCCGAGGACGTGGCGCAGTTGGCCGGGCTGCCGGGCGTCGGGGTCCGTGGGCCCCTTGAGCCGGGTGAGTTCGACCGACGCCGGGACGCCCAGGTCGTGGGCGGGGCGGACGAGCAGCACGAGGGCGTCGGAGTCCTCCAGGAAAAGGGCGGCGAGCCTCCTGCGGTAGGGGGTGGCGAGGTTCCACTGGAAGTACCACAGGGAGCGGACCATGGTGCGGGTCAGCCGGGTGACCGCCGCGCCGACGATCCTGAAGCCCCTGGCGCTCAGCCAGTCCACGGCTGTGTCCAGCCGGCGGGCCACCACGGCGTCCGGCTTCAGCAGCAGCGCGGCGTGCCGGTGCGCGAAGCCGGTGACGTCGTCGGTGAGAGCGGCGAGCTGGTCGTGACTCTCCTGAAAGTACGTGTCCGCGCCGTACAGCCGTTGTTTGGCGGGCTGGCAGGTCAGCAGCGGGGAGACGGGTATGCCGTGCGGGGGCTCGGCGAGGTGCGCAGGGGTCATCGGTGGATGCTCCGGTCGGCTCGGGCCGTGGCGGTCGGCTCCTGTCGGGCTGTGGCGGACGGCTCCTGGCCGGGGGTGGGCCCGAGATAGCCCGTGGTGAGGCAGTGGCCGAGGAGGCGGCGCAGGTAGGGCCGTCCGTTCGTGCGCGCCGGACGGCCGCTGAAGGCCGCCGCCTGCGTGTCGTCGAAGTGGACGCGCCGTCGGAAGTAGGTGTCGTACAGGGAGACGACACGGTCGTAGTAGGGGCGTTCGCGGTCGGGCAGGGCCGAGGCGGAGAACGTCGCCTGCGGCACGAACCGCGGTATCGCGAAGGAGGGGTACTCGGCGAGGACGTCGGAGAAGTCGCGCAGGGTCAGCTCGTGGCCGACGGCGTGCAGGGTGCGGCCCTCGACGTCCCGGAAACGGGTGGCGGCCTCGGTCACCAGGTCGGCGACGCGGTCGACCGGGACCAGGTCGAGGACGGCGTCGTAGCGGCCGGGCACGGTGCGTACCAGGCCCCTGGTCAGGACGCGGAGCACGGGGTAGATGGTCTTGAAGTCGCGGATGCGGCCGGTGCGGCCGGCGCCGGTGACGATGCTCGGGCGCACGACAGCCACCGGCAGGCCGTCGGCCGCGGCCGTGTGGACCATGGTCTCGGCGGTGAGCTTGCTCTTCTCGTAGCCGTTGCCGGGACGTTGGCCGACGTCGAGTTCGTCCTCGCGGGCGGTGCCGTCGCGCTCCCCGCACACATAGGCGGTGCTGACGTGCACCAGCGGGATGCGGGCGGCGAGGGCGAAGTCGAGCACGTGCCGTGTGCCGGTGACATTGATGTGGTCGTACCGTTCGTCCGGCAGTCCGAAGTCGGTGGCGGCGGCACAGTGCACGATCCGGTCGGCGATGGCGGCGAGCCTCCGGTCGTCGTCGGCCAGCCCGAGGCCGGGCCGGGTGATGTCGCCGGCGATCCGGGTCAGCGTGCCCGGACCGGGGTCGACCCTTCTGCCGTTGTTGCGGACGAGTTCGGCGTTGCGGTGCAGCAGCGTCAGCACGGTGTGGCCGGCGGCGGTGAGCCGGGCGGTCACCTCCGCGCCCACCAAACCGCTGGCACCGGTCACCAGCACGGTTATCGGGTCGGACATCGCTGGATCCTCCTCTGGGCGGAAGGTCGGGCGAGGTGCTCTCACGGGTCCTGGTGCCGTCACCGGGCCTGATGGGGCTGGGCGCCGTGGCCGGCCAGCAGGTCGCGGGCCTCCTCGATGGGCAGTTCCGCGTCGAGGTGGGCGCCGATGCGCAGCCAGTCGTAGCCGAGTTGCAGAGTGGCCCGCCAGGAGTCCGCGGAGTCGAAGGAGAGCGGGAAGGAGTCGGCGCCCACGGTGCCGCGTACCTCGGCGATGCAGGCACGCACCTGCGGAAGCAGGGCGTCGCCGTGGTCCGCCGAGTCGATGGTGCGCCGCAGTAGCTCCCCGGCGCGTGTCCCGATGGTTTGGGTCGCGGGCGGCAGCAGGTCGAAGCGGCGTACGAGGTCGGAGTCGGCGGGCAGTGGGTTGACCCCGTAGGCACTGAACAGGCCGCGCAGCGCGGCGTGCACGGCGCGCCGCGCGGTGAGCTCGGCCACCCGCCACTGAGCGCGCCGCAGAGCGCCGGTCAGATCCTCGAGGGCGTTCTCCACGACCACGTTGGACCACACCAGGGCCATGGCGGTGGCGGCGAACCGGTCGGCGGGCAGCGGCATCAGATCGACGGCGCGGGGGCCGCTGACGGCCGCACCACGCACCGACAGCAGCGGCCGCGCGGCGGAGGGGGGCGGGGTGACGGGCCCGGGCGGGGCGGCGAGCGGCAGCGAGGGTCTGACGGTGCCGCCGCCCTTCCAGGCGAGGCGGACCAGCCCGTAGCGCAGGAACGTGGCCAGCAGCGGGCCGGGATCGGTGACGCCGGTGTCCTCGGCCTGGGCCAGTACGCGGAGCACCGGTCGACCGAGAACCAGGGAGCGCCAGACGGCGCCGGCGTCGTCACCCAGGGCGAACACCTCGCGCCGGCCGCGGATGACGTGGACCCGCTCGCCGGTCTGCCAGGTGGTCACCTTGGCCGCGCGTTCGAGGGTGAGCCGTTCCGGCCGCCAGGGGACGCCGGTGAGACCGAGATCCCCGGCGAAGGCGAGGCATGCGATCAGGTGGCTGCGGGCGGTCTCGGCGCCACCGGGTGACAGGGCGGCGGCCTCCAGCTCCCAGTAGCGGTCGCGTACGTCCGGGCGGCCGGCCCGGTCCAGCTGCATGGGCAGCCACTTGGGCTCGAGGTAGGTCTCGCCCAGGCCTGCCGCCCAGTACTTGACGGTCTGGACGAGTCCGGCACGGGTCCAGTCGACCGCCTCGTCGGCCGCGCCGAGGCACATCAGCGCCATCGCGTGCCGCAGGGACTGGCGGGCCCGGTGCGCCCACCAGTCGGCGGCGATCCGGCGGAACCGCTCGACGGGCATCATCGCCTTCACCTCCTCGACCAGAGCGTGGCGGCGCAGCGGGTGGCTGTGCAGCAGCCGCTGGCAGCGGTTGAGGAGATCCTCGGAGAGCCGGCCGGGCCGTTTCGCACCCTCCTCCACCGCGCGGAACTGGTCGGCGAGCTGCCGCACCGACCGGGTGCGGATCTCCACCCGCCGGCCGTCCACGAACAGCAGCGACGGCATGGTCGGAAGGTCGTCCTCGCAGTGGCCGACGAGCAGGAAGTCGATGTCGGAGGAGGCATTGCCGAACCCCTCCGCGATGGAGCCTTCGAGAGCCACGGCCCACTCGGTGGGGTGGGGCAGCCCGGCGAGGGACTTGTCGAGCAGGTCCTGCAGTTGGTCCTCGCTGAGGATCACGGGTGTGTCTCCGTTCGGGCGTTGCCCGCGTCGGCGGTCGTACCGTCACCGGGCGGGTCGGCGAGTACGGTGACCGTCCCGGCGGCGCCGTCGACGCGCAGCCGGGTGCCGGTGCGTATCTCTGTCGTGGCGTCCTTGACCTGGACCACGGTCGGAATGCCCAGCTCTCGTGCCACGACGGCGACATGGGTGAGCGGACTGCCGCGTTCGATGACGAGGGCCGCGGCCGAGGGCAGCGCGGCGACCCAGCCGGGGTCGGTGCGGTAGGTGAGCAGGATGCCACCGTCGATGTCGACCGGGGTGTCGGTGACCACGGCGGGCCCCTCGGCGACGCCGGGGCAGCAAGGGGTGCCGCGCAGTTCGCGGGCACCGGTGCGGGCAGCGGGCCCGTTGGTCCAGCCTGCCCGCTCCAGGTTGCCCGACCAGTACGGTGCGCCCCGGGTGGTGAAGCGGGGCGGGGCGTGCAGTGCGGTGTCGGCGGCCAGTTGTCTGCGCCGCAGCGCGACCAGGTCCCGCAGTTCGTTGTGGGCGATCATGCCCTCGTACGCGCCCGTGATCTCCTCCAGGCGCAGCATGAACACGTCGTCCCAGGCGTCGATGGCACCGGCGTGCGCCAGGTCGCGGCCCAGGGCACGCAGCATGCGCTTGGCCGCCCCGAAGGCGCGGGTGCGGCAGAACCTCAGCCGTTCCCGGTCGGCGAGCGCCGCCCGGGCCTTGCCGCGCACCCGCTCGTACAGCAGGCGGCGCGGGCCGTGCAGGTGTGCGTCGAGGTAGGCGTCGGCCTCGCCGCCGCGGTCAGGGCCGCCACCGCCTGCGGTGTCCGGCAGCGCGTCACGCAACAGCGTGAACAGCCCTGCCGGGTTCTCGTGCAGGCTGGGGACCTCCAGCTTGAGTTCGTCGGGGCTGCGGTAGCCGTAGTCGGTGATGTACGCGTCGACGGCGGCCAGGAACCGGGTGTGACCGGCGTCGCGCAGCGCCTGGTAGGCCTCGGCGTCGGAGGTGTCTTCCAGTAGTTGAAAGACCTCGGCGTCGGCGCGTGCCTCGGCTGCCAACTCGCGCAGGGCCGTGGCCGGTTCCGCGGACTCCACGGTGCCGCTGGGGGCAGCCGCGGCCCAGGTGAACGACTCGGGGGCCGCCGGCAGCCATCTGCGGGTGAGCAGGGCCAGCAGTCCCACGGAGAGCAGGATCGCCGCGTCCAGGGCCTGCATCGGGCCCCACTTCTCGATGATCTCCCGCTGCAGTCGGCGAAAGCGGCGGTAGGTCTCGTCACCGGGCAGCGCGTCGTAATCGACATGGTTGAAGACCGCGTAAGCCCGATAGAAATCCCGGTGAAAGGTCTCCACGGATTTCCCGATGGTGAGGAATCTCCTGGCGAAGATCACCGTGCGGACCAGGCGCGAGAACCGGCCGCGCGGCCCCGATCGCGGTGTGAACGGATGGAGTGTGTCGGCGAGTTCGTCGGGAATGCTCTCCGCGACGCCGAGGGATTTCTCGAGAACGCGCCGGTTGAGCGGGTACAGCGGCGCCAGGCGCACCATGCGGTACCAGTGCAACAGGTTGTAGTAGACCCGTCCGTGGACGTAGCCGAGCAGGTGCGGGGTCCATTCCCGCACTTCGCGCAGTTGCTCACCGCGGACGCCCAGGGCCCGGGCGTAACTGTCGTACACCTTGGCGTAGGTATCGGCGGCGAAGCTGTAGGTGAGCGGGGAGACGACCCCGCCGAAGCTCTCGATGATGTTGGAGTTGTCCCAGATCCGCAGCTCGCCCTCCGGCTTCGGCACCGGGGCGAGGGTGGTGACCGGGCGGCTCTGCAGGATCCACAGGCTTCCCTCGGCGATGGCCCACTCGATGTCCTGCGGGGTGCCGTAGTGCGCGGTGATGCGGGCCCCGGCCTCGTGCAGCCGGGCCAGGTCGGCGGTGGTCAGGGAGAGCGCGGCGCGGTCCTCGTCGGCGACGGGTGACACCTGGCAGCCGGGTCCGGAACCGGCGTCGTAGCGCTCCTGTTTGCCGCCGATCACTGTGGTCAGCGGCTCGCCGCTGGTGGCGTCCAGGACGACGGTGTCGGCGTCGACCGCGCCCGAGACCAGGCCTTCGCCCAACCCGTGGACCGAGCTGACCACATGGCGGTCGGTGCGGCCGGTCGTCGGGTCGGCGGTGAACAGCACGCCGCTGCGCTCGGCGGCCACCATGCGCTGCACGATCACGGCGACGCCGCCGGCATCGGGCGGCAGCCGGCGCTGTGCCCGGTAGCGCAGGGAGCGTTCGGAGAATCCGGAGGCCCAGCAGCGGCGAACGTGGGACGTGACCTCGTCGAGACCGCGGACGTTGAGGAAGCTGTCGAACTGGCCCGCGAAGGAGTGCCGCGCGCCGTCCTCATCCGGGCCGGACGAGCGGACGGCCACCGCCTCACCGCCGGCCCGCCGGTAGGCCAGGGCGATGGCCTCGGCGATGCGCTCGTCAAGGGGCGCGCTTTCGATCAGGCGGGCGATCTTGTCGGCGACCTGCCGGGTCCTCGATTCCCAGCCGTCGGCCAGCAGGCCTGCCAGGTGCTCGTCCAGTCCGCCGCCGCGGCAGAATTCCGCGAAGACGTCCAGGCCGAGAACCGACCAGCTCGGTACGCGAAAGCCGGACGTGGTCAGGGTGTAGAGGTTCTTCCCTTTTCCGCCGGCCCATTCGGTGATCAGGTATTCCGCACTGGAGGATGTGAGCACGCGCAGCGACCGATGTCCGGCTCCCGTGATGAGCGACAACTCGTTTCCCTTTCAAGGGTTACTCAGTCAGTTACTCGATGGCGCCGAATGTTTCACAGGGGGGCCGATCTAAACACCCGGTGGGTTCACCGAGGGCATTTTTCGGTCGTCGTAGTGTTTTCAATTTCCTGACGATGCACCGCCGTTCGGGACGATCGGGGGGCACTCAGGGCCGTGCGGCAGGAGGTGATGACAGGGGTGGGGGCGGTAGTGCACTCCCCGCTGGAGCCTCAGCGGCCGGCGACCCCGGCGGGCCGGGTCGAAACAGCCGGGGGAGGCATGGGGTGCCGGACGCGGCTGGTGGACGCCGAAGGAAGCCCGGACTCGACGAGTCCGGCACCGGGGCCCGGGCGGGCGAGCCGATGGAACAAGGCAAAGGGCCGCTGTGCAAGCCTTTGAACTGTGCTTATGATCTGGCCGCACACATTTCCTTCACCGCTCAACCATCGAACGGGACACTCATGCACAGCGCACCCCTGATGACGTTCAAGAGTCACATCGAGGGCAAGAACGCCGACGTGGCCATCCACCACGACCGCATCGAGTGGGCCCGGAGCCGCGGCCTGAGCGGGAAGAAGCTCACGGCGGGCTTCCTCACCGGAGGCGTCTCGTTGCTGGCCACCGGCGTTCGTGGCGGCGACGCGGGTACCGAAATGATCCCCATGAAGAGTGTCTCGAGTGTGGTGACCAAGCGGGACGGCCTGATGTTCACCAAGGTGGTGGTCGTGGCTTCGGGCAACACCATCAACTTCCGTGTGCCGCACGACGCCGCTCCCGGCATCAAGTCGCTGCTCACCGATCTGATCCTCGGCAGGTACCCCGCCCCTGGCCCGGCTCCCGTCGCCACCCCCTACCCCACGCCGGCTGCGCCGCCGACGCCTCGGACCGCCACGCCGGTCGAGCAGCTTCAGCAGCTCGCGCAGCTGCGGGAGGCCGGCATCCTGTCCGAGGAGGAGTTCACCGCCAAGAAGGCGGAGATTCTGGCCCGCATGTGACGCACGCAGGGTTGCACCAGCTGTCCCACCTCTGGGTGGTACGCGCCTGCCGGTACCTCTGATGCGTCAGGCAGGCCCTCACCATGACAGGAACTGTCCTCGCCACCGCCGTAGGCGCCTGGGACTTGCCCGGCCGACGGGCCTCCTGGCCGGACGCGGCTGCGGGCCCCGGGCAGGCTCAGCCATGACCTCCCGGGGCCCCACCGTCGGAGCTGTGCAACCGCACGCCAGCTGACGGTCAAGAACTCGATAGCTGCCGGTCAAGAACTCGATTGCTGCGACGGACCGGTTCCGTGGTTCGGCCGAGGTCGGCCCGTCGATCTCAGGAGCTACTTCGATTTGTCCAGTTCGTCGGCGAAGGCGCGCAGGGCGTCGGCCAGTTCCTTCTTGGTCGGAAGTTGGTCGACCTGCTTGTCGAGCTTCGAGATGCGCCGGTTGAGTTCGGCCAGGTCCGGCTCACCGGTGGGCGACGGTGAGGGGCCGGTGGGGGACGTCGAGGTCGGCGACGGATCGGTGCCACCGTCCCCGCCACTGGTCGTGCCTGCGTCACCGCCGCCGCTGACGCCGCCGTCCACACCAGCGCTCGTGCCCCCCGTCACCGCCGCCGCTGATGTCGCCGCTGCCGGTGTCGTCGGTCGGGCCCGCGGCCGGTGACGAATAGGCGGACGGCGCAGGGGGAATGGGAGTCGAATCGTCGTCCGAGCCGGCTGCGAGGGCGACACCGACGCTCAGCGCCACCAGAACCGCTGCTCCCGCGAGGCGGACGTGACACGTCGGACGTACCGGGCGTGCGTAGTCGATGAGGTGCGAGTGTCCTGAGAGTCCTCCATGGTGGCGACGCTACCCGCGCGGTTTCACGGACGGACGGCTTCCGCCGATCTTCCGGGTCACTTGACGCCCGCGAGCATGGGCCGAGTTCTCACTGGGAACGGACCCCCACCGCGAGAGGGGCAGGCTGCTGGAATGCGGCGTGGCGCCACTGGACGGAGCTGTGGCGGAAGTCGGGGCCTTGAGCTCCGGCGCCCGAATCGGGCAGTGGGCAGGCCGACATCTCCCTGGCCACCGCCGCATGCCGTCATGTCGACTACTGCGCCGAGTCCGGAGGACAGCTGGTCGATGGGGGGAGGGCAAGACATTGAGCCTCCGCCAACTTGAAGTCGCCGCGCCGGCCCGCCCATGGCCCGCGAGCCGGGGGGCCGCGGACGGCGAGGAAGCGCGGGGCGAGGATCGGCGGGCCCAGTGGTGGGCCGATGCCCGGCTACAGCGGCGCCGGGGAAGACGCGTCCGCGATCAGTCGGCGAGGGCTTCCCGTGCCGTCCGCGGGCACGCTCCACAGGTCGCTGCTGCCGACCTTGCCATCGGTGGGGAAGGCGTAGGCGACGGTGTGGTTGTCGAGCCAGGTTGCCTGGTCGTCGACGCTGCGGTGTTCGGCGAGTGCCGTCTCGTGCAGCGTGCTCAGGTCGAGGACGTACTCGTGCCACAGGGCGGCACCGGACAGGACCCGCTTCTTGAAGGCGACGCGGGTCCCGTCGGGGGAGAGCGAGGGACACTCCACGTTCTGGATCACGGTGGTGACCGTGCGCCGGGAGAGGGAACCCTTGACGAGGTAGGTGCGGTTGGCGGTGTTCAGGGTGGCGTAGAACGTGTCGTCGTCGGAGGCGAAGGTGACGCCCCAGAAGTTGCTGTCCGAGGCGCGGTAGGGCTTGCCGTCCTTGACGACGGAGAACGTCTCCAGGCTGGGAGTCATTCGCATGGTGCGGGTGTCCAGGATCGAGGTCCGGGTGGAGAAGAAGGCGGACGAGTAGGACTCGCCGGAGACGAAGACGGTCCAGGCGACGAAGCGGCCGCTGGGCGAGACCCGGGCCCGGCTGGGGGCGCCCGCGAGCGGGAAGGCGCGCCGGGTGCGCAGGCGGGCGTCCAGGAGCAGGGCACGGTTGCTCTGCTTGAGGACGCCGGTGACGGACTGGAGGCAGACGCCCGTGCGGGCCGCCGCGTAGAAGCGAGCGCACTTCAGGCTCGAGGCGGTCCGCCCGCCCCCGGGGTCGGCGGACGGGACCGAGGCGACCGAGGTGCGGTGCGGGCCGGCGGCCGTGTTGAGGAAGGTCAGGCGGTGTTTCTGGTCGAGCGTCAACTTGCCCGCGCTGACGGCGGGGCCGCCCGACTGCGGCTGGTTCGCCCGGTGGGCGCGGGCGGCGGCGTGCAGGACGATGCCGGTGCCCAGGCCCCCGAGGAGCAGCACCGCCGTGACGAGGACGAGCAGGCGGCGGCGCAGCGGTGTCATCCGGATCCTTGTGGTCGTGGTGGTCATAGGGTCCCGCCGGTCGGCCGCAGCACCACGCCGGCGACGGCGGCGCAGCACAGCAGTCCCACCGCCGCGCCGGCCAGCGCCGGGCCGTCTCCCCACACCGTCCACGCGGCGCCGAAGGCCAGCGAGCAGCAGAACCTCGCCAGTGCCTGGCTGGTGCCGACGATGGCGAGGCCGCTTGCGCGCAGGGGCTCGGGCACGATGCCGGCGAGGGTGGCCGGGAGCACGCCGTCGGTGGCCGCGTAGAACGTGCCGTGCAGGGCGAGTACGAGACCGGGGAGGATGGGCGTGGCCGGTGCCCACAGCAGGAGGGCGTAGGCGGTGAGCAGACCTGCGTGGCCGGCGAGGAACACGGTGCGCCGACCGACCCGGTCGGCCAGCGCGCCGACGGGCACGGCCAGTAGCAGGAACACCGCGGCGGTGCCCAGCGGCAGCAGCGTGAACCACTGCTCGCCGACGCCTGCGCGCCGTTGCAGGAGCAGGTAGACGAAGGCGTCGCTGACGGTGGTCAGGCCGAGCAGCGCGGCACAGCCGGCGAGGGCCCGCAGCCGCGGCAGGCGCAGCAGCGCCAGGGCTTCGCGTATGCGGACGGGCGGCCTGCCGTCGGCCACACCGGCTTCGTCCGTCCGCGCGCCGTGCCGCCTGCCGGGTACGAACAACACCAGCACGAGCACGCCGAGCGAGGCCACGCACGCGCTCACGCCGAACACGGCGTCGTAGCCGTCGGCCGCCGCGCGCAGGATGAGGAAGGCCACCAGCGGGCCGAGCATCGCGCCGGTGGTGTCCATGGCCCGGTGTACGCCGAAGGCCCTGCCCTGGTTCTCGGGCGGCGTGGCCAGGGAGATCATCGCGTCGCGCGGGGCGGTGCGCAGGCCCTTGCCGGTGCGCTCCAGGGCGAGGACCGTGCCGAGCGTGCCGAGGCTGCTCGCGAGCAGGAGCAGCGGCTTGCACAGTGCGGACAGGCCGTAGCCGAGCCCGGCCATCAGTTTGTGGTTGCGCGCCCGGTCGGCGAGGTGGCCGCCGGTGAGCTGGACCAGTGCGCCGGCGCCGTTGTAGACGCCGTCGAGGGTGCCGAATCCCAGCGGACCGAAACCGAGTTGGGTGACCAGATAGAGCGGCAGGACGGCGGTGACCATCTCCGAGGAGATGTCCGTGATCAGGCTGACCGCACCCAGCACGAGCACGACCGGGGCGGCCTTGGGCCCCGGGCCGCGCCTTCGGCCCTGGCCGGTTTCCGCGTTCGCAGGCGCGGAACGGTCGGTGAGGTACAAGACAAAGGCTCCAGGTGCGGTGCGATCAGTTCTGCCGGCTGCTCTCGTCACGGAGCCAGGTGCCGAAGTCCTGTGCCCGGATGGCCTTTCTGGCCCCCCGCCGGGCGGCGACCGCCGCCGCGACGAAGACGACGACACCCGTGAAGAGCCTCGGCTCCCTGCGGAGCAGGGTTTTCAGATCCGACTTGCTCGTACGCGGAGCCTGTTGCCCTCCCTGCTGCCGCTCGACCTGGGCGGTGGACACCGCGGCCCGGATCCGCCGTTTGATCAAGTCCCGCCAGGTGCGCGGCGGATGGATCACGACATTCGCCGTGCCGACCACGAGCCGCTCCCGAGGAGCGAACGCCAGGGACGCGGCCAGGTCGTCCGCCATCAGCGGCGGCAGCGCGGCGATCCGGGCGTGCCCGGCCTTGGAGACCGCGATGACGCCTCGCCCGAACAACCCCTCGCGTACGGCAGGCAGCCGCTGCCACACCTGGTAGTAGGCGCGCACCCGCCATGCGCAGTCGGCCAGCGGGATCCGGCGTTCGGGGCCGGTGGCGAGGATGCCCGAGGCCTCGTCGGCCAGGGGCTCGGTCAGCGCCCGTACGTCGGCGCCCGAGATGACGACGTCGGCGTCCACATAGAGGCGGGGGAAGCCGCGCGCGTGGTCGTCACCCGCCCGCAGAGCGGCGTGCTTGGAGGGGACGGGGATCTCCACCACCCGGACGCGCGGGGCGCGAGCGGCAGCGATGTGCGCGGTGTCGTCCGTACAGCCGTTGCACACGACCACGATGTCGGTCTCGTCCTCGCAGGGGTCGGCCAGCAGCGCATCGAGGAGCCGGCCGACGACTCGTGCCTCGTTGTGAGCCGGGATCACAATGCTCGTCACGTGGGCAGTATGCAGCCAATATGACTGATGCGATGCGTGTTTCGTCCAACTGTTCCCGCGACTGCGTCCGGTGCTCTAGATTGAGGGCCGCCGGACCGGTTTGGGTGGGGAACTCGTCCTTGACTGCATGTCACGGCACGGCTTCACGAACGCATTTGTACGGTCAGTAACCAGCATGCTGGGGGCATGAGGCGGTTGGGGAACCGCTGACGCTCCCTCGCTTTCCGGTGCCGCTGTCTGGGGGCACTTCGGTCGGGGGTAGCCGCGCATGTGGTGGGGGGAGCATGACCATTGAGGTCACGCATGAGCACGTCGTTGTGGAGCGCAGAACTCCACGAGCTCACCGAAGACGGTGGGAGCGGAAGTACCGAATCGTCCTGCTGGTCGCGGACGGCTTCGCAGCCGCTGTCGCGGCCTTCTTGATTCACGCGGCGTACGGCCGCTGGGCGGTGGCCCTGGTGCTGCCCCCGACGTGGATCGTGGCCATGTTCGCCCACCGTTCCTACGACCGCAGCACGCTGGGCTTAGGAACCGAGGAGTACCGACGGGTGCTTCGCGGCGCCGTCGCACTGCCGGTGCCGACCGCGGTCGCGTACTGGCTGTTCACCCACGATTCGGGCCTCCTTCATGACATGGCCATGGCCGCGGTGGCGGCCGCCGCGATCACCCTGCTGGTCCGCTACGCGCTGCGCCGCCGGCTGCACAGACGATGGGCCCGGGGCCGGGACCGGAGCACGACGCTCCTGGTCGGGCCCTCGCGCGGCATCGTGGAGCTGCTCGCGGTGCTGCGGCGCGGCGGCGTCCAGGAACTGCAGGTCGCCGGAGTGTGTCTGAGCGATCCGCAAAGAGCCGCTGACATACACAAGTTGGGGCTCCCCGTCCTCGGCGGCGTCGGCGACATGAACGACGTCGTGCGGGCGTTGGGCATCAGCACCGTGGTGGCGCTGCCGGCACCCGAGTTCGACGCCTTGGTCCTGCGCCGGATGACCTGGTCGGCCGCCGTACAGGGCGCCGACTTCCTGCTGGCCCCCATGCTCGCCGACGTGTCCGCCTCCCGGCTGACGGTACGGCCCACCAACGGGGTGCCGCTGCTGCGGATACAGGCGCCGAACCTCTCCCGGCTCTCCCGGCTGCCCAAGGAACTGCTGGACCGGGCGCTCGCGGCAGCGCTCCTGACGGTCCTCGTACTGCCCATGCTGCTGGTCGCCCTGATCGTCCGGCTGGACAGCCCCGGGCCGGTGCTCTTCCGACAGCGGCGGGTGGGCCGGTACGGCGACCACTTCACCATGCTGAAGTTCCGCACGATGCGGCAGGACTCCGAGGACCTCCGGGCGGAACTGGCGCACCTCAACCAGAACAGCGACGGTCTGCTGTTCAAGGTGAGGCAGGACCCGCGGATCACCCGGGTCGGCTCGGTGCTGCGCCGCTCCTCGCTGGACGAACTGCCGCAGCTGGTCAACGTGATCAGCGGCCACATGTCGCTCGTCGGCCCCCGCCCTCCGCTGCCCGAGGAGGTCGAGGAGTACACGCCGGAGATCAAGCGACGGTTGCTCGTGAAGCCTGGCCTCACCGGGCTGTGGCAGGTCAGCGGCCGCTCGGACCTGCCCTGGGACGAAGCGGTCCGGCTCGACCTCGGATACGTGGACAACTGGTCGACGAGCCTCGACCTGTCCATCCTGCTGCGCACCGCGTCGGCAGTCGTGCGAGGAACGGGGGCCTACTGATGGACCAAGGGGAGAGGAACGCAGTGACGCACACCACGGAGCCGTTGGGGGTCGCGGTCGTCGGGGCCGGCTACTGGGGTCCCAACCTCGTACGCAACTTCCAGGCCGGCGAGCAGTTCCGGCTGCGCTGGCTGTGCGATCTCGACGTGGACCGGGCCCAGCGGGTCCTCGGCGGCTACTCGACGGTCCAGGCCACCTCGGACTACGCGGCCGTACTCGCCGACCCCTCCGTCGCCGCCGTCGCCGTCGCCACGCCCGCCGGAACCCACCTCGACATCGCCCTGGCCGCCCTGCGCGCCGGCAAGAACGTCCTCGTGGAGAAGCCGCTGGCGGCGACGTACGCCGACGGACTGCGCCTGGTGACCGAGGCGGAGGAGCGCGGGCTCACCCTGATGTGCGATCACACCTACTGCTACACGCCCGCGGTGGGCCGCATCCGGGAGCTGGTGCGCTCGGGTGAACTCGGCGAGATCCACTTCGTCGACTCGGTCCGGATCAACCTCGGGCTCGTCCAGAAGGACATCGACGTCATGTGGGACCTGGCCCCGCACGACCTGTCGATCCTGGACTTCATCCTCCCCGACAACGTCGAGCCGGTCGCCGTCGCCGCCCACGGGGCCGACCCGATCGGCGCGGGCCAGGCCTGTGTGGCCTATCTGACGCTCCAGCTCAACACGGGAGCCATCGCCCACGTCCACGTCAACTGGCTCTCGCCGACCAAGGTACGCACCACCATGGTGGGCGGCGCCAAACGCACCCTGATCTGGGACGACCTCAACCCCCTCCAGCGGGTGGCGATCTACGACCGGGGCGTCGACCTGGCCGCGCCCCAGGAGATCGGCCCGGACGAGCGCCGGGACGCGCTCATCTCGTACCGCTCCGGAGACATGGTCGCGCCCGCCATCGGCGAGGGGGAAGCGCTGCGCGCCATGGTCGACGAGTTCGCCGACGCGATCAGGGAGCGCCGGGCGCCGCTGACCGACGGCCGGGCGGGTCTGCGGGTGCTGGACATTCTCGAAGCGGCGTCCCGGAGTCTGGAATTCCGGGGCGCGGTCGTCGGCCTGCGTGCCGGGCACTGACGGTTTTGATCCACTGAGAGGGAAGCGCAGTTGAGCAGCGTACGCGGCAAGAAGATCCTGGTCACCGGGGGAGCGGGCACCATCGGCTCCAACCTTGTCGACCTCCTGGCCGAGGGCGGCGCCCGCGAGATCGTGGTGCTGGACAACTTCGTGCGCGGGCGGCGGGCCAACCTCGCCCAGGCCCTGCCCAGCGGCGTGGTGGAGGTCGTCGAGGGCGACATCCGGGACGCCGACACCGTACGGAAGGCCACCGAGGGCGCCGACCTGGTGTTCCACCTCGCCGCGATACGCATCACCCAGTGCGCGGAGGAGCCGAGGCTCGCCAACGAGGTCCTGGTCGACGGCACCTTCAACGTCCTGGAGGCGGCCGCCGAGGCCGGGGTGGCCAAGGTGATCGCCTCCTCCTCGGCGTCCGTCTACGGCACGGCCGAGACCTTCCCGACCACCGAGCGCCATCACCCGTACAACAACGACACGTTCTACGGCGCGGCGAAGGCCTTCAACGAGGGCATGCTGCGCAGCTTCCACGCCATGTACGGACTGGACTACGTGGCGCTGCGCTACTTCAACGTCTACGGCCCCCGCATGGACATCCACGGCCTCTACACCGAGGTGCTCATCCGCTGGATGGAGCGCATCGAGGCGGGCGAGCCGCCGCTGATCCTCGGCGACGGCGCCCAGACCATGGACTTCGTCGACGTCAGGGACATCGCCAGGGCCAACGTGCTGGCCGCCGAGTCGGACCTCACCGACGAGGTGTTCAACATCGCCAGCGGTACCGAGACTTCGCTGAAGGAACTCGCCCAGGGCCTGCTGGAGGCGATGGGCGCGTCGGACCTGGAGCCGGTGCACGGGCCCGCCCGCGCGGTGAACGGCGTGACCAGGCGGCTCGCGGACACCACGCAGGCCACCGAGCGGCTCGGCTTCACCGCGCGGATCGACCTGCGCACGGGGCTGCGGGACCTGGTGGAGTGGTGGCGGGCCGAGCGGGCCGCCGCGGGGGAGGCGTCGAAGTGAGCACGGACCGCATCCCGGTGATGATCCCGTGGCTCGGCGAGGAGGAGGCCAAGGCCGCCTCCGACGCGGTGCTGTCCGGCTGGGTCGCCCAGGGGCCCCGGGTCACCGCTTTCGAGCGGGCCTTCGCCGAGCGGGTGGGCGCCGAGCACGGCATCGCGGTCAGCTCCTGCACCACCGCCCTGCACCTGTCGCTCGTCGCGCTCGGGCTCGGGCCCGGAGACGAGGTCGTCGTGCCCTCGCTGTCGTTCATCGCCACCGCCAACGCCGTGCGCTACGTCGGGGCCGAGCCCGTGTTCGCCGATGTCGACGCCGCAACCGGCAACCTGACCACGGCCACGGTGGACGCGGTCCGCACCCCCCGCACCAAGGCCGTCCTCGCCGTCCACCAGGGCGGCGTGCCCGCCGATGTGCACACCCTGCGTGCCGCCTGCGCCGACTGGGACCTCCGCCTGGTCGAGGACGCGGCCTGCGCCATCGGCTCGACCGCCGGCGGCAAGCCGGTGGGGCAGGGCGCGCTGATCGCCGCCTGGTCCTTCCACCCGCGCAAGGTCGTCACCACGGGCGAGGGCGGCATGATCACCACTGACGACGCCGAGTGGGCGGCACGCCTGCGCCGGCTGCGCGAGCACGGGATGAACGCCTCCGCGGCACAGCGTCATGCGAGCACCACACCGGTCCTGGAGAGCTACCTCGAGGTCGGCTACAACTACCGGATGACCGACATCCAGGCCGCGGTCGGCCTGGTCCAGCTCGGGAAACTCGACGCGATGATCGCCCGCCGCCGCGAGCTGGCGGCCCGCTACGACGCACTGCTGCACGACGTCCCCGGCCTCACCCCCGTACGCGACCCCGCGCACGGGCAGAGCAACTTCCAGTCCTACTGGGTGCTTCTGGACGAGGACTTCCCCGTCGGCCGGGACGACCTGCTCGCCGCGCTCGCCGAGGCCGGCATCTCCGCCCGGCGCGGGATCATGGCCACGCACCTCGAACCCGCCTACGCCGGACACCCCTGCGCGCCGCTGCCGGTCACCGAGCGGATCAGCCGCGACTCGCTGATCCTGCCGCTGTTCCACACGATGACCGCGGCCCAGCAGGACCGCGTCGTGGCGGCGCTGCGTGAACAGGCACTGCGATGAGGGGGCTGCTGCTCATCGGCGCGGGCGGCTTCGCCCGGGAGACCGCACAGGCCGTACGGGACGCGGGCGACGTCGAACTGCTCGGGCACCTCGACGACAACACCACCCTGCACGGCACCCTGGTGGACGGCGTTCCCGTCCTCGGCGGCTGCGACCTGGTCCACGGCCTGCCCGGGGCCCGGGTGGTGATCTGCGTGGGCAACCCCGGGGACTACGCCGCCCGCGCCCGTCTGGTCCGCAGGCTCGGCCTGCCCGCGGACCGCTACGCCACCGTGATCCACCCGACGGCGGCGGTGTCGGCGACCTCGCAGGTCGGCCCCGGCTCGGTGCTGCTCGCGCACTGCGTCCTGACCGCCGCCGTGCGGGTGGGCGCGCATGTCGCGGTGATGCCGCAGGCCGTCCTCACCCATGACGACGTGGTCGAGGACTTCGCCACGATCGCCTCCGGCGCCCGCCTGGGCGGGGGAGTACGGCTGGAGCGGGGTGCCTATGTGGGCTCCGGGGCCCTGGTCAGGGAGGGCACGGAGGTCGGCGCCTGGTCGCTGATCGGGATGGGGAGCACCGTGCTCGGCGATGTGCCGCCGGGCGAGGTCTGGGCGGGGAGCCCGGCCCGGCGGCTGCGTGCGGCGGCTGCCCCGGCGCTTGACGAACTTGGGACACGAACCATGGGGGGACCGGTCACATGAACCAGATTCCGCTGGTGGACCTCAAGGCGGCCCACGCCGAGGTCGCCGACGACGTACGGGCCGGATTCGAACGGGTCCTGGCCGGCACCGCGTTCATCGGAGGCGAGGAAGTCCGCCTCTTCGAGCGCGAGTACGCGGACTTCGGCGGTGTCGCGCACTGCGTGGGCGTCGCCAACGGCACCGACGCCGTCGAACTCGCCCTGCGCGCCAGTGGGATCGGGCAGGGCGACGAGGTGGTGGTGCCCGCCAATACCTTCATCGCCACCGCGGGCGCGGTGGCCAGGACCGGCGCGCGCCCGGTCCTCGCGGACTGCCTGCCGGGCAGCCAGTTGCTCGACCCCCAGGCAGCGCTGGACGCGGTCGGTCCCGCCACCCGCGCGGTGGTACCCGTGCACCTGTACGGGCAGATGGCCGACGCGACGGAGCTGGCCGGCCGGCTGCCCGGCCGCGTACGGGTCGTCGAGGACGCCGCGCAGTGCCAGGGCGCGACCCGCGACGGCCGGTCGCCGGGCAGTGGCGGGATCGCGGCCACCAGCTTCTACCCGGGCAAGAACCTGGGCGCCTACGGCGACGCGGGCGCGGTACTGACTGACGACGAGGAACTGGCCGGCCTGGTACGCGCGATCGCGAACCACGGTGGCGTCGCCAAGTACCGCCATGACGTGCCCGGGTTCAACAGTCGTCTGGACGGACTGCAGGCCGTCGTGCTGCGCGCGAAGCTGGCCAGGCTGGCGGACGGCAACGCGGCCCGGCGGGCGGCCGCGGCCCGCTACGACGCCCTGCTCTCCGACCTGGCGGACGGCGGGCGGGTCGCGCTCCCCACGACGGCGGCAGGCAACGTCCACGTATGGCACCTCTACGTCGTGCAGGTCGCCGCGGCGGACCGCGACGACATCGTGGGCAAGCTCAACGCGGAGGGCATCGGCGCAGGGGTGCACTATCCCGCCCCCGTCCACCTCACGCCGGCATACCGCCACCTCGGCCACACCCGAGGCGACTTCCCGAACGCCGAGAAGGCGGCGGACCGGATCCTGTCGCTTCCGCTCTACCCGCAGATCACCCCTGACCAGCAGCAACGGGTCGTCGACGCGCTCGCCGACGCGCTTTGGGGCTGACCGGTCCCCGCTTCACGCACCACGCCGACCTCACGCGTCGGTCCTGCACAGCACCGCTGAGAGGTACACATGAACAGATGGAGCAGACGGCTCCGGGGCGGCCGCCTTGCCGTGGTCGCCGCGTTGATATGGGCGGTGCTCCCGCAGGCCGTGGCCGCCCATGCGGCCTCCGATCCGTGCGCAACGGGCTCGAATCCCATCGTCTGCGAGAACTCCAAGCCGGGCAGCCCCAAGTCCGACTGGTTCTCGCCCAACGCCTACGGCGACATCAAGGGCTTCTCCACCAAGGAGAGCGTTCAGGCCGGTGACACCGTCCAGTTCAAGGTCCAGTCGAAGGTCTCGTACCACATCGAGATCTACCGCCTGGGCTGGTACGGCGGCGACGGTGCACGCGAGATGACGACTGCGGCCCAGGCGGCGGTGACGTATCCCGCCAACTACGCCACCAGGCCCGCCAGTTGCACCACCAAGAGCAGTACCGGCCTGGTCGACTGCGGGAACTGGCCCGTGACCGCGAGCTGGACGGTGCCCAGCGACGCCGTGTCCGGCCTGTACATCGCGAACCTGACGCAGACGGACGGCGACGGCCTGATGCCGTACCCGTTCGTCGTCCGCAAGGACTCCAGCACCTCCGACGTCGTCGTGCAGACCAGCGACCAGACCTGGCAGGCCTACAACGACTACGGCGGTCAGGATCTCTACGGCGGCGCGGGGCCCGCGCCGGACGGCCGCGCCTACGAGGTCAGCTACAACCGGCCGCTGGACATCGGCGGTGACAACGGCATCTACGGCTCCGAGTTCATGATGCTGTCCTGGCTGGAGCGCAACGGCTACGACGTCAGCTATCTGTCCGGCGTGGACGTGTCGGCCAACGGCGGCACCCTGCTGAAGAACCACAAGGTGTACATGTCCTCAGGCCATGACGAGTACTGGACGCAAAGCCAGTACTCCAACGTCCTGGCGGCCAGGAAGACGGGCGTCCGGGAGGCCTTCTTCAGCGGCAACGAGGTCTTCTGGAAGACGCGGCTCGCCCCGAGCATCGACGGCACGAGCACGGCGAACCGGACCCTGGTCTGCTACAAGATGACCAAGATGGCGCAGAACAACGGGATCGCCGACCCCAGCGGCACCTGGACCGGCACCTGGATGGACCCGACCAGCACCGACTACGGGACGGCCTACCAGCCGCCGAACATCCTCACCGGCTCCATGTTCCAGGTGAACGGCTACCGCAGCGACGCGATCACGGTCCCCGGCTCGTACGGCAGGAACCGGCTGTGGCGCAACACCTCCATCGCGAACCTCACGTCGAGCCAGACCGCCACCTTCCCGACCGGCACGCTCGGCTACGAGTGGGACAGCGACATCGACAACCGCACCAGGCCCGCCGGGGCCATCGACCTGTCGTCCACGACGGTCGACATCAACGACGGCAAGTACCGCCTGGACTGGGGCAACACGTACGGCAGCGGCACCGCGACGCACAACCTCGTCGAGTTCCGCGACCAGGACTCCGGGGCCCTGGTGTTCGGGTCGGGGACCGTGCAGTGGTCGTGGGGCCTGACCAACATCCCGACGTACAACCCCGATGACACGGTGGTCACCGAGGACCCCCGCATGCAGCAGGCGACCGTGAACGTCCTCGCCGACATGGGGGCCCAGCCGAAGTCCCTGCAGAGCAACCTCGTCGCCGCCACGGCCTCCACCGACAGCACCGGCCCGGCCGTCACGGTGACGAGCCCGGCCTCCGGGGCCACCGTCCCGGCGCTGAAGCCGGTCACCATCAAGGGCACCGCCGCCGACTCCGGCGGCGGTGTGGTGGCCCGGGTGGAGGTGTCCACGGACGGCGGAACGACCTGGAACGCCGCCACCGGCCTGACGTCCTGGAGCTACAGCTGGACGCCGACGACCCCGGGAGCGGCGTCCATCAAGGTCCGCGCGGTGGACGACAGCGTCAACATCGGCGCCCTCACCACCGTCCCGGTGACCGTCGGCCCCCAGGCCTGCCCGTGCACCATCTGGCCGGCCTCGGCCGTTCCCGGCACCGTCAACGCGGGCGACGGCAGCTCGCTGGAGCTCGGCGTCAAGTTCCGCACCACGGTGGCCGGTTCGATCACCGGCGTCCGCTTCTACAAGTCACCCGCCAACACCGGCACCCACACCGGCAGCCTGTGGAGCGCCTCCGGCACCCGCCTGGCCACCGGCACCTTCACGGGCGAGACGGCCTCCGGCTGGCAGCAGCTCAACTTCGCCACCCCGGTGTCCGTCAAGGCCAACACCACGTATGTCGCCTCGTACTTCGCCCCCAACGGCGGATACTCCTACGACGGTGGCTACTTCTCCGGCAACACCGCGGGCCTGGCCCCGCTCACGGCGCTCCAGTCCGGCACCGACGGCGGCAACGGCGTCTACCACTACGGCTCGACGAGCGCCTTCCCGTCCTCGCAGTCCTCCGGCAGCAACTACTGGGTCGACGTGGTGCTGGACACCTCAACGGCCAGTACCACCCCGCCCACCGTCACCTCGACGTCCCCGACGTCCGGGGCGAGTGGCGTGTCCATCACGGCACCGGTGTCGGCCGTCTTCAGCTCGGCCATCGACGCCGACAGCCTGACGTTCACCGTGAAGGACCCGGACGGCAACACCGTGCCGGGAACCAAGACGCTCCCCGCCTCGAACAAGGCGACCTTCACACCGTCGACGGAGCTGGCGCTGCACACCACGTACACCGCTTCCGTCCAGGCCTCCGACCTGTGGGGCAACGCCATGGCGGACCCGGTGACGTGGAACTTCACCACCAGTTCCAGCCCGCCCCCGGTCACCTGCCCCTGCACGCTGTGGAACTCCTCCACCGTGCCGGCCACCACCGATGTGACCGGCGACGCCAACTCCGTCGAACTGGGCACCCGGTTCACGTCCTCGTCGAGTGGCTGGATCACCGGCGTCACCTTCTACAAGGGCACCGGCAACACCGGCACCCACACCGGCAGCCTGTGGTCCGACGACGGCACCCTGCTCGCCACCGGCACCTTCACCGGCGAGACGGCCTCCGGCTGGCAGCAGCTGACCTTCGCCACTGCGGTGGCCATCACCGCCGACACCGCCTACGTCGTCTCCTACCACGCCCCGCATGGCAACTACGCCGTCGACGGGGGGTACTTCGCGGCGGCCCACCAGTCCTACCCGCTGACCGCCACCGCCGACACCACCGCGCACCACAACGGGCTCTACCGGTACGGCATCGACGCGGCCTTCCCCAACAGCTCCTACGGATCCGCCAACTACTGGGTCGGCCCCGTCTTCACCGCCGACGATCCCGGCGCCTCCCTGTCCACGGCCACCGCTTCGGAGGTGACGGCCCCCTCGGTGACGCACACCGCCGACGCGGCCGGTGCCCTCGTCCTGACCCTGCCCGGCACGGCCAAGCTGTCGTCCGTCAGGGCGACCGTGACCATCCTGCCGGGCGCCAAGGCGGCCGCCGCCAGGAAGCTCCACGTCACGGCCGTCACCTCCTACAACCGGGCATCCCACAAGGTGTCCGTCCACCTGTCCGCCCCGTTGCCGGACGGCACACGGTTCAAGGTCACGGTCACGGCCCGGGACAAGCACCGCCACACGGTGAAGTCCCACAGCTGGACCCTGACCGGCAAGACCGTCCGCGAGAAGAAGAACTGACCCACCAGAACACGCCGGTGGTGGTCTCCGTCGAGTCCGGCGGAGACCACCACCGGGGATTGGCTTCCTCCTCGATGAGCACCGTCAGTGTTGTGATCCCCTGCTACAAGTACGGCCATTTCCTCGCCGACTGCGTCAGCAGCGTCCTGGACGAGCAGGACGGCGTGGACGTCCGGGTACTCATCATCGACGATGCCTCGCCCGACGACTCTGCGGAGGTCGCCCGCAAACTGGCCGCCTCCGACCCGCGGATCGACGTCCGGGTCCACACCACCAACATGGGCCACATCGCCACCTACAACGAGGGCCTCCTGGAGTGGGCCGACGGCGACTACGTCGCCCTTCTCTCCGCCGACGACCGGCTGGTCCCGGGCGCGCTGGTCCGGGCCGCCGCGCTCCTGGACGCCCGTCCCGAGGTGGGGTTCGCCTACGGGCGCCCCCTGCGCTTCCAGCACGGCGGCCCGCTGCCACGGGCCCGTACCCGCAGCACCGGCTCGGTCGTCTATCCCGGGCAGTGGTGGCTGGAGCGGCGCTTCCGTGAGGGCACCGGCTGCATCACCTCGCCGGAAGTCGTCGTGCGCACCAGCCTCCAGCGGACGGTCGGCGGCTACGACCCGGCGCTTCCACACGCCGGCGACATCGAGATGTGGATGCGGCTCGCCGCTCACGCCGACGTCGGCTACATACGAGGTGCCGATCAGGCCTTCTACCGGGTCCACGGCAAGAACATGTCCACGACCGACTTCGGCGGTCAGCTCGACGACCTGCGCCAGCGCCTCGTGGCCTTCGACTCGGTGCTCGCCAAATGCGCCGACCGGCTGCCCCAGGCCGACCGCCTGGCCGACGAGGTCCACACCCGGCTCGCCCGGTTCGCGCTGCGCCGGGCGTACCGGGCCTACGACCGGGGGCGTACGGAGGTCGTTCCGGTCGACGACTGTGTGGCGTTCGCCGAGGAGTGCCTGCCGGGATACGCGGCACTGCCGGAGTACCGCGCGCTGCGGTTGCGGCGGCGGATCGGTCCGAAGGCGATGCCGTATCTGCAGCCGCTGGTGTGGTCGGCCGTGGCCGAGCGCGGGCGCGAGTGGCTGTGGTGGGAGGCGTGGAAGCGCCGCGGTATCTGATGGCCCGGTTCTGCTCAGTTGGCCACGGGAACCGGACCGGCGAGGCGGCCCGGGGACACCTCCCGGCGGCTCATCGCGTACCGGTCGAGCCACAACGCGCCGAGAATGCCGCCGGCCAAGCCCAGCAGGGCTGTGCCCGCCAGGGCCCGGCTCTTGGTGCCCTGCACCTCGGCGGCGCTCGGCGAGACCACGACGGAGGCGGTGATCCGCGAGCCGGCGGGAACTCCCTGGGCCGTCTGCAAGGCGTCGACGTGCTTGGCGTAGACGTCGATGATGCGGCGTACCGCCGTCACGGCGGCATCGGCACCGGACGCCTGCGACTGCACCTGCAGGGAGGGGATCAGATAGCGGGGCGTCGCGCTGGTGCCGCTGTTGCGGGGGACGAGGTGGTAGGCCCCGTGAACGCCTGCCGCTTCCAACTCCCTGGCCCCGGCGGCGGATTCCAACTGCTGGACGACCGCGTAGGAGACCACGGCGAGCGGCGGCTGCAGATTGGTGAGCTGGTTGGGCTGGTTCTGCGTCACCGCCGGCTTGAGGACGACCACCGCGGAGCCGACGTACTCGGGGGCGGGGCGCATCACGTGGTACGCGCCGGCGGCCGTCAGCAGCAGCGCGACCACCAGGACGTACCAGCGGCGGAGCAGCGCGGCGGCGACGTTCCCGGGCGACATAGGAGATCCTTCCGTCGCCCCCGATACTGGCAGGATGCGCGGTGGGATGCCACTGAATGGGGGGATGGTTCGTGAGCCTTGGCGAGATATGGGCCATTCTGCGCAGACGTTGGTACTTCATGGTGCCCTTCACCGTGCTCAGCCTGCTAGGCGGCGCGTATCTGTACGTCACCGTCCCCGTCTCCTACCAGTCGCAGAGCTCGGTCGCGCTGCTGGACTCCTCGGCCGTGGCCCGGCTTGCCCCCACGTTCGGCAACCCCCTCTCGAATGCGGGCGGTTCCCTCATCGTCACGGCCGACGTGCTGATCAGAACCCTCGAATCGAACGACGCCGCGAAGGAGTTGCGCGGACGGGGCGTCACGGATCCGTACACGGCCGGCTTCGCGCCGGCGAGCGACAGCCCGCTGCTCGTGCTCAGCGTCACCGGAACCGACCGGGCGAAGGTGCTCAAGGAGACCAGCACCCTGACCACCTTCGCCGGTGAGCAACTGAACGCCCTGCAGTCCGCCGCCAAGGTCCCGCCCCCCTACCTCGTGCAGACGGCGCCCGTCGTGCTGCCGCAGACCCCGGTGGCGAAGTCGAAGAGTCGCTACCAGGACATCGCGGCTGTCGTCATCCTGGGCGTCGTCAGCGCGTTCCTGCTCTCGATTCTGCTGGAGGGCGTCTCGGTGGTCCGCCGCCGGCGGCGCGCCGGCAGGAGCGCCGCGCCGCGACCGCGGGAGGCCCGCGCTCCCCGGCGGGTACGAGCAGGCCCGCTGAGCCGACGGGTCGACGCCACGGCGATCCTCACCGTCTACCTGGTGCTCGCCTTCTTCATCCCGTCCAACCTGGCCCTGCCCGCGCTCGGCGGCGTCGGCACCCCGGCCAACGTCTTCGCCCTGCTCGGACTGTTGTGGTACCTCGCGACCTGGCTCGGCGGCCGCATCCTTCCGGCGCCGGGCACGAGGCTCGTACGGGTCGCGATGTGCGTGCTCGGGCTGGCCGTCCTCATGGCGTACATCGCGGACGCGACGCGCGAGAGCTCGCACCAGGAGGTCCTCGGGGCCGACCGCGGACTCATCGGGTTCCTGGTGTGGGTGTCGCTGGTCGTCCTGACCTCGGCGGGAGTGCAGGAGCGCGGCCGGCTGGACGTCCTGATGCGCCGGTTGGTGGTGATGGGGACCGTCGTCGCCGCGCTCGGCTACTACGACTTCTTCGCGGCCACCAACATCGCCGACTCCCTCCACATCCCCGGCCTCCAGACCAGCGTCGCCCAGGTCACCGCCATGGACCGGGGCTCCTTCACCCGTCCCCGGTCCACCACCGCCCAGCCGCTGGAGTTCGGCGGCATGCTGGCGATCCTGGTGCCCTTCGCCATCCAGCAGGCATTCGATCCCGTACGCCGCCACCTGCACGTACTGCGCCGCTGGGGGCCGGTCCTGATCATGGCCGGTGCGCTGCCGCTGACGGTGTCGAGAACCTCGATCATCGGCATGCTGCTGGTCGCCCTGGTGATGGTCCCCCGCTGGAAGCCGCAGCGGCGGTGGACCGCGATCGGCCTGATGGCGGTGTCGGTGGCGGGGTTCAAGGTGATCATTCCCGGGCTGATCGGCACCATCACGGAGTTGTTCGCGTCGTTCCTGTCCAACTCCGACAGCAGCACGCAGGCCCGCACGATCAAGTACAGCGCGATCGTCCCCTATCTGAAGGAGCACCCGCTGTTCGGGCGGGGGTTCGGCACCTTCACGCCCGACCTGTACTTCTTCACGGACAACCAGTACATGCTGACCCTCGCCGAGATGGGCGCGCTGGGAGCGGTCGCCCTGCTCGTCCTGTTCGTCACCGGCATCCACCACGGCGGTGCCGTCCGACGCCTGGCCCGCACCGAATCCGACCGCGAACTGGGCCAGGCTTTCTTCGCCTCGGCGCTGGTCGCCCTGGTCATCAGCGCCACCTTCGACTCGCTCAGCTTCCCCATGTTCGCCGGCATGTTCTTCCTGGTCCTGGGGGCAGGGGGCAGCTATCTGGGCTTCATCCGGCGCGAGGCCGCTGCCGCCGCCCCGGCGCCCCGCCAGGCCGCCGAGTCCCGGCCGCCCCAACTCGTGGAGTCCCGTTGAGCCCCGTCGCCGTCGTCATCGTCACCTGGAACAGCGCCTCGGTGCTCCCCGGGTTCCTCTCCGCGCTTCCGGACGGCATGGCCGGCCTGGACTGGCGGCTGGTCGTCGCCGACAACGACTCGGCCGACGGCACCGTGGAGGTCCTCCAGAGGCTCGCTCCCGACGCCACGCTCGTCCGGACCGGTCGCAACGCCGGGTACGCGGCGGGCATCAACGCCGCGCTGAATGCCGCCGGCGAGTGGGAGGAAGGATACGGCGCCGTTCTGGTCTGCAACCCCGACATCCGCATGCGGCAGGGGTGCGCCAAACGTCTCGTCGACCGCCTGGACGGCGAGGTGGGGATCGCCGTCCCGCTCCTGTACGAAGAAGGCCGCGAGGCGCCCCTGTATTCGCTGCGTCGCGAGTCGACGGTGGCCCGAGCGCTGGGCGAGGCCCTCATCGGCAACCGGCGGGCCGGACGCTTCCCGCGCCTGAGCGAACTGGTCACCGACCCAGCGGCCTACGTGCGGCCCACGCGCCCGGACTGGGCGACCGGCGCTCTCATGGCCCTGTCGGCCAACTGCCTGGCCGCGTGCGGCCCGTGGGACGAGTCCTTCTTCCTCTATTCCGAGGAGACCGAGTACTGCCTGCGCGCGCGGGACCTGGGTTACCTCACCCAACTGGAGCCGACGGCACAGGCCGTCCACCTCGGGGGCGACTCCCGGGTGTCGCCCCGCCTGTGGACCCTGCTCACGCTCAACCGCGTGCGCCTGTACGGGCGACGGCACGGTGCCCTGGCAACGGCGTGCTTCAGAGCGGCCGTGTTCCTGCGCGAGGCGTCGCGGGCCGCCCTCGGCAGGCGGGCCAGCCGTGCGGCGGCGGCCGCCCTGCTCAGGCCGGGCGCGCTGCGGGCCACGCCGGGTCCATGACGCCCGGTCGGCGCACCCTCAGCTCGACCATGTCGTGTAGAAGCTCCCGGGGTTCACCAGGTACCGCACGGTGGCGTGCGGCACGTGGCGCACGCTGTGGCTGCGGCTGTACCGGTGGACGAGCTCCCAGTCCTCACGCGGAAGCACCTCCGGCGTCCGCCGCAGACGACTGAAGCGCAAGGTCCCGTCGCGCCGCGCGACGAACGCGTTGGTGTCCAGGAAGGACTCCCGAGCGGCCCGACGGCGGTCGAACGGCACGGACAGGATGTCCCGTTCGGTCCCGTCCGGAAGGACGCGCCGCAGCGCCGTGTAGACGCCGTCGGGCCCGTCGGGGGTCTCCAGGACCGCCAGCGCCCGCTCCAGATGATCGGGTTCCCACAGGTTGTCGTCGTCCAGGAAGGCCACGTACCGCGAGCGGGTGAGGCGGATGCCCACATTGCGTACGACGCCGGCCACGCCGGTGTTGCGCGTCAGGGAAACGGCGAACAGCCGTGGGTCGGCTGGAAGGTCGGGGAGGCCGGCGCCGTCGTCGACGACGACGACAACCTGGTCGCGAACCGTCTGGGCCAGGGCCGAGCGGACGGCTGCCCGTAGCTCGTCGGGGCGGCGGTGGGTGGCGATCACCGTGGCGACGAGGGCGGCGGGCATGGAGGCGGCGGCAGCCGCGTGCCTGCGGGTCTCGGCGGTTTCGAGGCGGCGCAGCCGCAGCGCGGAGGGGCCAAGGAGGATCTTGTTGCGGAGCTCGAAGAGGACGAGCCAGCCGAAGGTGCGCTTGAGGAGTTCCCAGGGAGCGCGGGTGATGCGTCGCATGATCCTCTTCCTCAGCCGGCCGGCTCGGGGGCGATCAGAGTGCCGTGGGAGAACCGGTTGCCGCGCCAGACGTTGCCCGGGCCGCCCGCGTTCCAGGCGGTGACGGCTCCGTAGACGCCGCAATTGCGGTGGTAGCGGGTGGAGAAGACGTTGTTCGTGACCGTGATCCCGGTCGCGCCCTCGCCGCCCCCGTAGAGGGCGTACGCGCCGCCCGCCAGCAGGTTGCCGTCGATGACGGTGTCGGAGACGTGGCCGGTGTCGGCGAACAGGCCGATGGCGGCGGATGCTCCCCGGTCGACGGCGACGGGGTTGAGCAGGGTGTTGTGACGGATGATCAGCTGGCCCTTGTTGCCGCCTCCGCTGATCACCGCGTCGGTGTGCTGCCACTCGCCGCCTGTGTTGCGGAAGGGGACGAGGTCGTGGACGTAGTTGTCGTGGAGGTGGCCCTGGCCCATGGAGAGGGCGTTGCCGAAGACGGAGATGTCGCTCCACCCGACCTCGATGGAGCTGGTGGCCATGTTGGAGACGGCGTAGTCCACGCCGCCGTTGTCGGGGCCCTTGCCGGGGACGGCGGTGATGGCGCTGTGGAGGATCCGGAGTCCGCTGTGACCGGGTCGCAGATTGACACCCCACCAGTTGGTGGAGGTGATCTTGGTGTCGATGATGGTCACGTCGTTCGCGTAGATGTCGAGTGAGCCGGTGATGTCCCAGCCCTTGATGACGGTCCCGTCGGTCTTGACACTCATGTTCCCCGTGGAGTGTGGCGTGAGGGGGATGCGGGGGCCGGTGGTGCGGGCGTCGGGGAAACCTGCTTCCTGGGGCGAAGCGGTGGCGGTGTGCGCCGAGTCGTGGGTGCCGGGACCGTGGGAGGCGGGACCGTGGGCGGCGGGGGAGGAGTCGGCGCCTGCGGAACAGCCGGCGGACAGCACGAGGGCGAGGCCGACGAGCAGGCGGCGGAGCCTGGTCATGCGGCCTCCGGTGCCGGTGTCCGGGAGCCGAGCAGGTAACGGCGGCTGGGCAGCACGCACACCGCATAGCAGGCCAGGGCGGCCGTGCCGATGACGAACAGGGCGACGGTGCCGTCGCCGAGGAGCCGCTTCGCGGCGAGGACCACCAGGGTCATCACGGTTCCCCCGAAGAAGGGCCAGGCACAGGCCCGGGCGATGTGGCCGAGGCTGATCCCGGCCCGGCCGAGGGCGTAGAGGAAGGCGGGGACGACGAGGCCGACGGCGACCAGGACATGGCCCTGGGAGACGCCGACGATGCCGCCGAGGCGCGCGCCGACGACGAGGACGGGGATGAGGGCGACGACCCACAGGCCCTGGACGAGGACGAGTGAGCGGCGCTGCCCGGCGGCGACGAGGCAGTCGTAGGCGAGTTCGCAGCCGATGCGGACCAGGCCGAGCGCCATCAGCCAGGGCAGTGCAGCGGCGGCGGGCAGCCACGTGCTCCCGTACACGAGGTGGACGACCGGGGTGGCGAGGCCGCCGAGCAGGACGCACAGGGGTACGGTGCCGGTGACCAGGACCCCCAGGGCGCGGCCGAAGCCCTGAGCGAGGGCCTGCGGGGAGCCGGCGAGGCGGGAGAAGCCGGCGAAGGACACGCGCCGGGCGGCTTCGGAGATGATGCGCACCGGCCAGCCGGACATGTTGAACGCCAGGACGTAGAAACCGAGGGCGGCTTGGCCGAGGGAGGAGCCGACGACCATGGTGTCCACGTTGACGACGGCAAGGGCGAGCAGGCTCGCGCCGGCCAGGGGGAGCCCGAACTTCAGCAGCGCGCGGGCCTGTTGAGGGTCCCAGCCGAACCGTAGGGTGCCGGGGGCGGCCAGGGCGCAGCCGATGAGGGCTGCGATGTTCCCCGCGACCGCGCCGCAGGCGAAGCTCATCGCGCCCCACCCGGCGAAGGCCAGCACCAGGGTCACGGAGGTGCTGAGGACGAAGTTGAGCGCGTCGACGACCATCCGCTTGCCCTGGGCGAACTCCCGGGTGAGGAAGCCGGCGGGCACCTGGGCCACCCCGTCTATCACCAGGCACAGGCACATCACCCGCAGGACGCCCGAGGCTCCGGGCGAGTCGAGCAGCCCGGCCACCGTCGGTGCCGAGACGAAGATGGCGGCGTACAGCAGGCCGCTGGAGACGGTGCCCAGGGTCAGGACGGTCGGTGCGAAGCGGCGGGGGTCCCCGTCCCAGCGGACGATGGCCAGGCCGACGCCCAGTTCGTTCGCCGAGAGCAGGACGAGGAGCACGGTCTGGGCGATGCCGTAGACGCCCCACTGCGCCGGTCCGAGGGCGAAGCGGGCCAGCAGGATGCCGGTGGCGAAATTGCCGAGGCGCATGACCACGGTGTTGATCAGACTCCAGCGAGCCGCGGAACGGACCTTCCCGGCGAGAGAGGCAGGAGCGGGAGGAGCGGGGGAGTCGCTCGTCTCAGAGGGGTCGCTGTCCGGTGTGCGAACGCTGTCCATGAGGCGACTCCTCGTCGAGCTGCTCGGCGGCGGGCGCCGCGGCCATGATGGGCCGCCCGGCCCTCGGCTCTGCGGCGGGCCTGTCCTCGGCGGACCGCGACCAACTGGGCGGCGGCCGCAGGGCCATGGTCTGTTCCGCGACCGGTTCCCCGGCCGCCGGCTCGGGGGAGGTGACCGGCTGCGCGGGTTCTTCCGGTTGCGTCACCGTGCGCGATCGTCGGCGCGCCTCCACGTAGAAGGTGGCGACCAGGCTCAGAACCAGGCCCAGGCACCCGGCCATGACCAGGTACTCGAGGCGGGTCTTGGTCTGCGCCATCGGGTTCTGCGGGGGGACGATGGTCGTCATCCGGATCATGGCCTTCGGAGCGACCGACTGCTGTTTCTGGAACTGCTCCAGCCGTTCCTTGGCGTACGCGGTCAGCATGCGGTCCGACGCCAGGACGGCGGCCTTGTCGGTGCCCGTGACGGTGAGCCACATCAGAGGCCCCTGGGCGTTGTCCGCGAGCTTGGCCTCGAACGTGCCGGTGGCTCCCCGGGACTTGAGCTCCCGGACGGAGACGTCGGAGTCGAGGTTGCGGGCCAGGCTGTCGGCCATGCCGGTGAGCGAGGTCTGGGTGCTCAGGAACGGGTTGCCGTCGTAGGCCACTGTGGCCTTCTGGGAGTTGAGGAGAACCACCGTGCTCTGCGACTGGTAAGTGACCGGAACCACCAGGGCGACGGCGACCGTCAGGCAGGCGGTCAGCAGCAGCCCGGGCAGCAGGACGTACCAGCGCCTGCGCATGACGCGGAAGATCTCAGCGAGATCCATGGTGGTCCCCCCTAGGGCCTGTCCGGCCGATCATGCCGGAATCGCGGGGCAGGGCACGCCCGTCGGCGGCGTTGTCGTCGGTTGCCGACTCCCCCATGCTCGGCTGCGCTCGCGCGGGGAGACACCCATCGCGCCGGCGCCCCCCGCCTTGCAACCGGACGCACCATGCCCCGCTCACCTGTACTGACACGACACCGTTGGCTGGAGCCGACCTGTCCGCCGGACAGAGCCTAGCAACCTGACGTTCGACGAGCATATGTTGCAAGCGGATCATAAGGGGAACGTTTGGTCCGTCGGTCTCAGCCGAGTGCTCGCGGTGCCTCCCTCCAGCAGCACGTCGGCGATGCGGTCGCTCGCACGGCCGTCCCACAGTTCGGGCCGGCGCGGCGCGGGCGGGGCGTCCAGCACCCGGTGCACGGTGGACACGATCCGCGCCGGATCCCGGCCGGCCAGCACATTGGTGCCCTGCTCGACGGTGATGGGCCGTTCGGTGTTGTCCCGCAGGGTCACGCACGGCACGCCCAGCGCGGTGGTCTCCTCCTGAATGCCGCCCGAGTCGGTCAGCACGAGGCGGGCGGAGTCCTGCAGGGCGATGAAGTCCAGGTAACCGGCGGGCGGTACGAGCCGGATGCCTCCGGGGACGCCGACGTCGGCCAGCCGTGCGGACGCGCGCGGATGCACGGGCAGCAGGAGCGGGCAGCGCCCGGCGACCTCGCCCAGGGCCTTCAGGAGCCCGGCGAGGACCTCGGGGTTGTCCACGTTGGCTGGGCGATGCAGGGTGACCAGTCCGTACTCGCCTCCGGCCAGGCCGTATCGGCCGAGGATGTCCGAGGCCCTGGCCCGTTCCAGGTTGGTCAGCAGCGTGTCGATCATGACGTTGCCCACGAGGTGGATCTGGTCCGCCCGGTACCCTTCCGCGCGCAGGTTCTCGACGGCGTCGGGGGAGGGGGCCAGCAGGTAGTCGCTGACGCGGTCGGTGGCGACGCGGTTGACCTCCTCCGGCATACCCCAGTCGCGGCTGCGCAGGCCGGCCTCGACGTGCGCCAGCAGCGGTCCGGCCTTGGCGGTGACCAGGGCGCAGGCCAGCGTGGAGTTGATGTCGCCGACCACGACGACGATGTCCGGGGACACCTCGTCGAGGAGTGGCTCGAACGCCGTCATCACGCGTCCGGTCTGCTCGGCGTGGGTGCCGGAGCCGACCCCGAGGAAGCGGTCGGGCGGACGGATGCCGAGGTCGGCGAAGAACACGTCGTTCATGGCCGGGTCGTAGTGCTGGCCGGTGTGGACGAGGACCACCTCGGCGCCCCGGCGTTCCAGGGCGTCCATCACCGGTTTGATCTTCATGTAGTTGGGGCGGGCCCCGGCGACGCAGAGGATGCGCGGCATGGCTCAGAGCACCTCGATCGTGGGTCCCGGCGACAGGCGCCGACGGCAGTCGAGGACGAAGGGGGCGTGCTCGGCGATGAGTTCGTAGTCGAAGCTGTCGTGATCGGTGAGCAGGACCACCACATCGGCGGCCGCCAGCTCCCGGGGCCCCGGTTCGACCCGCACCAGCCGGGTGTCCACCGGCAGGCTTTCGACGACGTGCGGGTCCGCCGCCCTGACCTGGGCCCCCATGTCGAGCAGCAGTTGGGAGATGCGCAGGGCGGGCGACTCACGGGCGTCGCCAGTGTTCTTCTTGTACGCCAGACCGAGCAGCAGGATGCGCGAGCCGTTCACGGAACGACGTCTTTCGTTGAACAGGTCGCCGATGCGGCGCGTCACGTACTCGGGCATGTGGTTGTTGATGTCGTTGGCGAGTTCCACGAAGCGGAAGCTCTGGCCGAGTTCGCGCTGCACCCGCCAGGACAGGTACGAGGGGTCGATCGGCAGGCAGTGGCCGCCGACGCCCGGTCCGGGGGTGAACTTCATGAAGCCGAAGGGCTTGGTGGAGGCGGCGTCGATGGCCTGCCAGACGTCGATGTCCAGGTGGTGGGCGAACATCGCGATCTCGTTGACCAGCGCGATGTTCACATGCCGGAAGGTGTTCTCCAGCAGCTTGGCGAGTTCGGCCTCCTTGGGCGAGCTCACCGGCACGGTGGTGTCGACGAGCCGCGCGTAGAAGTCCTGAACGGCCTTGAGCGAGGGTGCGTTGACGCCGGAGACGACTTTCGGGGTCTCCTGGAAGCCCCAGACGGCGTTTCCGGGGTCGATCCGCTCCGGGCTGTAGCCGAGGTGGAAGTCGGTGCCGGCGGTCAGGCCCGAGCCGTCCTCCAGGATGGGGGCGAACAGCTCCTGGGTGGTGCCGGGATAGGTCGTCGACTCCAGGACGACCGTGGCTCCGGGGCGCAGGTAGCGGGCGAGGGTGACCGCCGACTCCTTGATGTAACGGAGATCGGGAGTGCCCTCGTGCAGCGGGGTGGGGACGGTCACGACGGCGACGTCGAAGCCGCCGCAGTCGCGGGCCGATTCGCTCGGGCGGTAGGCACCGCTGTCCAGTGCCGCGCGGATCCGCTCGGAGGAGACGTCCTCGACGAAGGACTCACCGGCGGCAAGGCTCTTGATCCGCCGGGAGTCGACGTCGTAGCCGATCACCTCGTGCCCGACCTCGGCGGCGCGGATGGCCAGTGGCAGGCCGACGTATCCCTGTCCGACCACGACGACGCGCATCAGTGACTCCTGTTCGCGGGAACGGGGGACGGGGTGAGCCGGATGAGCTCGCGGGCCGTCATGAGAAGGAAGGCGGCATTGGTGGTGAGGTAGCGCCGGCCCAGGCGGCGCGGCTCCTGCAGGGCGCGGTAGAGCCACTCGACTCCCCACCGCTGCCAGGACTCGGGTGCCCGCTTGGTGACCCCGGCCAGGATGTCGAAGGAGCCGCCGACTCCGTGTACGAGGCGGGCGCCGGTGCGTGCGCCGTGGGCGGCGGTGAAGATCTCCTTCTTCGGCGAGGTCATGCCAAGGAACAGCATCTGGGCGCCGCTGCCGGCGATCGCGTCCGCTATGGCCTCCTGCTCGGAGTCGTCGAAGTAGCCGTTGCGGCTGCCGGCCACCTTCAGCCCGGGGAAGCGGTCGGCCACCCGGCGCAGCATCTCCTCGAGCACCTCGTGTGTGGCGCCGAGGAAGTACACCGTCATGCCCGCCGATTCCGCCTCGGCCAGCAGCCGCAGGAACAGGTCGATACCGGCGACCCGTTCCGGCAGCGGGGCGCGCAGGATCCGGCCGGCCCAGACCACGGCCTGTCCGTCGGCGAGGACGAGATCGCAGCCCGCCACGGCCTGGGCGAGCCGGTGATCCCGCCGCATGTTCACCAGCTTCGCGGCGTTGACCACCCCGATCTCCAACTGCCGGCCGTCCCGGACCGCTTCGAGGCAGCGCTGGACGGTCTCGTCCATGGTCAGCGGATCCAGCTCGACCCCGAACAGATTCTGACGCCCACTCATATGAGGTCCCCCTGCCAGGCGTAGAGCATCCAGCCGAATTCGTACGGCCGGCATTCGCGGTCCACGGAGACGGGGCGGTACACCCGGTCCAGGGACTTCAGCCGGAGGTTCGGAGCTACTCGGGTGCCGAGTCCTCGGGCGGCGCGTACGGCCTTCTTCGGATCGCCCCGGTAGACCTTGCGCCAGGTGACACCGAGCTCGTCGAGGATCAACGGCTCCTGGTTCTCAGGGCTCTCGGCCAGTTCGGGCACGTCCGTCATCCAGCGCAGGCCCTTGCGGATCGACCCGCCGAAATCGGTGCCGCCGGCGTCGGCGAGATCGAACAGGGCCGTCGGCGCCATCGCGTGCTGGTGGACGCTGTAGACCGGGTACCCCTCCACGACACCGCCGGTGCGCGCGTCGTAGTGCCACCACCACTGCCCACCGTCGCCCTGCAGTTCGCAGATGCGCGCCGCGCACGCCTCGGACGCGGCCAGCGCCTGCGGATCGCCGCCCGCGTCGCCGCTGGCGTGGGCGCGGGCCAGGGCTTGGAGCGGGTACGTCTGGTCGGCGAAGCAGCTCACGTGCGCCCGGTACCACGGCACCAGGCCGGGCGCGGTGGCGTGCGGGAACAGCGGGCTGTCCCCGATCCGGGCCCGCAGCAGACGGTCGCGGGCTGCGGTGAACCGTCTCTCCACATCGACCGTGCGTCGAGCCGCCGCGAGGGCGGACAGCACCCACGCCGCCTCGACGGTGTACTGCGGCCGGTCCTCCTCGTCCAGCGCCTCGACCCGCGCGAGGGCGTCGGACAGTTTGGGGTGACCGGTCTCGGCGGCGGCCCAGGCGATGAGCGCCGCGTCACCGAGGTTGGTCACCGCGGGTAGTAACTCGACCAGCAGACCCGCGAACTCCTCCGCCGTACGCCCCGCGAGCACCGCGCGCTGGCGGTCCTCGGGCAGGAACCGGGCCCCGAGCACGGTGATGGCCGCGTACCGGGTGCTGGTCCCGCGCCGCTCCAAGGTCCAGGAACCGTCGGGGGCCTTCCGCCCGGCCATGGTGAAGACGAAGGCCTCACCGCCGGGGAGCAGCATGGACGCGAGCCCCAACTCGGCCACCGCGAGAAGTCGTTGGGCGAGCGCGAGCAGCGGCGGTTCCGCACGTTCCAGTGTCGCCAGACGTGTGATGGTCATCGTGTGGACACACCAACCCCCCTGTGGGTCCTCTTTTTTGGACAGGCTTGTGATCGCCGCGTCGTGGACGGTCGGGCGGCGGAAGGCAGACGTCAGACGGAGCGGTGGTCACTTCCCGCTTCAGGCACAGGTGTCCCCACCCGGCAACCCCCCCTGGGCACAACCGGTTTGTGTGCTCACTGCACTGGGTCCGCACAGTTCGCACACATGTTATGCATGCGGATGTTCGAGGATCGGTGTTTTGCGAGAAATCAGGGAGTCATACGCGCTCGACGAGTTCACCGTCCTCCTCGTCGTACAGCGCTCCCGTCTCCGGGCACTCCCATCCGCCTGTCCCACCTGCCCGCTCGACCAGGCGAACGCCGGCCCGGCCGACCCAGCCGATCCGGCGCGCCGGCACGCCCGCCACCAGGGCGAAGTCCGGCACGTCCCGGGTCACGACGGCACCCGCCGCGACCAGCGCCCAACGGCCGACGCGCACCGGCGCCACACACACCGAACGAGCCCCGAGCGACGCTCCCTCGTCCACCACCACTGCCACGGCCTCCCAGTCGCCGCCGCGCTTCAGCCGGCCCTGCGGGTCCACCGAACGGGGGAAGCAGTCGTTGGTGAGCACCGCCGCCGGGCCGACGAACACCCCGTCACCGAGCACCGCGGGTTCGTAGACCAACGCATAGTTCTGCAGCTTCACGTGGTCGCCGATCCGCACCCCCGGGCCGACATACGCTCCCCGGCCCACGATGCACCCGTTGCCCAGCCGGGCGTCCTCCCGTATCTGGGCGAGATCCCAGACCGTCGTCCCGTCACCGACCGTGGCCGTCTCGTCGACCTGGGCGGTCGGCTGGATGCTCGAGCTCACCGGGATGAACCTCTCTTGTCGTCGAGCAGAGCCGGAAACGCCGCTTCCAGCGCCTCGCGCCAGGGACGAATCGGTTCGATCCCCGCCTGGCGCCAACGGTCATGCCCCAGAACGCTGTACGCGGGGCGCGGAGCGGGCCGCTCGAAGGCGGTACTGGTGGTCGGCCGGACGCGTCCGGGGTCCGCGCCGAGCAACCGGAAGATCTCCCGGGCCAGACCGAACCAGGTCGTCTCCCCGCCGCTGGTGCCGTGGTAGACCCCGGCAGGCGCGGCACCGGCGAGGGCGGCCTGCCCGAGCCGCACCAGCCGGTCCGCGAGGTCCACCGTCCAGGTGGGCTGACCGCGCTGGTCGTCGACCACGTCGACGGTGTCCTTGACCGACTCCAGTCTGATCATCGTGTCGACGAAATTCCGGCCCCCCACCCCGTACAGCCAGGCCGTACGCACGACGTACCCCGCCTCCGGGAGAGCCGCCGACACCGCCTGTTCCCCCGCCAGCTTGGTACGTCCGTACGCGCCGCGCGGTGCCGTCGGGGCGTCCTCGGGGTACGGGCTGGTGCCGTCACCGGCGAAGACGTAGTCCGTCGAGAGCTGGATCAGCCTGGCGCCCGTCCTCGCGCACGCCTCGGCGAGGTGCCGGGGCCCGTCGCCGTTGACCCGCAGGGCGTCCGCCTCGCCTGTCTCGGCGTCGTCAACGGCCGTCCATGCGGCGCAGTTGACCACGATCCGGGGCCGGTGCGCATCGACCGCGTCGTGCACGGCGGCGGCATCGGTGATGTCGAGACTGCCACGGGCCAGGCCGACGACCTCCTCGCCGTGCCGGCCGAGCCGCGCCTGAACGTCCTGCCCGAGCATCCCGGTGGCGCCGGTGATCAGCCAAGTGGTGGTCATGGTTACCTGTTCGTCGTCACAAGGGGGCCGTGGGCGGGGCTTTCCGCCCACGCGGCGTCAGAGCGCCGCGCGCTCCTTCAGGGGCTCCCACCAGGCGCGGTTGTCGCGGTACCACGTGACCGTCTCCGCAAGGCCGGTGGCGAAGTCCTTGCGGGGCTCATAGCCCAGCTCCGTTCGCAGCTTGGCGCAGTCGACCGAGTAGCGGCGGTCGTGGCCCTTGCGGTCGGCGACGTACTCGACGCCGGTGTCCCAGTCCGCGCCGCAGGCCTCCAGCAGGAGAGCGGTCAGCTCCTTGTTGGACAGCTCGGTGCCGCCGCCGACGTTGTAGACCTCGCCTGCGCGCCCCTTGGTACGCACCAGCTCGATGGCCCGGACATGGTCGTCGATGTGCAGCCAGTCGCGGACGTTGCCGCCGTCGCCGTACAGCGGGACCTTCTTGCCGTCCAGCAGGTTCGTGATGAACAGCGGGATGACCTTCTCGGGGAAGTGGTGGTGCCCGTAGTTGTTGGAGCAGCGGGTCACCCGGACGTCGAGGCCGTGGGTGCGGTGGTGGGCGAGGGCGATCAGGTCGCTGGACGCCTTGGAGGCTGCGTAGGGGGAGTTGGGGCGCAGCGGGTCCGTCTCCGGCCAGGAGCCGGAGTCGATGGAGCCGTACACCTCGTCGGTGGAGATGTGCACGAAGGTCTTCGGGCCTCCGTGGCGCAGCGTCGCGTCCAGCAGCGTCTGGGTCCCCAGGATGTTGGTCCGGATGAACTCGGAAGCGCCC
The DNA here is from genome assembly GCF_042959345.1 of Streptomyces sp. NPDC007905. Taxonomy (NCBI): domain Bacteria; kingdom Bacillati; phylum Actinomycetota; class Actinomycetes; order Kitasatosporales; family Streptomycetaceae; genus Streptomyces; species Streptomyces sp. NPDC007905. The sequence goes on along the minus strand of NZ_JBIBKS010000001.1, from coordinate 25,534 downwards.
AGAATGGAGCGGTCCACATGCGACTCGGCCGCGAAGTGGACGACTTGGTCGTGGCAGGCGAGGAGCTCGTCGACCAGATCCGCGTCACAGACGTCGCCCTTGACGAAGGCGAATCCGGGGTGGTCGCGCACCTCGTCGAGGTTGGCCGGGTTGCCCGCGTACGTGAGCTTGTCCAGCACCGTGACCGCCACGTCATCCGGACCGGCCGCACCGAGGAGGGTGCGGACGTAATGCGAGCCGATGAAACCGGCACCGCCGGTCACCAGAATTCTGGTCGTCATGAGGAGATCTGCACCTTGCTGTGGTCGCCGAGGACGAAACGGTGGGCGGCCGGCTTGCGGGGCGCCGGAGTGACCTCGACGTTGCGGCCGATGAGTGAGGCCTCCACGCGCCGGACGCCGCTCACCGAGGAATCGCGCAGCACGATCGAGTACTCGATCTCGCTGTCCTCGATCCGGCAGTTCCCGGAGATCGACGTGAAGGGGCCGATGTACGAGTCGGTGATCACGGTGTTCGCGCCGACGACCGCCGGGCCCACGATCCGGCTGCCGGTCACCTTCGCCCCGGGCTCGATGCGCACCCGGCCGATGATCTCGCTGCCGTCGTCGACCGTGCCGTCGATCCGGCGCTCCAGGGTCTCCAGCACCGAGCGGTTGACCTCGAGCATGTCGGTGACGTTCCCGGTGTCCTTCCAATACCCGGAGATCGTCGTGGACCGCACGTCACGTCCGGCGTCGATGAGCCACTGGATGGCGTGCGTGATCTCCAACTCGCCGCGCCAGGACGGCTCGATGGAGCGCACGGCCTCGTGGATCGCCGGAGTGAACAGATAGACGCCCACCAGCGCCAGTTCGCTCTTGGGATGCCTGGGTTTCTCCTCCAGGCCGGTGACCTGGCCCGCCGCGTCCAGCTCGGCCACCCCGAACGCGGTGGGGTCCGGCACCTTGGTCAACAGGATCTGTGCCTCGGGCCGTTCGGCGCGGAAGGCGTCCACCAGATCCGCGATGCCACCGACGATGAAGTTGTCGCCGAGGTACATCACGAAGTCGTCGTCGCCCAGGAACTCGCGGGCGATCAGCACCGCATGGGCGAGCCCCAGCGGGTCCTCCTGCGGGATGTAGGTGACGTCGAGGCCGAACGCGGAACCGTCGCCGACCGCCTCCCGGATCTCCTCGGCCGTGTCCCCGACGATGATCCCGACCTGGGTGATGTCTGCCTCGGCGATCGCCTCCAGGCCGTAGAAGAGCACCGGCTTGTTCGCGACCGGTACAAGTTGCTTCGCCGATGTATGCGTTATGGGGCGCAAACGGGTACCTGAGCCACCAGACAACAAAAGTGCCTTCATGCGCATCACCCTACTTACGCCGGACTTGCCGACGGGGGGATTCCGCATACTGTATGACCGGACTGCCGGTGTCAGAGGGACAGGCGGGCCCGCGACCGCAACGCCCTGCAGCACCACGGTCTGACCGCCCCGGCGCGCGCCGGACTCGAGGACGTCCAGGACCTCACGGGCCCTCTGTCCCGAGTGCGCGCAGCAGATCCTCGCCCCGGGCGGGAGCGGCAGAGCCGTCGACGGCCAGAGACAACTCGGCGGCGCCGCCCCGAAGTTGCCTCTGACCGCCTCACCGGGTCACGCGGCGCCGCTGGTCCCGGGGGCGATGAAGCGCCGGTGCAGCGGAGAGAACCCGCTGTCGGGTGTGCCGCTGATGCCCGCCTTCTCGACCGCGGGCGCCAGTCGCTCGGCGAAGGAGCTGTGGAAGGACTGTTCCGTCTCCCAGACGTCGACCACGTGGAGCCCCTGCGCGTCGAACCAGGCCACGTGCACCTGAGCGCCGGCCGGGGCGGTCTCTTCCCAGCCCACCGCTTCGCGCACCGTGTCGTACTGCTCCGGGGTCACTCCGGTCCAGGTCATGGACATCACCACAGCCATGTTCCGCTCCTTGTTGTCGCCGTGCTCACAGTTCTTGTCGTTCTCGGCGGGGACGACGGGCGCTGCCGACGGCCGACGGCCCGGTTCCGTGCACGCGCAGGCCACGGCCGTCCGCCGTGGTGGCTTCGGAATCGTCCCGTCGGAGACGAACCAGGCGAAGAGCGCGCAGAGGCGTGGCCCGGGCACGGTTCACCTCTGCGCGCCCAGCTCGCCGCTTCCCGACCTGCCGCGGACCCCGTGCGTGCGCCCTGTACGGCAGCCCTGTGGCCCGGCTACGCCGGAACCCGCAGGACCCACTCGCCCTGACGCCTGAGGCGGACAAGACCAGGGGCCGTAGGCGGTAGCGCGTACGGTGGCGCGAACAGACACCTACGACATGGCCGGGGCCCCGCCCGAGTGCGGTGCCCAGGGGTCAGCAGGGGCTTCGTCTCCCGTCTCCCGCGGGGGCCCGTTCGGGTACCGCGGTACGGCCGGCCACGGCTTCGGCACGGCGGTGTGTGACGTTTGGATGCCGGATCCCGCAGCGGCCGGCGACGTGCTGGTGCGGCGGCATCGGCCTCGGTCCCGGCTGGTGGGAGGGGTCCCGGCCGTCACCGTCATGGGCGCTGCCGCCGGCCAGGTGGTCGGCGGCAGCGCCGGGGCCCCGGCCGGCATGGTGGGATGTCCGGCTGCCGGATGGCTGCCGACCGGTTTCCTTGCTTGTCCGTGGCGGCGGGCGGCTCGCGTTCGGGTGGGGTGCTCAGGCCGGTGTGGTGGTGAGCCAGTCCGTGCTGCGGCATCCTGGCCGGTCGGGCCTGGTGAGGCGTGGCTGGACGTCCCAGCAGCCATCTCGCCAGGTGAGGGAGACCGCGGACAGGGATGGCAGAGCGAGATGCCAGAAGGTTCTTGCCGGGAGGGCCAGGGCGTAAATGAGCGCGGCCCGGACCACGGCTGTCTCGGTGATGGCCACCGTGTGGCTCGTGTCCGGCGTCAGGCTGCTCAGCCAGGTGGCTGTTCGGCGGCAGAGCAGGCGGACGGACTCGCCTCCGTGGGGTGCGGCATCCGGGTCGGTAAGCCAGGCCGTGAACCCGTCGGGGTCCGACGCGGCGACGTCGTCGAGGGTACGACCCCGCCATCTGCCGAGGTCGAGGTCGCGCAGCGCCGGCTCGGACACCGCCACGAGCCCGAGGGCGTCAGCTGTCTGCAGGCAGCGGTTCGACGGCGCCCGTACGGCCAGCTCATGGGAAAGAAGGAGCGTTGTCCGGGCCGTGCCTGCCATTCGCAGGCTGTGCTCACTCAGAGGAGCGTCACCGAGGAGTGGATCCAGGGTGGCGTCACCGCCGGGCGCACACACAAACGTCAGGCGGATCGGCATAAGATCGACCTCCTCCTTGGCCCAGCGGGACTCCGGCGCGTGAGACGCCGCGACGGTTACCTGATCAGGTGGGCCGGCAACCTGGCCGGCAGGCCCCACAAGGCCCCGGAGCGGCCCCGAGCCACCTCGATCGCCCAGCCCAGCGGGCGGCCGACCAATGGCTCGGGACCGGCCCCAGCAGCGGAGCCTGCCGCCGTCACGTCGTGACTCATGTGCTTCAGGGTCAGCGAAAGCCGCCCGCTGCAACATCCGTCAGGTGTCCGAAACCACCCTGCCGACCGGGTGGCGCGGCCGCGCCACCCGGCCGAAGACGCCCGCCACCGCACGATTCGCACCGCAGGGCAGCCCCTGCCCGGACTCGCCGCTGGACTTTCCCTGATCAGCGACGCCGTCGGTTCTGCCAGGGCGATTGATCGGTGTGGCCTGAGTACGCGTACTCAGGCCGCCCCTGTTCTGAACCGACAGAATTCCCGCCATGAACAGACCTGTGAAGCTCGGCTTAGCCGGGGCATGTACGGCACTGCTTGTCGTCGGGGGAATCGGCACGTACAACGTCGTCCATGGGTTGACGGCCGGGGCATCGCAGGACGGCCGGCCCGGCGCGTCCGGCAGCTTCGATCCGTCGACACTGTCGAGCACACCACCGTCGAACGCCGAGGCGGTCAAGCTGACCCGGGCGTTCCTGGGCAACTGGTCCGAGCAGCACTTCGAGGGTGCGGCCAGTGACACCGACACGCCTGACACGGCGGCCCCAGCGTTGCAGGGCTACAAGGCCGGCCTGCACCTGAAGGACTGGACGTTCGACCATGTTCTCCCGGCCGGTCCGTCACCGGTGACGCCGGGCGCTACCAAGGTCACTTTCGACGTGAGGGCCGAGGTGGCGGGCGGCACGTGGAGGTACTCGAGCGCGGTGGCCGTGGTGCGCAGCACGAATGGCGTGCCGGCGGTGCACTGGAACAACTCGGTCCTCTATCCGGGTCTCAGCGAGGGCCAGTCGCTCACCGCGGGCAAGCTCCCCGTGGGCGCCGGCTCGGCGAAGGTGGTGGCGAGTGATGGCAGGACGGACCTGTCCACGTTCTCCTCACTGCAGGACGTCGCGGCGACCATCCGCCAGAACGCCAGGCCCACGGGCGGCGGCGTGAGCACGGGCGTGGCGGTGGTCGACGGTGGCGGTGCCGGGATCAAGACGCTGAAGGTCTTCTCCAAGGGGCGAACTCCCGTCATCGAGACGACCATTGACGCCCACCTTCAGGCTGTCGCCGAGCGCGCCGTCGAGGACCCTCATCTTCAGGAGAAGCCGGCCGGTACGGTGGCGCTCGACTGGAGCAACGGTCACATCCTCGCGCTCGCGCACACGGGAACGGACGGGGACATCGCCATCAACGGCATCAAGTCACCGGGCTCCACCATGAAGATCATCACTTTGGCGGCCCTGTTCGACCAGGCAGGCCTCACCCCGAACAGCACGGCCCCCTGCACAGACTCACTGACGGCCAACAGTCAGCTGTTCCACAACGACCCGGGCGTGAAGAGCAACACCGCCTCCACCCTCGCCCAGGCGTTCACCGTTTCCTGCAACACCTCGTTCATCAAGGACGGCTTCCACTACCTCGTACACGACGCAGACGCTTCCGCCCTGCACGACGAGGCCGTCAACGTCTTCGGCATGGGGAGCTGGTCGATCGGCGGCGGGGTGGCCACGACCGATCCGAGCATCCCCGCGGACGTCCAAGGCGGCGACCAGGCAGCCCAGTTCATCGGCCAGGGCAAGGTCACGGCCACGCCGCTGTTCATGGCATCCGTGGCGGCCACCGTACGAGGCGTCGGCTTCAAGCAGCCCATCATCCTGCCGGGCCGGCATCAGCAGACCGCGCCCCGCCCCATCTCCGCTCGCACCGCGGGCTACCTCCAGTCGATGATGCGCAGCGTGGCCACCAGCGGCACCGCAGCGCCGCGCCTCGGCGGGCTGCCGGGCGTCGGCGCGAAAACGGGCACAGCGGAGGAAGGCGACCACACCAACGGCTGGCTGACGGCGTACAACTCCCGCACAGCGGTCGCGGCCCTGGTGGAAGGCGGCAGCTCCGGTGTGGACTCCGCCGGGTACGTCGTCCGACAACTGCTGACCGGCACCTGACATAGCTACAGGTACGCCCTTGCGAGGGCCGGACCCCGACGCGCCAGGAGTGTTCGCGTCCTGTGCCGCGCGCGGCGCCACCGCTGAGAAGCCCTCGCCGGGGCCCCAGGTTCCTGCCGCCCCGCGGATCCGGCTGCACCCAGGAGCACCGGTCGTGGAGCCGCGGGCCGGGAAGCACTCGGTTGCGTTGCCCGGCGCTCACATGGGTCGGCCCTCGGTGACGCTGAACACCAGGAGACGGGTGGCCGCTCCGGTCCACGGACAGGGAGAGTCCCGCGCATGACAAGGAACGGGAGAGACCGGCTGCGCCCCCCCGTACGGCTTCGGACCGCCCGCAGGCTCCGCGCCGTCTCCAGGACGTGGAAACCTGCCTGCCGGACGGTGTGCCGGCGTGGGACCGCCTCGATCCTCAAGTGCTCTTTCCGTAGTGAGGCCGGCCACCGCCCGATGCGGAACCGCGGTGAGCTGCGGAACCGCGTGGCCGGGTCGACCGCGGGCTGCGAGTGAGGTCAGGGGAGCGGGGTAGACGCCCGACCGGACAATCGATGCGGTCGGACCAGAAGGGTCGGCACAGGAGGGAGATCATGATGAAGCTCATGCGACGCATGGCGGCCGTGGGCGTATCCGCTGCGGCTCTCGCGGGAGTCGTCACGGCCACTGGCGGTTCCGCGGCGGCGGCCACTGCCCACAAGACCCAGCACCCCGACGCCTTGGTGGCTACTGCCGGCACCGGGGTGACTACTGCCGGCACCGGCCATTGCAATGAATCCCTGCGAACCACCCACCACCGCGTTGACCCCTGGATCGCGGATCAGCTGGCCGCCTTCGAACCCGCCGCTGCCAGGCGGCTGGCGGTGTACGACCCCTGGGTCAAGGACCAGCTCGCCCATTTCGCGCCTTCGAACCCCTCCTGCTAGCGCCGGCACCCATGTGGCGTGGCGCGGGCCACACGAGCTGGGTGCGGTGCTTCCACCCGATGGCCTCGACGGTCCGACGGTGATCGGCCCGCCGTCGTCCACGACCAGCAGGGATTAACGGCTTAATTCGCTCAAATCGGGCGTAAGTGTCCGGCCGACAGACCAGCCCACCACAGGGCCTGCTCCGGTCCGCAGTACTGCGGGTCCGCCGGGTCTTGGAGCTCCGGCCGGGCGGACGTGTGCGGGGTGCCGACAGAGGCTTGCGCCCTGTGCACCGAGTTCCCGGTCCGCGCAGGCGCAAATGCGTCAGGCTCGGACGCGCGGCGCAGCTGGTCCCCACGAAGTTTCCTCCCGCGGGGGCCCCGTGTCATCGTGGCGGTCATGGCGACGGGAGGAGAGGTGGCCGTGCTGGTCGGGCTGCAGGCTTCGGGCAAGTCCACGTTCTACGCGCAGTGTCTGTCCGACCGGTACGCGCTGGTCAGCAAGGACCTGTTTCCGCGCGGTGCCAGGAACAAGCAGCAGCGGCAGATGCGGCTGGTGGTGGAGCACCTGGCGGCCGGGAGGCCGGTGGTGGTGGACAACACCAATCCGTCGCCCGCGGAGTGGGGCCCGCTGGTGGAGACGGCCCACACCCGCGGGGCAACGGTGACTGCCTACTGGTTTCCTCCGGACGTGGCCGGCTCGCTGCGACGCAACGCCACCCGCGACGGCCGGGAGCGCGTCCCGGACGTCGGTGTCCTGGCCACGCTGAAGCGGCTGCGCAAGCCGTCACCCGCGGATGGATTCGACCAGGTACGCGAGGTGTGGTTCGACGGCCGCGGTGGCTTCGAGGTGCGCGGGTGAGGTAGGAGACGGAGCAGTCGCGGCCGGGGCCCAGAGCCATGCGGAGGTACGGCGCCGGTGACAGCGACGGCCCGAGACGTCACGCCGCCGCCGTGAGCGCGGTGGCCGTGGCGATCGCGGTGTCGGCTCGGGCGTGGATGACCAGGCGGATGCCACCGGTGTCGGCGCCGGCCTCGAGCAGGCGTCGTACCGGAGCGCTGTGGGTGGCCACGGACATCACCAGGCCGAACCGACCGCACAGACGGTGGGTGCGCAGCACCACACTCACCGCCGCGTCACCTGCCGCGGGCTCGTCGAGGACGATGACGAGGGAGGCCGGCTTGTGCCCACGGACCAGACCACTGATGTGGGCGAGCAGGGCGGCCCGCCCCCCGATGCCGGGATCGTCGTGCACCGTGATGACGAGCACACCTTGGTTGAGCGAGTGGGACATCATCACGGCCGGCCATCCTTTCTGCGGCAAATTGGTTCATGGTGGGACTACCCCGTCCCGGGTGCGCGATGCGACCCGCGGCCGATGCCGTGTGCCACGGTTGCCGCGCGGCCCGCAACCATCGGTGTCGGTGGAGCAGCCGAGCCCGGCATGCCCGGCGGCGACGGAGGTACCCGGCGCTCCCGGCTGCGCGACGGTGACCTTGGAGGCCATGACGGGCCCGGCGGGCGCCTTGGGGGACGCGGTGCGGGTCGAGGACGGTCCTCCGGTGTCCGGTCATGACCGGTTCGTGGCCGATCTGTGTGTACCCGGCTGCGCGGAGGCGGCCTTCGTCCGCAGTGCCGTGGCACATGAATGTCCAGATCCCGCGCTACCACGAGCGCCGCGGTCTGCTCGTCGTGATCCGCACCTCGTCCTCGACGGACACCCGGCAGTACGCCCTACTTCGGTGCCTGGAAGCCGCCGATCTCCTGCTCGAGCAGTTCGGCCAGCCGCAGCGGGGTGCGGTCCTCGAACATCGGACCGATGAGCTGCACTCCCACCGGCAGACCCTCGGGGGACCGGCCCGCTGGTATGGCGGTGGCGGGTAGGCCGGGCATGGTGGCCACACCGGCCCAGACGAGCTGGTCGAGGTACGGGTACTCGACGCCGTCGATGTCGATCCGGCGTGCCCTCAGATCGGGGTTGTGGTCGTGCGGGAACGCGGGAGTGGGCGTGATGGGACACACCACGGCGTCGAACTCGGCGAAGAGCTGCCGCCAGCCGTGCCGGTGGAGGTCGCGACGGCTGTTCGCCTCGATCCAGTCCCGGTGGCTGACCACCATGCCGCGCAGCCGCGCCGCATCGAGACTCCGGTCGTCTGCGCTCAGTCCCGCAGCGAGGGTCCGCAGCTGCTCGTACGCTTCGACGGGAAAACGTGCAGCGGAGTTCGCAAACAGCAACCGCGTGTAGAGCATCGCGGCTTCGGCCGGATCGGGCAGCAGCGGACTGTGCCGTTCGACGCGGGCGCCGCCGTCGGCAAGCGCGGCGGCCACCCGGTTCACGCCCGCCCGCACAGCGGAACCGGTCGGAATGAACGGATGCTGGTCGAGGACCAGGACCCGGAAGTCGCAGAGCCGCTCGTGGCGCGCGGGCGGCAGCGTCAAGTCGTGCGCCACACCGAGCGTCAGCGGATCCGGGCCGGCCATTACGTCGAGCAGCAGCGTGAGGTCGCGGGCAGTGCGCGCCATCGGACCGACGACGGCGAGGTCAAGGTCGGCCGGCAATGCCGGCGCGTGCGGCGGGACCATACCGCGGGTCGCCGCCAGCCCGAGTGTCGGCTTGTGCACGTAGACACCGCAGAAATGTGCGGGGGTACGCAACGAACCGGCGATGTCGGAGCCGATGGACAGCGCGCCGAATCCGGACGCCAGGGCCGCCGCTGATCCGCCGGAGGATCCCCCCGGAGTGCGACCGTGATCCCACGGGTTGTGGGTGGTGCCGTAGATCTCGTTGAAGCTCTGCACATCCTGCAGCCCCAAGGGCACATTGGTCTTACCGAGCACCACCGCGCCTGCGGCCTTGAGCCGCGACACCTGCACCGCGTCCTCGGCCGGCATGTAGTTCCGGTGCAGCGGCATGCCCCAGGTCGTGGGCAGCCCGGCGATGTTGTAGGACTCTTTGACCGTCACCGGAATGCCGAGCAGCGGCCGGTCCTCACCGCGGGCGCGCGCCTGGTCGGCAGCGCGCGCGGCGGCCCGTGCACGGTCGAAGTCCGGCACACAGACCGCGTTGATGGCCTTGTCGTCCCGCTCGATACGGGCGATCGCGTCGTCGGTCAATTCCGTCGAGGTCACTTCACCGGCACGCAAGGAAGCCGCGAGCTTTTCGGCCGTCTGAAAATTCCACTCCATGAAAGCGACCGTACCGGCCCCTGGAGCAGGTCATGAAATGCCGCTTCCCGCAACGGAATTGATGTCTCAATACGCATCATGTCCCTTTCCGGCCACAGACGATCGTCCGACCGCCGGCGCCGGCGACGCGTGGCGGGATCGGTGTCGACCTGGGAGTTCAGGAGATATTCATCGGACACCCGCGCGTACTTCGCGAGGCAGCGAACCGACGTATGCCCGGACACGATCGCCGGCGCCATCGGCAGGTCCCACGACGCCACTGCGCTCCGACGGCCACAGCGGAGCCCGCGAGTTCCCAACGGCGTCGCTGAACTCCCCGGACGTCACAGCCATGTCGTCGCCGGCCAGATGGTGAGGGCCGCAGCGAGAACGAGGGTGATGTTGAGGGCGATCCGGCGGTCTCCGCAGCTCAGGTGAACCCTGCTCGCGCCGACCTGCAGGACCACGAACCCGATGGCCGCGGCCAGGGCCAGCCAGGGCGCGATGCCCGTCAGCGGCGGGAGAATCAGCCCGATGGCGCCGAGCACCTCGATCACACCGATGGCCCTGACGGCCGGCATCGGGGAGCTGTCCACCCAGGCCATCATCGGTCGGAGCTGCTCACGACTCCGGACCAGCTTCACCCCACCCCCGTAGAGATAGAAGAGAGCGAGCACACCGGCAACGATCCAATATGCGACCTTCACGGTTCCCGTCCACAGGTGCAAGGTATAGGTGACACATCGTCACCAGCGGCATCAGCAAAAGGCGTACACGAGCGTGTGAGGGCCCCGGACGCTGAGAGGCAGGAGCCGCCTCGGTCGTGCGGCTCCGGTAGGGGCAGCCGGGCAGGCGGCGCTACTTTCCGGACTTCCGGCCGAAGTCGGTGGCGGGCTCGGTGGCGTAACGGCTCATCGTCCGGATGTTCGCCTGCGGGGTCAGTGCCTGGCCGCCGGCCATCAAGTCCTGCAGGTCCCGGAAGTACTGCACGTACAGGTCCGGTGTGAACGTGCTGAGCATGACGGCCGGTTGGTCGGTGATGTTGGCGAACGTGTGCGGGGCTCCGGGCGGTACCATCACGAGCGTGCCCGGCGTCGCGTCGCAGTGGTCGTCCCCGACGGTGAACCGCACCGTGCCGGAGATGACGTAGAAACCCTCGTCGTGCCGGGCGTGGCGGTGCTGCGGCGGTCCGGGCGTGTGCGGCGCGAGGACGGACTCGGCGAGCCCGAGGCGGTGTCCGGTGTTGCTGCCGTCCTCGAGGACGCGCATCCGTGTGGTGCCCAGGAAGATCGTCTCACCGTCGCCCGGACCCACCACCGATACGGCGGGCTCGGCAATCGGTTCACTGGTCTGCGGTTCGTCGGGCATGCGTCGATTCCACCGGCGGGCTGCCGCGACTGTCCAAGACCCGTTCCGCGAGATCGATACCGTACGGGTATCGTTGCAGCATGGAGCTACGCACGCTGCACTATTTCGTAGCTGTCGCCGAGGAACTCCACTTCGGCCGGGCCGCCGCCCGGCTGCACATGAGTCAGCCGCCGCTGAGCCGGGCGATCAAACAGCTGGAGACCGAGGTCGGCGCCACGCTGTTCGACCGATCGTCCGCCCGTGTCACGCTCACCCCGGTGGGGGCGGTACTGCTGGATGAGGCTCGCTCCCTGCTTGACCACGCCGACCGGGTACGCGTACGCGTCGCCGCGGTGGCCGGCGCCGCGACCATCACCGTCGGCATTCTGGGGGACAGCACCGACCCTGGCGTACGACGACTGGCCGGTGCCTACCGTCGGCGGCATCCCGACGTCGACGTCCGCATCCGTGATGCCGACCTGACCGATCCCACCTGCGGGCTGCACGCCCAACTGGTCGACGTCGCCCTGACCCGCGGGCCGTTCGACGAGACCGGCCTGACCGTGCAAGAGCTGCGCACCGACCCGGTGGGAGCGCTGCTGCGCGCCGACGATCCGCTGGCCCGCCGCACGCATCTGAAGCTGGCCGACCTGGCCGACCGCCGCTGGTTCCGGTTCCCGGAAGGCACCGACCCCGGCTGGCAGGCGTACTGGAACGGCGGGGAACCCCGCGAGGGTCCGGTCGTGCGCGCCGTACAGGAATGTCAGCAAGCCGTTCTCTGGAACGGCACCGTCGGCATGACTCTCCTCGACCACGAGCCGGCAGAGGGACTCACCGTCGTGCCGCTGATCGACATGCCGCCGAGTCGTGTGGTGGTGGCGTGGAACGAGGGCGACACGAATCCCTTGCTCCGCTCGTTCGTCCAGATCGCCACCGCCGCCTACCACGACTGACCGCCTCACCGGCGGATGGCTGACACGACACCTGAACGCCACACCGCATCACACGTACTGCAGCCGTAAACCATGATCGTCATGCCCGATGTGAGTCAGCGCTTCTGCTGGCGGATGAGCACTCGAGTGGGCGAGTTGTGCCGTCCCATTGCCAGGGCAGCGGCTGCAGGTGACCTGCAGGCAGCCGGCACCAGCAGGGCCACCTCGACGCTTGACCTCAACCAAACTTGAGCTTCTAGGTTCCCTTCAAAGCCGCGGGAACCGGCCGGCGGTTTGCTTTCAAGGAGATGTGCCATGACCGAGACCACAGCCCACATCGAGATCCCCGACCGCTACCGCTATGCCGTGATCCCGCACATCATGGTCGACGACGCCGCCGCCGCGATCGATTTCTACCAGCGGGCGTTCGGCGCCCGTGAGGACTTCAGGATCGACGCTCCGGGCGGCGGTATTCTGCACGCCGAGATCACCATCGGACGGTCGGCCCTGATGCTGGGCGACGCCAGCGTGGGCGAGGCGGAGGCCGGCTCCTTCGCCGCGCCGACCTCGCTCGGCGGTGGTACGTCCGTCACACTGCATGTCTTCGTGCCGGACGTCGACACCTTGGCGAAGCGCGCGGAAGCCGCCGGCGCTGAGATCCTCCAGCCGCCGAAGGACATGTTCCACGGTGACCGCACCGTCATCCTCAAGGATCCTTCGGGTCACATGTGGGTATTTCTGACCCACGTGGAAGACATCTCGCAGGAGGAGCTGCGGCGCCGCCTCGCCGCTGCCGGGTGACCGGACCCCGCGCGCGTGATGCTCCGGTCGGCGCCACTCCCAGTAGGGCCAGGGATTTGGCGCGGTGGCTGACGCTCCGTTGCCTTTTGGTGCTGGTGGTCCATACGGGCTGCCCCCTCCGAACTCAGGCGGGCGGACGCTCGGCCATCTGAAGGTGCGTGACCGGCAGTCCTGGGAGTCAGCCCTGACCTCGGCAGCCGTCGCACTGCACCTCCAGGGCGGGGTGATCCGGGCGGCCACGGTCGCCGGCGGTCAGCTGACGGAAGGGGAGGCCGAAAGGTCCTGGTCAGCGGCCCAGGAGGCGAGGATGCGCAGTCGTTCGTGGGTGGGGGAGCCCGGGGCGGCGGTCCAGACGGTGAGGTGCTGGTCGGGGTCGGTGTTGGCGGGTGAGGGTGTCCCAGTCCAGCACGAGTTCGCCGACGACCGGGTGGTGGAGGGTCTTCGTGCCCACCGTGCGCCCGGCGACGCGGTGGTCGCCCCACCACTGGGCGAACTGCTCGTCGCACAGGGACAGTTCACCGACCAGCTCAACAGACGGGGATCTTCCGGGTATTTGGCGGCTTCCATCCGCAGCTGCGCCACGGAGATCCGCGCAGAGACCTCACAGTCGGCGTACAGGGTGCGCATCGTGGGCTCGGTGAACCTGGATCCGGGGATAATTGCGGTGCTTCTCCGGAAGACGGGAGAAATCGATGACCAGGGTGGCGGCCAGCGAATTCCAGGCCAGAATGTCCCCGCGCCGGCCCTGCACGATGGCCGGGGCGGAGGTCAGGTCGTCCAGCACGCGCTGCAGCCGCGGCTGCACCTTCTGCCGGCCGCGGCGCCGGGCGCGGGCGGTCGGCTTGCCCGCAAGCTGGAAGAGGTGGCCGCGCTCGTCGTCGTCCAGATGGAGTACTCGCGCCAGGACATCCAGCACCGGCGCGGATGCCCGCATGCGGCCCTGTTCGAGGCGGGTGCAGTAGTCGGTGCTGATCGACGCGAGCTGGGTGACCTCCTCGCGGCGCAGCCCGGCGACGCGGCGGGAACGACCGGTCGCGGGCAGCCCGACCGTGCGCGGGCTCAGCTCGGCACGGCGCTTCTTGAGGAATTCTCCCAGCTCATTGAGGGGGACGCTGCTGGTCATGCTTCCCGGCATGGCACCGATCCCGCCCGGGGAAGGGGGGAGGGTTCACTCCCAGGATGTTCCCCTCCCAGGATGCCTTTCTCCGCTTTCCGCGCCTTCCCTCCCGTGTGACGCTCGATATCGAGCAGCCGTTTCACGCCATCCGGCTGCGGCACCCGAACCCTCGCACTGAAGGAAGCACCACCATGCGCGGAGCAGTCATCTACGCCCCCGGCGACGTGCGCTTCGAGGACCGCGAAGACCCGCAGATCCTCCAGCCGACCGATGCCGTGATCCGTACGGTCGCCACCTGTGTGTGCGGCTCGGACCTGTGGCCCTACCGCGGCCTGGAGCCCGTCGACGAACCCCACCCGATCGGCCACGAATACGTCGGCGTCGTGGAGGAGGTCGGCAGCGAGGTCACCTCGGTGCGGCCGGGCCAGTTCGTGGTCGGCTCCTTCGCCACCTCGGACAACACCTGCCCGAACTGCCTCAACGGCTACCAGTCCTCCTGCCTGCACCGGGAGTTCATGACCACCTGCCAGGCCGACTACGTCCGCATTCCCAACGCTCACGGCACCCTCGTCGCCACGGACGAGCACCCGGCCGGCGAGCTCGTGCCCAGCCTGCTCGCGGTGTCCGACGTGATGGGCACCGGCTGGTACGCGGCCGTCGCCGCTGAGGTCAGGCCCGGTTCGACCGCCGTCGTGGTGGGGGACGGCGCGGTCGGCCTGTGCGGTGTCATCGCGGCGAAGGAACTGGGCGCCGAGCGGATCATCGCGATGAGTCGCCACGCGTCCCGCCAGAAGCTGGCCACCGAATTCGGCGCCACCGACATCGTCACCGAACGCGGCGAGGAGGGCATCGCCCGCGTCAAGGAGCTGACGCACGGCATCGGCGCCGACTCGGTGCTGGAGTGCGTCGGCACCCCTGAGGCCATGCAGCAGGCCCTGCGCTCGGCACGGCCCGGCGGCAACGTCGGCTTCGTCGGCGTCCCGCACGACGTGGCCATCGACGGCCAGGAGCTGTTCTTCTCCCACGTCGGCCTGCGCGGCGGCCCCGCGCCCGTGCGCGCCTACCTGCCCGACCTGATCGACCGCGTCCTGACCGGCCGGATCAACCCCGGCAAGGTCTTCGACCTCACCCTGCCCCTGGAGCAGGTCGCCGAGGGCTACAAGGCGATGGACGAACGCCGCGCCATCAAGGCCCTCCTGAATCCCTGACCTCCTGACCGCGAAGCGCACCACCGGGCCGCGCACCACCCGTGTGCGGCCCCGCCCGGGCACGACGCCCCGAGCCCCCCAAGGACCGATCGTGACCACCTTCGCCCTCGTGGGCGCCGGCGCCGGCCTCGGGCCGGCCACCGCCCGCCGTCTCGGAGCCGCCGGCCACGCCGTGGCCCTCTTCTGCAGTTCCGAGCACCTGGACGACCTCACGGCCGAGCCGGCCCACGACGGTATCCGGGCTTCGCCGCCGAGAGCGCATACGCCCGTATGCTCCACGACTCGCTCGTCCCGGAGAACATCTGCGCCGCTCAGCTGATCATCCCCGGAGCCGTCCGCCCCGACGCCGAGCACAGCAGTCCCGACGTCCTGGCCGAGCGCTTGTACGACGCCCACGTCAGGCGTGACGGCTTCCGTCACCACACCGGGCCCCTGCCCGACCGAACCCCCGGACCCTTCCCGTGATCCCGGCCGCGATCGTGCCCATCGGGGCAAGCCCCTGCTGCATCGCCTCAGATGAGTCCGGCTGAGACGGCTGAGTCCGGGCTTCGGGCCGCACACCGGTTGTGCTGTTCGTCTCGGGCCGGAAGCTCGCCTTGTGCTGCCGCGGGATGAGCAACTCAGGGCCCTGGTATCCGCTGTTCGTGATCCACATGGCACGATGCGCGGGCTGACCAAGAGGCACGGTCGGGGGGAGCCTGATGTCCCGGGTCACAGGCCGGGGAACGGCTCTGTCAGTGACTCCAGCACGTGGTCGGCCTTGGCGGCGCGCAGTTGCTGTGCGGTGTAATGGCCGCTGGCGACTGCGATGGCGGTGGCGTCCGCCGCGTGCGCGGCCTCGATGTCGCGTGGGGTGTCCCCGACGACATACACCTCGATTCTGGTGAGGGCGCGTCCATGAAGTCGTGCGGCCTTCGCGACGGCCAGGCGTGTCACTTCGTCCCGGTCGGGGGAGTCCGATCCGTAGGCGCCGAAGACGAAGTAGCGGCCCAGCTTGCCGGGTTCCATTTTGAGTCTTGCCGCGCCTTCCATGGCGCCCGACACCACGCCCAGGATGGCGCCTGTCCGTCCGATCCGGCGTAGCGTCTCCTCGGCGCCATTCAGGACGCGATAGGTCTCGGATGACCAGATTTCCTCGGACAGGTGCCACAGATAGGCGCTGTAGAGCTGCATCATTTCGTCGTGACCGGGGTCGCGTCCCAGCACCGCGCGGAATGTCTCCTGTCCGACCTGCGGGTCGGTTTCGCCCGCCGACGTGTGCTGGCCGATGTCGGCGGGAATGCCGTGCAACTGGTCGAAGGCCCGGGCCCAACTGCGCCTTCCCGCGCCTCCGGTGTGCACCAAGGTCTCGTCGATGTCGAAGAGGACAGCGAGGGGGCCTGTCATGTCCGTTCTCCTGTGGCGCTGAGGTGATGAAGGTGGTCAGGTTCGGGGCGGCAGCACCGTGAGGACTCTGACGATGTGGTCCCGATACTCCTCCATGAAGTTCCGGAGGAATGCCTCCGTGCTGCTGTCGATGACCTCGCCGTCCTTCCCGAATACCCGCGGGGTGAATCTGATGTACGCCTCCGGTGCGTTCATCTGCGGAGAGTTGCAGTAGCTGAGGACGCTGCGCAGGCCCTGCTGGGCCACGGCTGTCCCGATGGCTCCCGGCGAGGCTCCGACCGGACGCTTGTGTCCCCGGCGGCTGGATGTTCCATGACTGCAGGGAACCACGGCAACGGGTTTCCGGCGTTCCGAGGGGATCCAATGGAAGGAGCGCCGCGTCGGCGGCCCGGTCCGGCCGCCGTCACGGCGAGCTTGCCGCGCGGAGGCAGCGGAGAATGAAGAAGCAGGCAGCCCTGTTTGCCGGCGCCCACTGCGGGGGCACCGAAGCCAGCCAGGATCGGCCCGGGGCCAGCGGCCGGCGTCGCCTCGCCGGAACGGTCGGGCGGCGCACCAGACGACAGCCAGGCGATACGGAGAGCGAGGATGGCCGCTCCGTCGGGCAACCAGTACGAGATTCGTCATGGCGAGCAGTTGGTCCAGATCACGGAGGTCGGCGCGGGCCTGCGGTCGTACACCGTGGGCGGACGCGGGATCCTCGACGGGTATGGACCGGACGAGATGTGCACGGGCGCTCGCGGCCACACCATGATCCCCTGGCCCAACAGGATCCGCGGGGGCCGCTACACCTGGGCGGGCAAGGGTTACCAACTCGACCTCAGCGAACCGGAGAAGCTGGGTGCCATCCATGACCTGACCCGATAGGCGCCGTGGAGATACCTGGAGGGCACGGTGGACTCCGCGTCGTTCGGATATGTGCTCCGCGCCTGCCCGGGATGGGACTGGGTGCTGGACTGCCGTCTGGAGTACATCCTGGCCGCGGACGGTCTCACCGTGGGCACGACGGTGACCAACCGGAGCGTGACGGATTGCCCGTACGCCACCGGTGCACACCCCTAGCTGACAGTGGGCACGCCGACGATCGACGCGGCGCATCGTCGGGTCCCCGGTGCCGTGTACCTGCCGGTGGACGACGTCGGCATTCCCACGGGTCCGCGCCCGGTCGACGGCACGCGCTACGACCTGCGGGAACAGCAGCAGCTTGGTGACCGCCACATTGATGTGGCTTATACGCGGCTGCGGCGTGACGCCGATGGCCGGGCGCGCGTCCGGTTCGTTCACGGTGAGGGACCGGCCGTCACGTTGTGGGTCGATGACGTCTACCCCTATATGGAGATTTTCACCGGCGACACACTCCCCGAAGCGGACCGGCGGCGTACCGGTCTCGGTGTGGAGCCGATGACGTGCGCGCCGGACGCGTTCAACTCCGGTGACGGGCTGCTCACCCTGGAGCCCGGACAGACGCGCCAGGCGTGGTGGGGCATCGATCCGGGCGTGAAGGAGGAGACGGCATGAAGGTGATCATCGCCACCGGGCCGGGACCATCTGGTGATCGGACCCGAGTCCCTCGGCCAGACGAAGGAGGTCCCCTCGGAAAGGGGCGTCACGCCGGGCGGGCGGTGCAAAGGCGCCTGCATTTGGTTCTCTGATGGCCTGCACACGGGCGGGGATGGCATCAAGGTTCTCGTGGACCTGCCGTCCCGATCACCGCCCTGGGCGGGGGCGTCTTCGAGGGAGGCGGGTCAGGGGAGGCGGACCGGTCAGGGGGGTCCCTTGTCGCCCACGGCCGGCGGCGGAGGCTCTCCGAAGCGGACGGAGATCTTCTCGAAGCCCTTGAAAGACTCTGTAGCCGCGTAGGAGCGGTAGGCGCGCAGGTCGCCCGTGGCGAGGTGGACATGGTCGGTGAAGGGCGCCGGCAGGCTGCGAGGCCATAGCCGCAGCCGGCGCACGGCGATGATCTCCGCCGTCGCGAGGTACACGATGGCGGCGAGGTAGATCCAGGCGAGCAGACCGAGCACGATGCCGAACATCCCGTAGGTGGCTGTGGCACCCCGCAGCACGTGCCCGATGTAGTAGGAGCCGCCCCACTGCAGTACCTGCCAGGCGCATGCGGCCCCCAGGGCCGGCCCGTACGTCACGCGCAGCGGCAGTCTGCGGGGGGTCATGAGTCGGTAACTCAGCAGGAGAAGAGCGGCATTGAGGACGATTCCCGCGACGCCGCTGACGATACGGAAGCCGACGGCCAGGCGAGTTCCGAAGATCGTGAGAGCGGATTCGGCGGTGGACAGTGCCGTCGTCAGACACAGACCGGCCGCGAGAAGGAGCAGGAAGCACAGACCCTTGGCCCGCGAGCGCAGCGGGTCGGGACGGGCATGCCGCGGCACTGCGAAAATCTTGTTCAGAGCGTGCTGGACTGCCTGCGCGACCCCGAGGGCGCCGTACACACTGCCCGCGAGACCCACGGCAACGGCGGCACCGCTGCCGTGGAACGAGTGGATGTTGTCGCCGAGCTGGTTACCGATCACCGGAAACTCGCTCAGCGCCGAATGGAGCACCGAGTGCTGCAGCTGCGGGTTGCCGTGCAGGGCGGAACTGAGGATCGCCACCAGGAACAGCAGCAGCGGGAAGAGGGAGACGAAGCCGTAGTACGCCAGCAGTGCGGCGAGGTACGTGGCCTGGTCGTCGAAGAACTTGTACACGACCGCGAGCGGCATACCCACCCACCGGTGCCGCCGCTGATATCGGTCCAGCCGGGCCAGCACGTCCATGTGCCCTCCCACACCCCCGGGCGCGAGTCCGCACCTCGGCGGACGCCATAGCTTCCGCGTGCCCCCGGCCGAACGATCCCACACCGACCACCGTGGTCACCGTGGTCGGCCCCGCGGGCGAACTGCTCGAGCAGGTCTCGTTCGATGGCGGCGCCGATCTCGTGGGGCCTGCGGGCTGCGGCAGCCGGCGACGGCCATATACGCGGTCAGGCCGACGGAGGCGGCGTCGTGTCTCACGGCGTCGAGGATCGGCCAGGTGGGCGGTGTCCGAGGCGAGTGCGTGGTCGAAGGCGTCACCGGCCGTCTTGGGCGGCGTGCATCCTCGGTCCCGGCCGTCTTGGCCAGGCGTGCCTCCCCGGCCGGCCTGGTTCACCGGCGCGCTATCGCGCGCAGCTGGCGCCCGGCTCGCCGATCAGTCGGAGGCCGCCACGATCCCGTAGGTCACCAGCCCGTACATCAGGTGTGGCACCGCGTCCGACACCCAGTCCTTCACCGACCAGGTCGTCGGATCGCTCACTCCCAGCCGCGCGATGGGCAAGTCGGTTGCCGCCATAGCCAGGGCGCCGGTGACCACACCGCCGAGCCACCAGGGCATGCGGACGCCGGCGCGGCGCAGCAGGGAGACGGCCGCACCGGTACCGCAGCCGACGGCGATGCCGGACAGTGCGCCCAGGCCGGAGAGCCGGTTGTCGCGGGTGTCTCCCGACCCGGGAACCGGACGCCCCACGTCCTGGGTGATCTTGTCAACGACCTGGGCGGGGACCTCGCTGGATGGTCTGCCCCGCAGTGCCATGTCGGCGTACGTCACAGCGTTGAGGACGGTTGTTCCGGCGGCGCCCGCCGCGCCACCGCGCACAATGCTCTGGATCATGCCAGGACGAGTTCCCCCGGGGTTGTGTCCGAAGCGTGCCCGGGTCACTCGCGGCGGGCGTCGGACAGATCAGTCGGATACGGAACAGTGGCGTTACCAGCCGCATGGCTTCCCGCCCTGTGAGACCTGCTACGGCTCTGCACCCCGGTGCGGTCCACGTACAGGATCGCGTTCATGATCTCGCGGAGGTTGCCCGTCGCCGGCGCACCGCGCTGGCAGGCCACGCGATCGCGGCACCCCCCGGGGCGGAGCCCCGCCGCGCGGAGTGGCCCCGGCCATGACGAAGGGGATGTGAAGAGGATCCTTACGGCGGAGGACGAGCCGATGCCGCACGCTGACCCTATGGGGTTGTTCGCCACAGACCCGGCCCGCATCTTCTGCGGCATCGTCTCCGGCCGAGTGCGCGCCAGCCGGGTGTACGCCGACCGTGCCCGGCCCGACACCGCCCAGCATCCGGCCTCGATGCCAGCCATCGCCGTCCTCGATCTGGATCTGGCTGCAGCCCTGGCCGTCGCGCGCCAGGAGACCTGGGCCACGGCGCACAGCCAGTACGCGGCCCAGCCCACTCCGGACCGTCCCGACGGCGCGATCATCGCCACCACCGCCCCGCACCGGTGCGCGGGTCGCAGGGGGCGTCCTCGATCGCAGCCCACCGCTCGGCATCGTCCATGACCGAGGCCAGGATGCGGCGGACGGTAAACCTTCGGGAACGAAGCCACGTTTGGCGACGCTGTTCTCCTTCCGTTCGGTCAGCTCCGTGCGTCCACGGCCTGTTTTGCGGCTCGCGGGACGGCAGCGGCCGCTCGCGGCAAGTACAGCGGGAGCACTGGCGGCGGTGGGGCCGCTGCCACCGACCGTCGGCGACGCCCCATGACGTCAACGTTCCGGCGCCTGGGCATGGCCGCGGACATCGGTTGGCGACTTGCCCGTCGGCAGCGGTCGCGCAGGTTCGGTTGCTGCTCGAACGGCCTTGCGCGGAGCAGGCGTAGCGCGGCGGCTCCCGGGCACGTGGGGATGTATCGAAACGCTGGTGCACTCTGAGAGGAGAAGTCGTGTCGTTCTTGTGGGCCATCATCGCGGGACTCATCATCGGTCTGCTGGCCAAGCTGGTCATTCCCGGGCGCCAGCCCATCCCGTTGTGGCTGACGGTCATCCTTGGTGTCGTCGGGGGGATCGCAGGCAATGCGCTCGCCAGCGCCTTTGGCGTAAGTGACACCAGCGGCATCGACTGGATCCGCCACATCTTCCAGGTGGGAGTCGCGGCCCTCCTCATCGCGTTCGTCACCCCGCTGTGGACCCGACGGCACGCCTGACTCCCTCGCCCCGTATGTCCCCCGTCGGCGACCGGCCGGCGGGGGACATCACGTGTCGCAAGACCGCAGCGCCTCGGCGTCGGTCGCGTCCCGCGCTGTTCAGTTGGCGATGCGGCGGCCAGTTCGGCAACGTCCGGGTGGGTGGAGGACGATGGTCGTGACACTTCGAGCCGCGCGTACTGGCGGCAGGGGCGGAAGACGAGTCCCGTCATGAAGGACGGTCCTGGGACGACGCCGGGGTCGGTGTCGTGGCGGCCATAGAACGGCTCTGTTGTGATCCTGGGCGCCACCTGCTCATGACGCCGTCGGAAACTGCGCTGAAAGTTCGCCCCCGCCCGCGCATTCCGCCGGATTCACTCAACGGCTTCTGGGCGGGAGCTGATAAAGCCCTGGCTCTTTCCAGGGTCAGCGGTTGATGTGGAAGGTTACGTGTCTCTCCGTTGTGCCGACGGGGACGGTATGCACGCAGCCGCCGATTCCGGTGTAGGCGCCCGTGCCTCGAGCAGCCGCCGTCGATACCCCGGGTCGGTCCACGCATTGGCGACGACCTTGGCGCCGTTGAGCGGGCCCACGTTGGTCTCGTAGGTGGTGATGATCCCGTCCATAGCCTTCGGGTCGATCAGGCCCCGCTCGGTGAGCAACTGCTCGAGTGCCTCGGTGCGCAGGGATGCGGGAAGGCGGTCGCCCCTTCCGCTGGTCGTCGTCATGAGGTTGTCTCCAAGTAGCTCTCGAACAGCTCTACGGTGACTGCGAAGGCTTCGACATCGGCGCCCGACGCGGTCACTGCCGGACTCACCCTCCGGTGGAGCTCCGGTGTGGTCGAAGGACGCGTGAACCGCGTGAAAACGCTCAAGCGTGCCATGTACGGCAGGGCCTCCTTCGCGCTCCTTCGCGCCAGAATCCTCACTCAACCATGACCGCACCAGACCGCGAACGAGCCGACCGTAGGAAGCAGCATCAGCTGCGAGCGGCCTGCGCGCCATGCCTTCTTGGCGGCGCATCCTGCGTGCGAGCCGCCTTGTGGAACAGACCACGAACTCCGGCTGCCAATGCCCATGCCAAGAGGGGAAATGCCGCCACCCGCTCCATGCCGCCCATCCCGAGTCCGAGATAGCGGTGGAAGAGGAAGAGCCCGAAGGCCATGATCGCTGTTACTCCTAGCAGGCTGGTCGCCCAGCGCAGCGGACCCCGCACATCGTCCGCCAGGCCGACGCCCGCCAGCCCAAGACCGATGTTGCCCATGACCATGATGAGCAGCGCACCCAGGACATGCTGGTTCTCGTGGACGTCCGCAGGCGCCAGCCCGGCCAATACGAATCCCACGCCGGCGCAGACCAGCAACCCCCGGACCACGAGCGCGGTCGCGCCTCTGCGCCACGCAGCGCCGGTGAAGAAAACACCGATGGCGAGGAGCACTCCCAAAGTGATGAACGAGGCATTCATCAGGCCATGTTCGGGGGAGCAGATATAACGGGGTTCGGGTTCCGACTGCATGGCGCAGTGAGCGTTACCTAAGTCGCTGATGTTGTTCCGTGCCCAACTGTATGGTCTGGCCCAGGCCGACTCGACGATCACGTGAGCCACAAAGAACTGCGCCACACCTGCGACCCACGCGGCGTATCCGATCCGAGTCTTCAACTATCCACCTCTCTTGCTCGGTTCACGTGTGAACAGGGGATCATGCACGGCTGGCCTCAGGCACTCCGACAAGCCCCCGGGCACGAGGTAGGGCAGACCCCACGTCCAGCCACGGCTCAGGGCTTCACGAAAGAGCGGACAGAGCCATTTTCACGAATCCCCATCAGGGTCCGGGCCCGCCGCCTGGCCCAGGTCGCCGCCACCGCGCAGGACGGCTGCTGGGACGGTGTCCTGCCCGAGGTCACGCTGCTGGTCGAATGGCCCGAAGGCGCCGAAGCACCCACCGACTGCTGGCTGTCCAGCCTGCCCGCCCACACCCGCCGGCCGAACTGGCCCGTCTGGCCAAGATCCGCCGGCGGATCGAGCACGACTACCGGGAACTCAAGCACGGCCTCGGCCTGGATCACTTCTACCTGGGGCGCGTCGAGATCCAAGCGTGCTGACACCTGCTCGTGCACGTCTCGTTCGCTGATGCTTCCGATGCTTCCGGCACGCCACACGTCGTGCATCCGCTCATTCACGGTGCCCAGCGGCAGTTCCAGCCGCTCTTCCCGCTGTTGCTCCCATCTCGTTGCCGGCGTGATCTACAGCACGCCTCCGATATTGAGAATGACGCAGGTAGCGGTCACGCGAAGTCCCCTTCTCCGTCCTGCCTGGCCGGCACACACCGCCCGCTATGTGGTCCATGGAGACACTGTCGTCCTTCCCTCTGGGGCAAGGTCAAGCGATCTTGGAACCTGGGGACAGCCCCGCCGCGAGCCGCCGACACGACTCGGCTGCTTCAGCGGGTGCCGTCCGTCGAAACTCGTCGGGCGTCCTGAGACGGGGGGACGTCCTGGGACGGGGGGATAAAGCAATCGCCTCCGCGTCAATGGTCCCGTAGGGTGCGCGGGTTGTCGTGGCGGAGAGGCGGTTCAGAACATGGCGCCCGGGGCAATGACGCGGGAGAAGTTGGCGAGTGCGGGGAGGGCTGCGCTGGGTGGCGGGCGGCGGCTGCAGGCGGTTGAGCGGGTTGCGGGCGGTAGTAAAAAGGGCGTGTACCGCCTGGTGATGGACGATGAGACGACAGTGATCGCCTACCTGTGGGACGCCGAGAACTACTGGCCGGCGGCCGCGGGCGACGACGACATCACCGACCCATTCTCGCCCGGTCTCGGGCTCGACGTGTTCGAGGCAGCACACGCGCGGCTGGACGCGCTCGGCGTCCGCGTCCCGGCGATCTTCTTCGTCGACCGCGACCGCGCCGCTTGCCCGGCCGACCTCGCGATCGTCGAGGACTGCCCGGGCGAGAGCCTGGAGGCACTACTCGTACGCGATCGACGCGCGGCTGCCCCGGTGATGGAGCGGCTCGGGGAGGCGCTGGATGCGATGCGGCGTCATCGCGCCGCTACGTACGGCAAGGTGGCCGTGGTCGACGGAGGGGGAACGTCGAAGTACATCGAGCCCTCGATGTCGATCAGCGTGGCCGCACCGCCGACGCCAGAGCCAGCAGTTGCTCCTCCAGCCGGCCCCGGGCTCCCGCGATGGCCCCGCCCCTGGCGGTCTGGCAGGCGGGAACCGGCAACAGCCGTTCCAGGAGGAACCATTCGAGGTCACTGGTGTCGGACGGGTAGCGGTAGCGGGGCAGGTCCAGGGACATGACCGGGGTGTCGGGCCGCGACCTGTGCGGGGAGCCAACTGCGGGGCGATCGCGGCCCGTCGCCTTCCTGCGGACAGGTCACTCCAGGTTGGCGAGGAGGTGCAGGGTCGACTCGATCGCGCCCATCTGCGCCCTGACCGTGCGGATGTAGGGGTCGTCGGGCCTCTTCTTCCGGTGCGCCAGGAGGATGCCTTTGATGAAGTTGACGATCCGGTGGTGGGTGGACTCGAAGAACGCCCGCTCGTAGCCGATCCAGACGCCCGGCGCGTCCTCCAGCATCCGGTATCCCCAGGTCCTGTCCCAGGTGATCGGCGGCAGGCCCTTCGCGGCGGCGACCTTGCGCAGATGACCGAGGCCGGTGGGGACCTGCGCGCGGGTGCGCTCGGTCGCCGCCATGAGCTGGACGACGGTCAGTCCGGCGGGACGGCCCTCCAGCAGGGCGGACAGGACCGCTTCGGCGTGGACGTAATAGAGAACGAAGAGAGCCGCCGGGAATCCCCCATCGTACTGGCGATCAACTGTCCCCAGTGTCATGTACGGAGAGTGGCCTCGCCATCCTGGTCAGGCGAGATCTGTCAGGTCCTCCGCAAACACCTGTGACAGAGGCTGCGGTCCCACATACTGCTGGCAGTTGCACTGACCAGCCTCGTAACGCAGCGGCTTCTTGTTCTCATCCCAGGCCGCTGGCACCTCGACGCGCTCGTGGCACTGGCCCTGCTTGTCGTGTTTGGCGAGATGGTGCGTGCATCCGCACACTGGCTCCGGAGACCTGTTCGCTGCTTCGACGGCCAAACGTTCCTGTCTCGCCGCCTCCAGCAACTGCACCTTGCGCTCATGCCGATTGCGCAGTGCGGTGCGCACGGTGTCAGCTGCCCACGCGAAGCCACCCGTCCAAAAGGCGATGAGAACCCACCAGAACCAGTCCATCCGCTATCTGAACCGCCCCGGGTTCGGTAGAGATCTCAGACTGTGGTTGTGACCTGGGGTTTCGTGAGTTCGGTGTAGTAGTTGGCTTCGTATTCGACGGGC